>JAYWEM010000195.1:0-15204 GCA_043779265.1 bacterium | reverse complement strand
TCCAGATGCGGGGCCGCACGCCGAGGTGTCGCTTGGCTGGGTCGAAACTCCAACGGCCGCGCCCGAATAGGGCGCGGCCGAGGAGACGGCGGACCGGGTCGCGGTCCACAGCGGGATCAGCGGATCCGCTTCTTATGGCGGTTCTTCCGCAGACGCTTCTTCCGCTTGTGTGTCGCGATCTTCTTGCGCTTCCGCTTCTTCCCGGAACCCATTCCGACTCCTCGTTAGACGGTCGCCTCGTTGGCAACCGGTTCAGGTGACTCTCCGCCGAGCACGAGCGTCTTGAGCTCTTTGCTGGGCTTGAACACGGGCACGAGCTTGGCCGGCACCAGGACCTCGGTGCCGCTGCGCGGGTTGCGCGCGCGACGCGCGCGACGCTCCCGCACCTTGAACGTGCCGAAACCGCGGATCTCGAGATGCTTGCCCTCGCTGAGGGCGTTGCAAACGGACTCCAGAAGCTGGTCGACGATGATCGCGGTGTGATTCCGGGAGACCCCGGTCTGTGTGGAGATGTGCTCCACCAGGTCCGCCTTGGTCATGATCCGTCCTCCCTGAAGAAACCGTCCATCACCCATCGCCGGAAGAACCGGCGACATGAGCATCCGAAGGTTCTCGAGTCCTGGGACTCGATGCTGCAGCCGATCCTGGGACCGGCTGCTCCGAGTACATCCCAGCACTCGTCCACCAGTGGCAGGCTCGAAACCCCTCCCACCCAGAGTCCGGGGAATCTACGCCAAATCGCCGCGTAAGGCGAAACGGGTTCTCAAGCTCCCTCCGTCGTGGCGTCCACGATCCCCACGATGACCGTGCGAACCGGGCCGCGAGGAGCCTTGAGCACCTGAGCTGCACCATTGCCCTCATCCGCCACCAGAACGCGGTCCCCGATTCCGGCATCGACCGAATCGACCGCGATCACGGGCTGCGAGGCGGGCCTCCCCGGCGTGGGCTCCGCCTGCACCAGCAGCAGTTTCCGTGCGTGGAGGTGCGGGTGCTTGGTGGTCGCGACGACCTCCCCCACGACGCGCGCGATGAACATCAGCGGGTCGCCCCCGGCGCATGCCGGAGCGAATCGACGAGGCCCACGATGGCCGCATCCGCCGGATTGTCCGGATTCCCGAGCGCCGTCGAGGCCTCGCGTCCCCGAACGAAGAACACCAGCTGACCCGGCGCGGCCGAGACACAATCGACCGCTGCGACCGGCCTGGTTCCCAACGGCTCGCCCGCGGGGTCGCAGGGCTGGACGAGCAACAGGCGCTCGCCCTTCCACGCCGGGACCTTCTGCGTGCAGACGACCGTCCCGATGACGCGCCCCAGATTCATGACCCGATCAGCCGAACAATCGGGCGCGCAGTTGCGGCTCGACGCGGGGGATGACGACCGAGCGTGCGAGGAGACCACGCGTGCGGGCCGAGTGGGCGCCGGCCTCGACCGCCGCCTGGACATCGTGGACGGCGCCCGAAAGGGCGACCACGCCCTTGCCGCCGATGCCATCCGCGAGGCGGATGCGACGCAGGCTCACGGTCGCCGCCTTGACGCTCGTGTCGGCAGCGACGATGGCGGAGGCGGCGCTCAGGGTCTCGATCACGCCGAGTGCATCCGACTCGCCCCACGTCGCGACGCCGGCGAACGCCGGCAGGACCTGTGAATCGAGCTGGGGCAGGAAGAGCTGATCGATGAGCGTGTCCGCTGCGAGCACGATGCCGCGGCCATGCGACGCTCGCACCTCAGCGACCGAACCGCCGATCAACACCCAGAATCGGCCGGGGCTCAACGTTGTCGAGGCGAGCAGCGTGACCTCGGCGTGCTTCAGCATGCCGTCGGCGACCACAACGCCCTGGGCGATGCTCGAACACTCGACTGCGGCAAGGGCGATCAGGTTCATACGATGCGGAACCGGTCGACCAATGTGCAGCGCCTCAGGCGCGTGAACGAACGGGCGGTCGTCATTCCCTCTCCTGTCGGGCTCGCGATCGTGAAGCTGGTGGGGCCCTCGCCATTCCAGCCGAGGCCTGAGGCGTTGGGGCCGTTCTTGACGAAGATGGAGCAGTCGCACAGGCGCGCCATGCGCGAGAGCTTGTCGATGTTGCGCGAGTGCATGCTGGCCGTGTGCCGATAGCCGTGCTCGACGAGCAGCGCGAAGTCGATCGCCTCATCGACATTCCGCATCCGAACCAGCGGCAGAATCGGCATCATCAGCTCGGTCCACAGGAACGGATGATCGGCGTCCACCTCGCACAGGGCGAGGCGCTTGTCGGGTCCACATGGGATGCCCGCGTCACGCAGGATCACCTGGATGTCCTTGCCGACGTACTTCTTGTTGACGCCACCGTGCTGGCGCGGCCCCTTCTCGTACTCCATCACGAGCTTGCGCAGTTGCTCCACCTGATGCGAGGCGAGGACGACGGCACCGTTCCTCGCCATCGTCTCCTTGAGGCGGTCGGCGATGATCGACACCGCGAGCACTTCCTTCTCGTCGGTGCAGATGATGTTGTTGTCGAGCGAGGCGCCCATGACGAGATCGCGTCCGGCCTGCTCGAGATCCGCCGTCTCATCGACGACGGCCGGCGGATTGCCCGGGCCCGCGCAGATCGACTTCTTGCCGGAGGCCATCGCCTCCCTCACCACGCCCGGCCCGCCCGTCACGACGTTCAGTCGGAGACCCGGATAGCGAAGCAACGCCTGCGCCACTTCGAGCGCCGGTTCGGCCACGGTGTGCAGCAGAGGCTCGGGCGCCCCCGCCCGGCGCGCCGCCCGATTGAACAGGTCGATCGTCAGGATCGAGGTGCGGCGTGCATTCGGGTGCGGGCAGAACACCGCGGTGTTCCCGCCCGCCACCATCGAGATGCCGTTGTTGAGGATGGTCTCGGACGGATTCGTGACCGGCGTGATCACCGCGATCACGCCATAGGGCGCGCGCTCCATCAGCGTCAGCCCATGATCCCCGGTCCAGACGTGGGGCTCGAGGTCCTCGACCCCCGGAGTGCGCTCGGTGACCAGCTTGTTCTTGAGGATCTTGTCGGAGACGCGGCCGAGTCCCGTCTCATCGACCGCGAGCTTCGAGAGCGTCTCGTACTGCGTCGCCATCGTCTGACGCACGCTCGCGATGATCTGCTCGCGCACCGCGACGGGTGTCGCCTCGTAGGCCTTCTGAGCGCGCCTCGCTCCTTCGACTGCGGCATCGAGTGACGCATGCACCCCGAGCGGCGCATCCCGGCCCACCGTCGTGCGCGAGGGATCGCCCTCGAGCCGGGTCAGCACCTCGGCCACGATGGCCTCGACGCGGCCCCGATCGACGCTCACGCCTTACCCTTCACCGCACCCTGGCCCTTGCGCCAGACGTCGCGGCCGCTGGTCTCGACGGTGTCGACGATGCCGCAGATGACATGGTCCACCGGGCGGTCCTTGGAGACGTCCGTCAGACGCGCCGAGGAGCCGGCCGCGACGAGTACCAACTCACCGGCGCCGGCGCCCACGGCATCCACCGCCACCACGAGATTCCCAGCCGGCTGGAAGCCGGCGTCGACCTCGCGGACGATGAGTAGCTTGAGCCCGGTGAGCCCCGAGTCCTTGCGCGTGGACACGACCGTGCCCATGACCTGCGCCAGGATCATCGGCTACTTCTTGCCGGCAGGCTCGGGACGGCGAATCGGGAGCACGTCCTCGAGCTGGCCGTGCGGACGCGGGATCACGTGCACGCTCACCACCTCGCCCACCTTGGCGGCGGCGGCGGCGCCGGCCTCCGTGGCGGCTCGCACGGCTGCGACATCGCCACGCACGATCGCCGTGACATAGCCGCCGCCGATCTTCTCGTAATGCACCAGTTCGACTCGGGCGGCTTTCACCATGGCATCGGTCGCTTCGACCATGGCCACGAACCCGCGCGTCTCGATGAGGCCCAGGGCTTCTTCCATCACGTCCTCCGTGGCTTGGTCGCAGCAGGGGCCGCAGCCCCGAGAATGGGTTCGAGCTCGGAATCCGGAGCCGGGATGACGTGGCCATGAAGACACTCGCCGACGCGAGCCGCCGCAGCCGATCCGGCGGCGACCGCCGCCTCGACCGAGGCCAGCTCCCCTCGCACGAGCACCGTGACCCGGGCATCCCGAGTGACCTCGTAGCGAACGAGCGTCACCTCGGCAGCTTTGACCATGGCATCCGCCGCCTCGACCGAGGCCACGAATCCGAGAGTCTCCACCATGCCGAGTGCCTGCCGCCTGCGAGGACGATCCATGGGCTCCGATCCGCCTCTCCCCCTACGGGAGAAGGGCGAAACGGCAACCTACCAGCGGGTCAGGGGGTGGTCAACGCACACCGGGAAAGACCCTGAGCCGCTCTCTCATGTGGAGAGAACGGCTCAGGGGGTACTTCATGGGCCCCGTTCCGCGGTCGCGCGAGTCGAGCACGATGGCCAATGCGCCGAGGGCTTCGGGGCCCGATGTTCGTCCCCAGGTCGACCGTGTGCGGACCGTAAGACTCCTTCGCTCGCGATAGGGGGATCAGCCCACAGACCGCAAAGCACGAGTCACCCAGGGAACGTCTGGGCCGGGGCGGCGTTGCCACCGCCGCGGCATGTGCAGACGAGTAGGGCAACCTGCGTGCCATCGGGTGGACCGCCCCGCACTCGGAGCGCATCTGCTTGCGAATGCGTCACGAGCCTGCGAATTCAGCGGCCGGGTGCTGACGCACGAGAGCACGGACCATCGCAGGATGCCCGTGCGCGCATCGCACAAGTGCGGCAAGTGCCCCGCTCCACCACGACTCGTGGGGCGAATCCCCCGAATCGCGCCTCAGGCGAAGTGACAGCTCACCCAGTGACCCGGTGAGACCTCACGCAGCATCGGCTCCTCACCCGAACAGCGAGCCAATCCCTGACGCTCCTCCGCCAGGAAACAGCGGGGATGGAAGCTGCAACCCGAGGGCGGCGAGGCAGGACTGGGGACATCTCCCTTGAGGACGATGCGCGACTTGCGTCGCTCGGGATCGGGCACCGGAACCGCGGACAGCAACGACTGCGTATACGGGTGGCGAGGGTCGCGATAGAGCGTCGCACGATCCGCCAGCTCCACGATCCGTCCGAGATACATGACAGCGACCCGGTCGCTGATGTGCTCGACCACCGAGAGATCATGGGCGATGAACAGGTAGGTCAAGCCGAGCCTGCTCTGCAGCTCCTGCAGAAGATTGATGATCTGCGCCTGGATCGACACATCGAGCGCGGAGACCGGTTCGTCGAGCACGATCAGCTTGGGGCTCACGGCGAGGGCCCGAGCGATGCCGAGCCGCTGGCGCTGGCCCCCGGAGAACTCGTGCGGGTAGCGCCGCTGATGATCGGGCGACAGTCCGACCATGTGAAGCAGTTCGGCGACCCGCTCGCGGATCGCAGGACCCTTGGCGAGCCGATGGATCTCGAGCGCCTCGCCCAACATGCTGCCGACGGTGAGCCTGGGATTGAGCGACGAGTAGGGATCCTGGAAGACGATCTGCATCTCGCGACGCATCGCGCGCAGCTCATGCTTCCCCATCTCCGTGACCTCGCGGCCCTGGAAGCGGACCTTGCCCTCGGTGGGCTCGATCAGCCGCAGGATGCAGCGCCCGGTCGTGGTCTTGCCGCAACCGCTCTCGCCGACCAGCCCCAGCGTCTCACCCTGGCGCACCTGGAAGCTGACGCCATCGACGGCCTTCACATGCCCGACGACTCTGGAGAGCAGGCCCTTCTTGATCGGGAAGTACTTCTTGAGTCCCGAGACCTCGAGCAACGCTTCAGCCACGGGGCACCTCCCCAATTCCGACCGGGTCGACCGTGCCGGAGGCGATCTCCTCGGCCCGATGACAACGCACCAGATGCCCGGGAGTCAGTTCACGCAGCAACGGCAGTTCACTGCGGCAGCGCGCGTCGGCGAGCGGGCAGCGCGGGTGGAAGCGGCAGCCGCTCGGGAATCGAGCCGGATTCGGAACGTTGCCCGGGATGACCCGCAGCGACGTCCCCTCTTCGCCCAGCTTGGGCAGCGATGCCAAAAGGCCGGCGGTGTACGGATGCCGCGTCCTTCGGAACGTGCTCACCACATCGCAATACTCGACGACCTGTCCTGCGTACATGACCGCCACGCGATCCGCGGTCTCGGCGACGACTCCGAGATCGTGCGTGATCAGCAGCACGGCCATGCCCATCTCCTTCTGCAACCGTTTCAGCAGCTCGAGGATCTGCGCCTGGATCGTCACATCGAGCGCCGTGGTCGGCTCATCGGCGATGAGGATCGCGGGCTTGCACGCCAGCGCCATCGCGATCATGACGCGCTGACGCATCCCCCCCGACATCTGGTGCGGGTACTCATCCACGCGCTGCTCGGGCGATGAGATCCCGACGAGCGCGAGCATCTCGATTGCGCGCTTACGCGCCTCGATCCGCGGCAGCCTCTCGTGGAGCATCACGACCTCGATGATCTGCTCGCCGCACGTGTAGACGGGATTGAGCGAGGTCATGGGCTCCTGGAAGATCATCGAGATCTCCTTGCCCCGGATGGCCCGCATCTCCGCGATCGGCAAAGGCAGCAGATCGCGACCGCGGAACTTGATCGTCCCTCCGACGATGCGGCCGGGCGGGTCCGCCACGAGACGCAGGATCGAGAGTGCCGTGACGCTCTTGCCGCTGCCGGACTCGCCCACGACCGCCAGCGTCTCGCCCGGCTGGATGTCGTAGGACACCCCGTCGACAGCGCGGACGACACCATCGTCGGTGAAGAAGTGCGTCTGCAGATCGCGCAGCTCGAGCAGCGGCTCGCTCATCCCTTGCCTCCCGGGGTCTTGCGCGGGTCGAGAGCATCGCGCAACCCGTCACCGAAGAAGTTATAGGCCATCACGGTCAAGAAGATGGCCACGCCGGGGACGAACAGCATCCACGGATAGTAGCGGAGGGCGGCGAGCGACCTCGCCTGATTGAGCATGTTGCCCCACGAGGCGGATGGCTCCTGCACCCCGACGCCGAGGAACGACAGGAACACCTCGCCGAGGATGTAGCCCGGAACCGCGATTGTGGCCGCGACGATGACGTACGAGAGCGTGTTGGGGAGGATGTGTCGGATGATGATGCGCATTCTCGACATCCCGAGCGCCTCCGCCGCGGCGATGTAGTCGGCCTTGCGGATCGAGAGCACCATGCCGCGGATGACACGCGCCAATCCGGCCCACCCGATGAAGGCGAGGATCGCGATGATCGCCAGGTAGATCTGCTCGCTCGGCAGGTCGTTCGGGAACACCCCACGCAGTGCGACGATCAGATAGAGCCCGGGAATGCTCAACAGCAGTTCGACGAAACGCATCACGATCGTGTCGATCCATCCCCCGAAGTAGCCCGAGATGCCACCCAGCAGCATGCCGAGCGTGAACGAGATCGCAATGCCGATCAGTCCGACACTGAGCGAGATCTGGGCGCCGAACAGAAGGCGCGTCCACACACATCGACCCTGATGATCGGCGCCCATCAGGAAGATGCGTTCGCCCGATTCGACTCCGTAGAGATGGCGGTCCATCGGGAGCATGCCCCACAACTTGTAGGGCTCGCCTTGGACGAAGAATCGAATCGGGAGCGTCCGAGTCCGATCCTCCTCGTAGCGGCTGGTCGCGATCTCCCGCGTCGGGTGGATGAACGGGATCGCATGGAATCGGCCATCGGCATCCACCCAACGCAGCGGCGTCGGTGGATGGTAGAAACGTGTGCGGTCGATCGAGTTCTCGCTGTAGGGCGCGAGGAACGGCGCGAGGAGCGTCATACCGTAGAGCAGGCCGAGAAGCCACAGTCCGGCCACCGCGAGCGAGTTCCGGTGGAACTGCCGCCAGAAGATCTGGCCGGGCGTGAGCGATCGACGCGGCGCCTCAGGAGGAGTCGTGGCCAGCATGGGCTCAGTCATAGGAGATGCGCGGATCGACGACCGCGAGCAGCAGGTCGGCGATCAGATTCCCCAACACGAGCACGGTCGAGGCCATGAGCACGGCCCCCATCACCAGGTACTGGTCCTGGGTGTTGAGCGCCTCGAGCGTGATGCTGCCGAGACCGGGCCACGAGAAGATGAACTCCGCCACGAACGAACCCGAGACGAGCGAGCCGAGCGTGAATCCGAACAGCGTGATGAGCGGATTCAGTGCGTTCCTCAACGCGTGCTTGTAGATGACCACATGCTCGTCGAGGCCCTTGGCCCTCGCCGTGGTGACGTAGTCGAGCCGCAGCACATCGAGCAGGTTGCCTCGCATCTGACGCATGCGTCCCGCGAGCGGGACCAGGCCGACCACGAGCGCCGGCAACGCCAGATGACGGAGCAGATCCCAGAAGCGCTGGATCGGGGGCATCAGGTCATGATCGAGCGAGGTCATGCCGCCGAGGGGGAACCAGCCCGTCTGCGCCGCCAGGAATAACAGCAGCAGCCCCGACAGCACCTCGGGGATGCTCAGCCAGACGAACGCGATCAGCGACAGCGCCTTGTCCTGGAGGGAGTACTGCTTGACCGCCGCCAGAACGCCGAGCGGGATGGCCAGCCCCCACGTGATCACCATCGCAGCGGAGGCGAGCAACAGCGTGTTGGCGAGACCCTGCTTGAGCACCTCGAACACGGGCTGGTGACGTGAGAACGACTGTCCGAAATCGAAGTGAAGGAAGATGTTCTTGAGATAGACGAAGTACTGCACATACCAGGGGCGGTCGAGACCGAAGTTCTTCCGCATCTGCTCCAGAGTCTCGGCCGAGATCGCCGGATTCTCCGCCATCATGTTGAGGAAATCCCCTGGCGCCGCCTGGAGGAGCACGAACGTCAGCGCGGAAATCCCCAGCAGCAGCGGAATCGTCTGCAGGAGACGGCGGAGAATGTAGGTGCGCATCGCCTAGCGCTTGCCCGCGCCTGGCTTCACGTAGATCACGTCCGCGTTCCACAGGATGCGATGCGGCATCGGGCTCGGGTCGACGTTTCCGAACTTCGATCGCACGGGCAGCATCATCTTCTGGACCGGCAGCCACACGACCCAGGCCTGGTCGTTGACGATGGCCATGACCTCCCGGAACGACTTGCGGCGCTCCTCGTAGTCCGACGTCCCGACATTGGCTTCCATCAGAGCGTCGATGCGCGCTTCCTCCGGTGTCGCGGGCGTCACCTGCTTGGCATTCCAGTAGTGGGTCAGGCCCGAGGACTTCCACACGTTCATGCCCATGCCCGGGTCCGACGGAACGGCCGAGCCGAGGCCCAGCAGCGCGGTCTCGTAGGTGAAGTCACTGCGGAACTTGGTGACGAGCGTGTTGAAGTCGAGCGGCGTCGGCAGCATGTCGATACCGACCTTGCGCAGGTCATCCTTGATCAAGTTGAGCATGTCGACGCGGATGCGGTTGTCGCCGTTCGTCATCATCGTGAATCGGATCGGGTTGCCCTTCGTATCCTCGAGGATGCCGTCACCGTTCTTGTCCGCAAACCCGAGACCAGCGAGCAGTTTCTTGGACTCCGCCGTATCGAAGTCGGCGCCCTGGAACGCGGGGTCGTGCCAACGGGCGTTGCCGGGCGTCATGGTCGACCAACCCTTGATCGCGAAACCCTGGAACGGGCCCTTGATCAGCGCCTCACGATCGATGGCATGGGAGACGGCGCGGCGGAAGTCGCGCTGGTTGAACCAGCTGTACTTGACCGCGTCCACGATGGGCCGACCCTTCTTGCGGTCCGGGCCGTCCTGCTTGGCGATGTTGAGGTTGAACCAGAAGAAGTTCGTGTTGAACGATGGGCCGATGTCGTGCAACACGAAGTCGCCTCCCTTGGCCTTGTCCACATAGGAGGCGTAGTTCTCGGGCTTCACGTTGTCGAGCCCGTCGAGCTCGCCCTGCTCGAAGCGCAGCGCGGCGACGTCCTGGTCCTTGGCCACGACGTACACGATCTGGTCGAGGTACGGCAGACGCTGCCCGTTGGCGTCGACGCCGAACCAGTGCGGGTTCCGTTCGATGATCGTCCGCTGATCGTGCACGTACTCCTTGAGACGGTAGGGGCCGCTGGCGACGATGCTGTCGGGCGACGTGTTGGTGCCGTAGATCGAGGCGTAGTCCCCACTCTCGAAGGCGCGGATCAAGGAGTGCCGAGGCATGATGTAGACGGAGCCGACATGCGCCAGCATCAGCGCATCCACGCGGGGCGAGCTGATGACGAAGGTGTGGCTGTCCGGAGCGCTGTAGGTGTAGGCGACGCGCTTGCCGGCCACCGTCATGGTCAGGCCGTCCTGCATGGACGGGTGGAGCGTCTGGTCCATCACGACATCGAAGCTGAACTTCACGTCGGCGCTCGTGATGGGCGTGCCATCGGAGAACCGCACACCGCGGCGCAGGTGAAACGTGTAGGTCAGGCCGTCCGGGCTGACCTCCCACGACTTGGCGAGCAGCGGCCGGTCCTGCTGGGTCTTGTAGTCGATGTCGGTCAGCGCGACGAACATGAAGCGGATGACGTCGGTCGTGGACGTCTCATTCGCCATGAGGGCGTTGAACGTCTTCGGACTCGAGGTCGCACCGATCACGAAACGGCCGCCGTGCACGCCGATCTCGTTCATGGGCGTCATCATGGTGTCCTGCGGCAGCGGGTTCGAATCGACCCACGCCGAGCGCGGAGCCGCACCCCCGCCGCAACCGGCGATCAGGGCGAGCAGTGACAGGGCCGCGAACGCGGCGACGATTCGATGACGCATGAGGTCCTCCCTCGGGGCCAAGACACACAGATCGACAAGACGCGGCGCAGTATAGAGAGCCATTCGAGGGAGCGACAGTCACGATGGCCCGGAAGAACGCCGAGACGATGACCGAATCGACCCTCGATCAGTGGGGCAAGCGGACCGACGCGGCCTGTGTCCGACGAACGGGGCCCTCCGAACAGGCTTCGATCGCCTCCGCCAGGTCATCGAGCGTGCGACCGTCCCCGATCCACGGGCCCATCTCCACCGACGAGTGACGCATCGATTCCCGCAGTTCGTCCTGTCTCTCCGGCGGTCCAGCCGCGTAGTCCGCCAAGCGTTCATGCCCGGGCCCGATGAGCAGGCTCCCCTGCTGCAATACATGGCAGCGCCCCACGCGTTGCGCGATACCGGCGCACTTGCGCCCCCCCAGAGTCAGTTCGTGCCTGGCACTCGTGGCGAAGCAAGGCGGCGCAGCCCCGCCACGGCTGCGCGGCGCGCCCACACCCTTCGCGCTCCCCTCGTCGAGCGCGACCGGCGCGCCGAGCCTCACCAGTGCCCGGCCGATCAACGCGTTGGTCCGCTGATACGCGGCACGCGCATCGGCCGCCCATCCCCCGTCGCCGAGCCGCGCCAGCAGGGAGAACGTCCACTCCTCGCCGTGGAAGATCGCTCGTCCGCCCGTCGGGCGATGCGCCCAGGCGACGCCGTCCTCGGTGCAGCGCGCGAGGTCGAGTTCCATCTCCGCCACCTGGGACGCCCCGAGCGTGATCCCAGCGGGTTCGAAGCGGAACAGCCGCAACACCGGCCCGGCGAGGCCTACACGCATCGCACGCTCGAACGCCGCTCGATCGATGGCCATCTGCTCGCCGACAGCGGCCGGGGAATCGACATGGAGCCTCATGCCGCCACCTGACGAGAACCCCCGGCGCGCGTTCGCGGCCGGGGGCGTCGGACAGACTCGATGCTTTGTTCGAGGCTCACTTCATCCCGAGCCAGTCCTCCAGCAGGAACTGGAAGCGGCCGATCAGGAGCGAGATTCGCGACATGACGGTGTAGCCGTACCCGGCACCGAAACTCACCATCAGGAACAGCACGCCGAGCCTCGAGGCGGCTCCGAGGGCGCCCTTGTGCTCGCGGCTGAAGAAGAAGAAGAGCAGCGAGGCGATGAGACCGACCGTGAAGATGATCGCGTCGATCGAGCCCAGCAGGTCGCCCGGGATCCACAGCGGCTGGATGCTGGCGGCGACCTGCTCCACCAGATCGCCCTGCGCGAAGCCCGTCGTCTTGAGGCCCGCGTAGACGCCGATGATGACGGCCAGCGACCACCGGGACATCCAGTCGATCTTGCTCGAGAGGCGCGTGAACAGGAGGAAGCCGAGGATCCCCGGCAGGATGTACCACGCGCGATAGTCGCCCTGAGAGGCCGCGAACGGACCGCCGGGAAGGCCTCCGGCGAACGCCGCGACGACCGGGTTCCACAGGTTCGTGTAGATCACCGTCCAGAAGTTGAGGACGATGTAGTAGCCCGCCGAGACCCCCACGAAGAGATGCTCAGCGAACTTGTAGAACGGGTTGTCCTTGTACAGGAACGAGAAGACGAAGAGCGTGAGCAGAGCCGCAACCCAGACGCCGAAATCGGATGTCATCGGTTGCCCCCCTTCGTCCACATCACGACATTACCCATGATGATGCAGAGCGCGATGAAGATGTGCGCCAATGACTGCGCGTCCATGCCCTTGGTGGCCGAGCCCTTCTCCTCACGGATCTTTTCGTACTCCGCCGCGCCCGCCATGCCGCCCAGCAGCCCGCTGAGCTGGCCCGCCTGCAGATACGCGTAGTACTCGGGCGCGCTCACGGCGGTGCATCCGGAGACCATCGGAAGTTGGAACCGGGTGTTCACCTGCTGAACCCACTCCTTGGTGCCCGGGTAGCCGGCCGAGATGTTCACCAGCAACGGGAATGTCGAGTAGTCACGCACCTTGGTCATGAGCGGCAGGCTCCTGGTGACATTGCCGCGGTGGTCGCGCGGGAAGGCATTGGCAATGCCCTGCCCCATCAGCACCATCACGGCCTCGTTGCCGGCCTTGTATCCGAGGAACACGTAGTCCTTGCCGTACTCGAGAGGCACGCCCTTGGCGCGATACTCGTTCGCGACCTCCTCGATCGTGGCATCGATCAGACCCGGCCCGCCATTCCACAGACACGTGATCACCAGCTTGCACTGCTTGTCCCACAGCTGGCGAAGCGCAGTCTTGGTCATCGGCACGAGTTCGGGCTTGGCGCCCGGGTCGTAATCGCACGACAGGAGGATGATCGAGCCATCCGGCACACCCGCCACGGTGTCGTGGAACTGCTTCACCGGAGCCGACGTCGTCAGAGGCAGTCCGAGGGGCCGAAGCAGCGGCCCCAGGACCAGCAGCGCGACGATCAGGAACAACCAGCGACGGTCGAGTTTCTCCAGCCACGAGAGGTTCATGTCAGTCCCCCCCGCCCAGATAGGAGCGCTCGATACCGAGGATGACGCGCAGACCGGTCGCCATCACGCCCATCGCGGCTCCGATGAGGATGGCGCGCTTGGCCGAGTTCTGCGGGTTGCCCATGATCCACTCTTGGAGGCTCGAGAGGCGCATCCATTCCGGCAGGAAGCCCGTCATCTGATCGCCCACCGGGACTCGGCCGAGCATCACGATGAGCGCGGCGATCGCGAGCAGGCCGGCTTCGAACGTGCGGATTCGGAAGGCACGGAACGCCGCCGAGGCGATGAAGAACGCCAGCAGCGAGAACATCGTGGCCTGCATCGGCGAGTACAGCCGGTTGTAGATCCACATCGAGACGGTGGAAGGATCCTGCCAGCCCGACCCCTCCTTGAATCCGAAGAACATCGTGCCCAACACGGCGACCACCAGCACGATCTTGTACGGCCAGTCCGTCTGCCGCCGTGAGATCCCGTCGAGGTTCACGCGAAGCACGTTCGCGCCACCGAGGACGTAGCCGAACGCGACCACGATGACGGCGCACTGCTGCAGGAAGTCGGCCGGCACGCTCACCCACTGGTGCGGGACGAAGAACGACAGGATCATGAACAAGCCGATCACCGCCGTCAGGAACAGAGGCAACTCACGCTTCACGCTGTTCTCCTAGCGGGTTCTGGCCCAGTCCGAGACCCAATGGATGTCGGCTGACTCCAGCCCGCTGCCCACCAGTACGAACACGATGATGAGGATCTTGAGCAGGTCGGCGCCCTTGAGGCCGCCGACCAGTTTGGGTTCGCCCGAGAGGTACGCACTCGCCGCATACAGCTCCTCGCCGATCAGCGTGTAGTCACACGCGACGACGAAGAAGGGCAACTGGTGCACGTTCGCGGTACCCGCCACCTGGATGGCACCGGTCGAGAATCCGGTCTCCGCGAGCAGCAGCGACTCGGCGAAGAACGCACCCATGTAGATATGGGCCGCCGGCTTTTCACGAAGCATGATGCCGCTGATCGCGGCGACATATGCGAACTGCTCCGGAGAGACGAACCGCACGCTATCGGGCTCGAATCGCTCGGGGCTGCCGGCATTCAGGTAGCCGCTCTTCACCATCTCCTGCGCGATCGTGAACGGAATCGGATAGGCGACCGGAACGCGTATCGGCGTGTCGTAGCGAGCGGTGATCTTGGCCACGCTTTCGAGGATCACCAAGCCTGCGACGGTCTGGATATCATCGATGTCCGTCACGCCGGGGATGTAGAGCACCGGACGGCCCATCTCGGTGGCACGACCGATGGCCTCTTCGATGGCGTCGATGCCCGCGAGGCGCCGGACGAACGGTTTCTTCCCCGCCTGGGCCATCGAAGTGTAGTAGAGGACGAAGAGGAAGAACGTCACCATGAACGTCAGGACGCTCCACCGAGTCGAGTTGAACCAAGTCGAGCGCGCGATCGCGGGCCCGGCGGCGGCGCCCGCGGGGGTCAGGCCACCCGGTCCGAACGCCGAGATCCGATAGAAGTAGCGCTCGTTGCGCCGCAGCGTGTTGTCCGTCTTGGCCGTCACGCCCGCGAGCAGCGTGTCGAGGACCTCCCAGGGACCTGCCGGGCTCGCCCCGCGTTCGATCTGATAGCTGCTCACGAGTCCATTGGCGGCGGTGTCATCCGGAGACAGCGTCCAAGCCAGGCTGATGGCCCGGCCCGCGTCATTCGGAATGTCGGAGAACGTCAGACCCGACGGGGCGAGCGGTGCTCTCGCGATCTGCTCCGTCTCCTGTGCGGACGCGCTGCTCGTGATGGCCAGCCACGCCACCAGGCCAAGACATCCGTACAGCCACCAACTTCGTCGAGCGGTGCGAGGGCGATGCAACGAGCCTCCCCGGTTCGAGTCCACATCGGGTGCGACATCCCTGCGGAAGCGAGCGGACGCTAGCAACGGACCGCACGTCACGTCAATGTCACGCATCAAGCCATCTAAGATGTCACCCGTGGGGCCATCGTCCTGCCATCTGATAGGTAACCCTCCCTCGGGAGGGTCAGATGGAGATGACAGGCATGGG
>JAYWEM010000194.1:0-6391 GCA_043779265.1 bacterium | reverse complement strand
ATGCCGATGACGGGCTCACCTGCCAGTCGCGCAGCGAGATCGTGTAGTTGGACGAGAACGGTCCGTGCCCGCCGACGATGAAGTAGTAGCGCCCGGTGCTCGGAAGCGTGAACAGCATGGGCCGCATGGCATACACCGGCGGATCGCCCGGGAGCTGCTCCTGCACCGTGTTGGTGCGCGCGATCTCGGCCACATCGCCACCGGGCGTGCGGCAGTACATCACCTGCAGCTTGGTCTCCACGTAGCCCGGGCTCGGGTCGAGGCTGACCCGTCCCGAGACCCACACCGTCTGGCCTGCCACGCCATCGAACCCCCACACATCGACACTGCCCCCCTGGTCGGCGCTCTCGGTGTAGCCATACAGATCGTGTCCGATGGGCACGACGGTCGCGGTCTCGAACGTCGAATTGGGGAAGCCCTCCACACTATTGCCGGTATGGGGGCCGCGCGTGCCCGCAGCATGGTCCGTCCATGTCATGTAGACCCGTCCGCGATTCGGCCCCGGTCCCATGTCGACTGCCAGCCGGGGCACGTCGGGCACAGCCTCGTCCTGTGAGTAGACCGGATGCGGAGTGTAGGTCGGTCGCCGCCATGAGTACATGCCTGCGTTGCGGTTGTCCATGAACGAGGCGACTTCGCGCTCCGGTCCGAAAGTGAGTCCGCCGTCATCGGAGCGGCGCATGCGGATGCGCTCACCGATGGCGTCCACCCAAGCCAGGTACACCTCTCCGTCGGGTCCGACGGCGACTCGCGAACGGTCGCAGCCTTCCGCGGACACCTGCACGGTCGCCTCCCAGGTGCCCCCCCCATTAAGCGATCGCCGATAGTAGATGCGGCTGGGCGAGGCGAGGCCGCTCTCGATGTCGTCGTAGTGCGTGTAGGTCACGTGCACGACACCTGTGGCGCGGTCGCACGCGATGTCGGGGTAGACCACTGACGTGTGCCCCCCCGGCAGCACGAGGTTGCGCACCCAGACCACCGCCCCACTCGAGAGGTCCGCGGTCTCGAGCCGGAGCTGCTGGAACTGGAACGCCGTGGGCTGGACGGAGAGGTAGTGGAACCGACCGGACCCGGCGACGGCGAATGCGGGCGCACCCTGCCTGGACATCGTCGGCGTCCGGGGAAGCGCCACGGCCGGCATCCAAGTCAACCCGCCGTCGAAAGTGGCGGAGTAGTGCGCACCACCGTTCGCGATCGAGCCCGACTCGCCCTCTTTCCACACCAGCAGCCCTCTCGCGCCATCCAGCACCAGCGACGGATCGCTCTCGTGCTGGGAGGACGTTCCGATCGTGGTGAGCGGGAGGTGGAAGTCGGGCTCGATGACGGGCGCGCCAGACACCGGCCTCGCGCCACCGGTCGACAACGCGCCAAGGACGGCGAGGAAGCCGGCAAATCCCTGCCAAGCGAGATCAGGGCCACTCCCTCGACGCGTCACCCCGCGATTCTTCGACCCCTTCATGGCAGCACCACCAGTTTGCGCTCGACCACGCCTGAGCCAGCGCTGCGGAGCCGGTAGAGGTAGACGCCCGCTCGCACGAGCGAGCCGTGCCGATCGCGCTGGTCCCACTCGACCCGGTGGCTCCCCGCCGGCCGCCAACCCTGGCTCAATGTCCGCACGCGCCGGCCACTGGCATCGAACACCTCGAGCGACACCGACTCGCCCCGCGGCAGGTCGAACGCGATCGTCGTGCGTCTCGAGAACGGGTTGGGCTGGTTCTGATGAAGCGCGAAGCGCAGTGGAACGGAGGACTCACCTTCGACACGAGAGGCCAACGTGCCAGAACCCGTCGAGCCGAGGCGGGCCACAGCCGACAAGAACCACGTCCGCGTGAGGCCCTCCTCAGACATGGGCGCGGCGAACGTCGCATGCGCCGCGGCGCCCGCGGCGAGCGTCGCCGAGGAACTGTCGGCTGCGGAGAAATGGTCTCTCACGTCCTCCTCCGACGGGCTCGTCGCCCCCGTCAGGGTCAGCGCCGATGCCGAGGCAGCGGACATCTCGGTGAAGCGCTCGATTCGCTCGATCGTCACATCCTCCAGCGCGTGGAGTCGGACCCGATGTGTGCCGACCGCGATCGCGACGGGCTCGGCGACGCGGCGAGGCACCAGTCGAGAGTGAGTGATCCAGCCCTCGCCACTCGGCACTTGGACCAGCACGCCGTTGCGCTGGCCGCGAACCACCTCTGCGGACCTCGCGATCGAAGCGAGCAGGGTCGTCGAGGCGCCCAAGTCGACGTCCAGCGACTGGCCGGTCTCGAGCAGGAGTCCGCCTTCGAGTCTGGCGACGACCCGGCCCTCCAGGTGGAGGGAGTCCACAGGCGCAGCCACACCCGTCACGATCCCCTCGCCGCACCGCACGGCCTCGCGCGAGCTGTCGTGATCCAGCTTGAGCAGCCGCAGGTGGTCGAGCTGCATCGCCGATCGACTGGAGGCCGCCACCCAGATGTGGGCCTCCTCGGTCCCCTGGCTCGGATCGAACCCGAGCCTGACCAGGTCTTCGAGCTCCACGCCCCGCACGGGTCGCGGGAACAAGGAGGTCGCGTTCTGGAGCTGTGTCGTGGGCTGCCCGTTCGGCAGGCGTGTGGACGCCGTGGCAATCCGCATGCTGGAACCGCCACCACCGCCGCCGCTGCCACCGCCCTCGAAGCACTCGGTATAGGAGTCCTGCTCCACGACGACCGTGAACTGATTGCTCATCACCGACCAGTTGCCGTTGTCGTCCAGTGTCTTGAGGCGGAAGTAGTAGGTGCCGGAGCTGGGCGGCGAGAACGACTTGGCGTGCGAGATCCCGTGGGCCGGCGCGGCCGGGTCCGCGAACGAGACCGCGCTGGCGTTGCCCCAGTCCGTCTCGTTGCCGATCGACGCCCCGATCCGGTACCTCGCCTCGATGGCGGTGGGTGTGCCCGAACCCGAGAACAAAGTGTCGTCGGCGACTCCGGTCCACGTGAGGAAGATGCGATCCTGAATGTCGTCCCAACAGGCCGCCAGGTCCGTGACTCTCGGAGCGCGTTGGGAATCGCATGCATCAGCGCCAGCGCTGGTCTCGACCCGCATCCAGCGACCGACCGACTGCGCGCCGGAGGCTCCCACCAGGAACAGGAAGTAGTCGCCGGGAGGGGCGTGGTTGATGCTCGCCGGAGCAGTCACATGCAGACGCTGCGAGCCGAGTGTGGTCGCCCGGGTGAACGTCAACGGCACGTAGCGCTGGTCCATGTTGAACGCATGCGTCGCACTGCCTGGTTTGAGCAGCGCCACCTCGGCCACTGATACCGCGCTGTCGGTGCAGACGGTGAACACCTGCCCGGGCCGGATCACCTGCGGGTGTCCGGGGGACCCGACCGGCGGACGCACCGCGAGCGTGGTGGCGTCGGAGTACAGGTAGGGCGGTGAGAACACCGCGAAGGTGCCGAGGCTGTCCTTGCCCACCGTGTTGTTGGCGTTGTTCTGCTGACTCCCGCCGGCTGAGATGACCCGTGCGTCCGGGGTGAGCAGAGCCGTGGAGTGGTAGCCGCGCGTGCTGGGATCCTCCGCCAGATGGGTGCGGACTGACCAAGTGTTCGTCGCCGGATACCAGATCTGCGGGCGCTTGTATGCGACGCCATCGTCCTCGTGCTTGCTGCGGCCGCCCGACACCAGCACGTTGCCGTCGGGCAGCATGGTCATGTTCGGCTCGACGCGCGGCTGAGGACGGTCCGCCTCAACACCCGCCACTGCCTCCTTCACCCACCCGCCGCTCGAAGCTGGCGCGTCATTCGCATCGAACTCGATCCGCGTGATGGTCGAGTAGGGCTGCGTCGGGGTCTTCCAGGGCTGCCCCATCTTCATGATCCTGCCCGGCTCGAACATCACGGCCGCGCTGCCGCCGGTGCTGAAGCTCGTGTACGCACTGTCGCCCGCGCTCCACCGCCAGGTCGAGGGCGAGGCGCTCGGCCGGCGCAACAGCCGACTGCCGGCATTGTTGGTGCTCTTCCCCGCGGTCACGGTGTAGGGCGTGCGCGTGCTCCGACCAGCGGAGAACACGTTGCCCGAGGGCAGCACGAACTGGAACGGGTAGGTCCACTGGTCGTAGACCGGCGCGGCCGACACGTCGGTCCAGCGCTGGCCCTGAGAGGCACCCGGATCGAACACCTCGCTCAGCCGTTCCACCACGTAGCGCGGGTGGTAGATGGACACGTGCCGGGCTCGCGCCATGATGTCGGAGCTCAGGGAGTCCGCAGGGAGCGCCTCCCACGCGAGCGGAGTGTTGTACTGCCCCGACAGCTCAGACTCGAGCGACAGCGACCACATCACCCGTGAGAAGTCGTTCGATCCAGTCGAGTCGCCACCGAACACCACCATGCGGTTCCACTCCACGTCGTGCATGGCCGAGTGCATGAAGCGGGCGCTGGGCGGATTGGTCTGCGAGCCCGAGTTCTCCCAGCTCAACTGATCGGGCGTGGTGCAACCTCCGGCGGAGTAGTTGCAGCGGCGCAGGATCATCGTCGAGTTGGTCAGTCCCGAGGGGCCCTCGCCTCCGAACACCACCATGCGTCTCGGCCGGGCGAGCGGTAGGTAGCTCGCGTCCTTGTCCATCACCGCCGTGTGCCGGTAGCGCGCCCTGGAGTTGTCGTTTGTCTCATCCACCGCCTTCGACCAGACGAGGGTGGATAGGTTGAGTTGGTACATCGCATCGTCAGCGAGTGTGCCGTCGGCCTTGCGCCCGCCGAAGACGAGCATCCGCCGCACCGTGGTCGTGCCATTGGAGTACTCGTCCAGCACTGCGGTATGGCCGTTGCGTTGGCCGGGCCCCGTACCCGTGGTCGAGGGATTCGTCACAGTCGTCGTCACGAACGTGGTGTCCGGGTTCTCGCCGACGGAGATGACCACCGCCACCTTCCAGAGTTGGCTGCTCGCAGTCGTACTCGCGGCGCCGGTCCGGCCACCGTAGATGTACATGTCACCCGAGTTCGAGCTGCTCCCTTTGACGACTACTGCCGAGTGCTCGTAACGCCCCACGAACCCGCTCGGGAATCCCGAGCCACTGATCGCACGCCACGACCAGCTCTCGGACGCATCGAACCCCACGCGCCAGCCGAGCCAGAAATCGGAGAGCACGCTACCGCCCGCATCTCGCCCGCCGTAGAGCATGACCAAGCCGCTCTGGTCGTGGTCATGCATGGCCGCGCTGGCGCAGTAGACCAGTGTGTGGTCCTGCCGCGAGGAGGGTGGCGTGCGGAAGAAGGGATTGCCGATGCTTCCGTACAGCGACCACTTGGGCTGTCGCGTGAGCTCGACGATATGAGGCCGGTTCTCGATCGCCGTGCTCGCGCCCGACATGCCACCGAAAGTCACCATCTCGAAGTGGTGCAAGCCCGAACTCACCAGCATCCGCCCGTCAGGCAATGGCGTGATGGTGGGGTACCAGCGGTCACGTTTCATCGCGTCGATGACGGCCCAGCCGTACTTGTACGTCAGCCCACCGCTCGTCTCCTCGGGCGTCGAGTAGCGCTTGGGATCGAAGATCTGCACACCCTTGTGGCCGTACACCCCCTTGGAGGTGCCTCCGACGAACAGCACGCGGCCGTCCGTCATCTGCGCGTGGCCACAACAGAACAGGTTGGGCTGGCCGGCCGGCGCAGGGCAGTGCAGGTCCGGCAGGTTGTCCCAGTCGGGCGAATCGGTGTTCGGCGGGATCAGTAGCACTCGCGGGGAGGCGACTGCATCGGAGCTGCTGATGTGGTCCCCGGTCTTCGCGAGATGGAGCACGACTGTCGTGTCGAGTCTTCCGCGAAGCATCAGCGCATGGATGGCGGTCTCGCGCTGCACCCCCATGGTGCCCACCGAACCGTTCCAGAAGAACAGGTCGGACCAGGCCCCGGTGGTGTTCAGACCCTGCGCGAGGGCGTCGTCAGCGGCCATGCCGATGATGAGCGCGAGCACCGCCGCGAGTTGCGCACGAGGTGAGGAGTGTCGACGCGAATTCGCGGGGGGGGGTCTGACGGTCCATGGCCGGAGCCTCCTCGAGTACGCGCACGGGTACGAGTTCCCGCGGCTCCCATGAGCGTGCTCCTCGGTACCGCCGATGCGCAATGAGAAAATACGTCCGGCTGGGAGGAATCGCGCAAACTGTTGGGGCTCATCGCTCGGATGAAGATGCGGCCACGCACAGAGCGGGACTCAAGGTCCTCGACCTGGATGCGCTCGTTCGAGCGATTCCTCGCCTCTGGCCTCGAGCAGCTCGCCCGAGCCACGCGCACGCCTGCGCTACCGCGTAGGGATGTAGCCAGCCTTCTCCATCGGCACCACCAGCTCGGTGTTCGTGTAGATGAAGGCATCGCGCTCGTAGTCGGACAGCTCGTATTCCTTCTCGAGCCAGATGGCGTCCTCTGGGCACGCCTCCTCGCACATGCCGCAG
>JAYWEM010000193.1:0-31492 GCA_043779265.1 bacterium | reverse complement strand
GCCGAGGCTCGGCGCAGGCGAGGCGGACAGCGCGAAAAGGCACAGCACGAGCACTCCGACGATTCGACGGCACATGGTCCACCTCCTGGGCGGCCGAGGGGACGACCCACGGCTCTCTACTCATCCATGGCGTCGGAATGAGGCCGGAGCGGACATGCGGGTTCTGCCGAGGCGATGGCCTCAGCGGTTTGTGACGAGCAGCCGCGCGGCGCGCTCGGTGATGCTGGGGTAGCGAAGTCCCCAGCGCTGGCAGCGCTCGAGCGCCGCCAGCGCCTCGGCTCGGTCGAACGAGGCTCCGGACGCCGCCCGGGCCACCGAGAGCCCGCACACGGCCTGGGCCAGCCCGGGATACTCGATCAGCCCGGCCCCGCGGTAGATGGCGGCGGCCAGCGCGAATGACGACTCGGCCTCGGCGGCCCGAGAGGCTCCGGCGGCCTCGAGCGAAGCGGCGCCGAGCGCCATGAGCGCATCGGCCAGCGAGAGTCGGGCCGGTGGGCCGGCTGCGCCGAGGCGATCGACCGCGTGGCGGATCGAGGGGCTCGGGTCTCGCGCCGCGGGCAACGCAATGGCGGCTCGTTGTGCGCCGAAGTGAAGCAGCGTGAGCGAGTCCGGGTTCGCCTGACTCGAGATCACCCGCACAGCGCGGTCCAGCATCCGGTCGGCCTCTCGCTGCTGCGTGGTCCGCTTGAGCACCAGCCCGAGATTGCGAGCGGCGTTGCCGGTCTCGGCATGGTCCCGCCCCAGGCGCTGCTCGTAGATCGCGAGCGCGGCTCGCAGGTGCCCGAGCGATTCGTCATAGCGCCCGCCGTGAGCCGCGAGCACGCCGAGATTCTGCAGGCTGCGGGCCACCGCCACCGAACCCTCACCCAGCACGCGGCGGACCGCGGCCAGGATCTTCCGGTGCAGCGCGCCGGCTTCCTCGAAGCGACCCAGTGGGATCATGCAGGTGGAGAGATTGTTCATGAGCGCCAGCCGATACGGATGCTCCGCGCCGAATTCCGACGACATCATCTGAAGGGCCGCCGCAAAGCTCTCCGCTGCGAGCGGGATCTCGTGCGCCGTCCAGTGATGGATGCCGAGCGAGTTGTAGGTGCGCGCCATGGAGATCGAGTCGAGCTTCGCGGGTGCGCGGAGGATCGCGAGCGAGCGCTCGAGCATCGTCAGTCGCTCGGGCGGGTCGGGCACGGCTTCGGCCAGATCGCGCAGCGCGGCCGCGACATCGGCATGCGCCGCGCCGAGTAGCGACTCATGCGCGGTCAGCGACTCGCGCAGCAGCGGTAGCGCCACGGCGGGCCCATCGAGGCGCGCCACGTTCACGGCTCGCCGGTGGCGCAGGCGAAGCAGTTCGGCTCGCGAGCCGCCGTGATCCGCGGCACCGAGCGCGAGGTCGAGCGCCGCCCGCTCCTCGTGATACCGGCTGCGTGCCTCGTGAATGGCGGCCATCGTCTCCCACAGCCTCGACTGCACACCGGGTTGATCGGAGAGCGTCGCGAGCTTGGCCTCGCTCGCCGCCAGGAAGTCGGTGACGCGCAGCGTGTCGCCGCCCGGCACGATCGTGGGGTTGGAGGCCTGGAACAGATCGACCAGCAGGCCGATCACGCGCTCCGATCGTTCGTGCTCGAGCTGCGCGACGTCGCGCTCGGCCGAGGCGCGCTGCGCCTGCCACAGAGCGAGCGTACCGAATCCGAACACCGAAACGGCGACCGCGGTGCCGATGCCGAGCGCGAGGCGATTGCGGCGGACGAACCGCCCGGCCCGATAGCGCAGCGTGGCGCTCTGCACCGAGACGGGCAGACACTGCGACCAACGCGAGAGGTCCTGCGTGAGTTCGTCGACCGAGCGGTAGCGCTCGGCACGATCGGGGCGGAGCGCCTTGCCGATGATGCGATCGAGATCGCCCTGGAGCGCGCTGCGGAATGCCGGGGGAGCGACCGACGAGGCGGGCGCCGGGCCATCCTGCTGTTCGAGCCTGCGTGCGATCTCTTCGGGCGAGGCGCGCTCGATCCGATGCGGGTGGACGCCGGTCAGCAGCTCGTAGAGCAGGACTCCGAGCCCCCAAACATCCACCTGCGTCGACACCGACTCGCCGCGAAGCTGCTCGGGCGGCGAGTACTCGGGCGTCAGCAGGCGGTCGGCCTCGCGCGTGCCGGGCTCCTCGCCGCCCTCGGAGTCGAGCAGCTTGGCGATGCCGAAGTCGAGCAGGATCGGCTGGCCCTCGGACGTGACGAGGATGTTCGAGGGCTTGAGATCGCGGTGCACGATCAGGTTGGCGTGTGCCTCATGCACCGCATCACACACCGTGCGGAACAACTCGAGGCGCTGGGTGAAGGACAGGTCGCGTTCGCGGCACCACTCGGTGATCGGGACGCCGTCCACGTACTCCATCGCGATGAACGGGAGGCCAGCTTCGGTGACGCCCCCATCCAGCAATCGCGAGATGTTCGGATGCCGGAGCCGCGCGAGCACTTGGCGCTCCTGGCGGAATCGCCGCGCGAGTTCCGCCGTGCGCCAGCCCGGACGTAGCAACTTGAGGGCCGCAAGCTGCTCGTACTGGCCGTCGTCGCGCGCGGCCAGCCACACTTCGGCCATGCCGCCTCGTCCGAGCAATCGCTCGATGCGCCAGGCTCCGAGTCGTTGCCCCACCAGGCGCTCGGAGTCGGGGGCGATCGCGTCGGTCTCGATCAGCCGCTCGATGCCGAGCGCGTGCTCGTCGCCGCTCGAGGCGAGCATGTCCTCGATCTCGGTGCGGATCGCGGAGTTCGCGTCGCAAGCGCCATCGAGGAACGCGGCGCGTTCGGCCTGCGGCAGATCGCAGGCCTCGGCGAAGATGCGTTGCACTCGGCTCCACGTGTCCGGATCCATGTTCCCCCTCGATCACTTGGCGTCAGAGTGACTCGGAAACGGACAGACTCAGGGCGCGAGGTCGAGGTCCCGGCGCACTTCCTTGCGCAGCCAGGCGCGGGCCGTGACCCAATCGCGCTGGATCGTCTTCTCGGAGACACTGAACTCGACCGCGATCTCCGCGACCGAGAACCCGCAGAAGAACCGACGTTCCACGACCGACGCCGCACGCGGGTCCGCAAGCGCCAGCCGTTCGAGCGCCTCATCGAGCGCGAGGATCTCGTCGGACTCCGTATCGCTCAGGGCGACCTCGACCTCCTCGAGCGGCACCGGCGCCACCCCGCCGCCGCGCTTGTGACGGCGCCTTGCCCGCGCGTAGTCGACGAGCACGCGCCGCATCGTATTGGAGGCGATGGCGAAGAATCGCGTGCGGCTCTCGGCCGAGAGCGAGTGCTGACCCACGAGCCGCAGGTACGCCTCGTGCACCAGGCCCGTCGTTCCGATGGTCATGGCACGGCCTTCGCCCCGCAGCCGCCCGCGCGCGAGGTTGCGCAGCTCGGGGTAGAGACGCTGGATCACCTGCTCCAATGCGCCCGAGTCGCCGCCCGAAAGCCGCTCGAGCCAGACCGTGATGGGTTCGGGGTTCGTCATCGGATCATGCTCCCGCGGACTCGCACGATCGGCTGGCTGCATGCAGGCTCGGCATGGCCATCAATCCAGCTTGGCCACGCGCCGGATCGTGCGGGCACCGTCTGCCGCCGCACGGATCAGATAGAGGCCCGGCGGCGTGGCCGCCCCGTGAGTGTCGCGGCCATCCCACGCGATGCTGTGGGTGCCGGCTGACAGCGAACCGGCCATCAATCGCCGTACCTCACGACCATCGACGCCATAGACGCGGAGCTCCACGTGTGCGGCGCGCGGCAGCGTCAATCGCACGCTCGCCGATGAGGAGAACGGGTTGGGACTCGCGCTCATCGACAGCCCTCGCGGCGAGGCCGTCGTCGGCGCGTCGAGCACTCCGAGCAGGATCTCGTTCCGGATCCACTCGGCGCTCGCGGCCGAGAGAACCACATGCTCCTCATTCAAGGCGGCATGGAACACCGCATCGAATGGCGTGATCGCGGACAGATCGGGTGCGGCCGACACATTGAAGAACGGGTCGTTCGTCGCGATCGCCAAGGCGCTCACCGTCGGGATGAAACTGTGCGACGGGTGCAGGGCGACGATGTCGCCGTAGGGCGCCGTCGTCGCATCGAGCTGCGCCATCGAAGCGCGCGAGCCGCCGGGCGATCCATCCCACGGCTTCGTGCCGCTCACGTTCACGGTCTGGCCGGTGGTGGAGAACAGGATGCGCTGGCTGCCGACGAAGATGTTGCGGCTCGTCTGATCCGGAACCGCCCACACGTTGCCGGTCAACGCGAGGAACAGCGAGCTGTACTCGTAGCGGATCAACTGGGCGCCGGGGGCGAAGCCCTGCGAGAGTCCCGAGCCGTTGCCATTCGCCACGCCCACGCGGCGCGTGAGCGAAGGGTAGTCGCCGATCAGTGCGAGTTCGGCGAGCAGTTGTGTCCGTAGCGGATCGGGAACGCCCGTTGCTCCCGGGGGAGTCGTGAAGTGGTAGAGCAGCATCTGCTTGGCCGCGGGACGGTCGAGCAGTGAGAGGAACGCCGCGGCATCGACCGACTGACTCGCGAAGTACTGGATCCAGTACTGCAGGCCCAACGGAATGTTCGCGCCGGCTTGCGGCGCATCGAACGAGATCCACGTGCGCACGCGGTGCGGGATCGCCTGGGCCTCGAGGTGGGCGAGCGCGAAGCGCGAACACAGGCCGCCCATGCTGGCCCCAACCAGGGCGAGCGTCGCCTGCGGCGCGATCATCGCCTGGACCTGCTGCACCAGTTCGGCCACGACGTACGCGTTCTCCTGGATCGCGGCGGTGGCGTCGTCGAAGTTCGCACCACGGCATCGAACCCATCTGCGCGCAGCGTCTCGATGAGGTTCTGTTGATTGAGCATCGCGTGCAGCGCGTCCCAGTCCATGTTGTTGTCGAGATCGAATCCCTCGATCACCACGACCGGATTGACGAGTGAGGTGTGCCCGGGCGCGAGCAGCACGTAGGCATCGCCGGTGCCGAATCGACCGAGGTGAGGCGTCGTCGCGGTGATGCGCAGCGTGTCGTCGGGCGTCGGAGCCACGAGCCCTCTCACCTCGAACGAGAAGCGGGCGACCGCCTCGGAGCCATCGCCTCTCGTCACTCGAGCCTGCAGCGTGCGTGTTCCCGTCGCGCCGTATCGGACGCGCAGGTGCTCGCCGAATGCGGCGGGCCTGAATCCAGACCCATCGTCGAAGTCGATCGCGATCGCACGCGGCGCATCGCCCGCATCGCCCGCATCGCTCACGAAGCGCCCGCGCTCGAGCGAGAACACCAGTGCGCCACCTTGATACGTTGCGGGCGCCAGCACGGCAGCGGCAACCGCGCGTGACTCGATGAGCGGCGACGCCGCGGTTCGCTCGATGCGTCCCTGCGCTAACTTCAGTGAGCCGTCCGTCATCGCGTCGGGACGCACTCGGTCGTAGGCCAGATCGAACAGCGCGATGGGCAGCACGCCCGCTCTCGCCGAGGCTCGGGCCCCGGCGTCGAGGGTGGCGAGGTCGGGTCCGGTCGGCGTGCCGATCGTGGCGCGCCGCAGCTCGTCGTAGGCCTGTCGCCAGCGCCGCGCATCCGCGCTTGGCGAGTTCGGATCGCCGTCGAGTTCCTCGATGCGCGCCAGGGGGAGGACGCGGTCGATGAGAACGCCCGAACGGGCCATCGGGACCAGGTCGCGCAGCGCATCGTCGATCGCGGCATCGACCGGGCGAGTGGCTGCCCAGGACGTGCTTGCGAGCATCAGTCCGAGAGCGAAGACGAGAGCGTGCGAAGTGAGAAGGGTTCGCGGGCGCGGGGTCACTCGGCACCTCCGGGGGACGCAGGGGCGGCGGCCGCAGGGTGAGCGGCTCGGGCCCGGAAGCGTAGCACGCGGCAACTGAGGCGGGGCGCGCTGTCTTGTCGTCCTTGTGCGCAGGGTCCAGCCGCAGGTGCGAGCTCGGCGACTCGCGACCACAGTCCATTGCCCGGTCAATGGGTGCCCGGCTATGTTCCGCCATCGCCGATCGTGCTCTCGATTCACGGCCGCGGACGATCGCTAAGGAGGAGCGCATGAGCGAAACCGATTCGGGCGAGACCAGCAGCGGAGCCCAAGTGGCCGAGACCTGTGCCCAGTGTGAGACCTCGCTTTCGCCCGAGGATCGTGTCGAAGCCGGCGACCGCGTTTTCTGCCGATCGTGTCATGCGTCGCTGCGGGCCCAGCTCGAGCACGCGATCACCGAGATGGGCTCCAACATCAACTTCGTGAACGCCTCGATCGGCGCGGTGCTCGGCGGCATCCTGGGCGCGCTCGCGTGGTGGGGGTTCACGGTGCTCACCCACTACTCGGTGGGGTTGGTCGCGATCGCAATCGGATTCCTCGTGGGCCACGGTGCGGTGCGGTTCGCGGGCGGCAAGCGCTCGGCCGGACTACAGGCTCTGGCAGTGGGCGTCTCGATGGCGAGCTATCTCGCGGCCACGTTCCTCGTGAACAGGACGTTCGTGAACAAGGCGCTCGGCGAGCAGGGGGACTCGTTCCGCGTGGCGTTCCCGCCCCAGAGCCTCGATCTCCTCGGCCGCGTGCTGGCTCTGGACTTCGGCGTCATGGACATGGTGTTCCTCGCCATCGTGCTCTATCAGGCGTTGAAGATCCCCCAGCCACTCTCGCTCCCCACCCACGCCGGATGAGCGGACTGTCGCCCGAGGAGCTCGAACGCCGCCGCATCGAGAACCTGCGCGCCGTGCTCGCGGGGCCACCTTCGGCCAATGCAGCGCCGACTCGCGCCAAGCCGGGCGCCGGGCAGCCCGGCGAGAACGCACCCGAACATCACCGCACGCGCAACTCGATCCTCGGCATGCTCGGAGCGGCCGCGCTGTTTGTGCTGAGCAAGCTCAAGTTCATCGGGCTGCTGGCCGGCGCGCTCAAGCTGAAGACACTCGCCACCATGCTGCTGAGCGTGGGGCTCTATGCCACCGAGTGGGGATGGGCGTTCGCCGCCGGATTCGTGCTGCTGATCTTCGTGCACGAGATGGGGCACGTGGCCGTGCTCCGCCACGAGGGCATCCCCGCCAGCGCGCCGGTGTTCATCCCGTTCATCGGCGCGTTCGTGGCGATGCGCGGCATGCCGAGAGACGCCTACGTCGAGGCCAAGGTGGCGATCGGCGGACCTGTGGCCGGTTCGATCGCGGCCTGGGCCACGCTCGCCGCTGGCATGTGGCTCGAGCATCCACTCCTCGTCACGCTCGGACATGCGGGCATCCTGCTCAACTTGTTCAACCTGATCCCCGTCTCGCCGCTCGATGGCGGCCGCATCGCGGGCGCGTTCACCCGCACGTTCTGGATCGTGGGCTATGGGCTGGGACTCGTGGCGCTGGTGCTCACGCGCTCGCCCATCCTGCTGTTGGTGATGGCGGTGGGGCTCTTCACGCTGTGGCAGCGCTGGCGGAACCCGGTGCCCGGCTACCACGACATCCCGCGTGCCAAGCGCCTCGCCGTGGGGCTCGGGTTCGCGGTGCTGGTGATCGCCCTCGTGCTCACGCTGCCGATCGGGCTGGTGCCGCACCCCGAGGCGGGGGGCTGAGGCGCGTCCGCACCACTTCACCCGTTGACAAGCCGGCCCCCGGCCACGGAGCATTGTGTCCCGCATCCTGTTCTGCACCGGAGGCCTCCCCTGCGACGTCCCGCCGCGCTTGTCATCGCCGCCGCCACCGCTGCTGCCGTGCTCACCGCGGCGCCCCGCGCCCTCATCTCGCGCCCGGACGCGAACACCGATTTCGTTCACTTCGAGAGCGGGCACGTTCACCCGGTCGCGCTGACACCTGACGGCACCATGTTGCTCGTGGTGAACACGCCCGACGCTCGGCTGTCGGTGTTCGACCTGACCGGGGCCTTCCCGCAGCGCATCGCGGAGATCCCGGTGGGTCTCGAGCCGGTCTCGGTCGCGGCCCGCAGCGCCACCGAGGCGTGGGTGGTCAACCAACTCTCCGACGACGTGAGCGTGGTGGACCTGACGACGATGCATGTGCGGGCCACGATCCGCACCGGCGATGAGCCCCACGACGTGGTGTTCGCCGGGGCTCCGCTGCGCGCGTTCGTGAGCGTGGGGGAGGAGGACGCGATCAAGGTCTACGACCCCGCCAACCTCGCGGCGCCGCCCCAGGTGATCGCGATTCCGGGCCGGCAGCCGCGTGCCCTTGCTCGCAGCTCCGATGGCAACTCGGTTCACGCGGCGATCCTGTTCGCGGGGAATCGCACGACGTCATTGAGCGAGGCCGAGGCGGGAGACTCGCTGCCACCGCCCAACCCGCCCAAGTCGCCTTCGCTGCCCGCGGCCCCGAAGGTGGGCCTCATCGTGAAGCAGGATGCGCAGGGGAATTGGCGCGACGAGTCGGGCAAGCTGTGGAACTCCAAGGTGCGCTACTCGCTGCATGAGGCCGACGTCGTGCGCATCGACGCGAACACGCGCGTCATCACCCGCGTGGTCGGGGATCTGGCGGCGGTGAACCTTGGGCTCGACGTGGATCCCGTCAGTGGCACGCTGGCGACGACCGGTCACGAGGCGCGCAACGCGGTGCGGTTCGAGCCGAACCTGCGCGGACGCAACATCGACACGCGCATCGCCCTTGTGCCGCCGACGGGCCCTGCGACCCAGGCGCTGCTCAACCCGCACGTGAACTACTCCGTGACGCCGGGGCCACAGAGCGAGAGGGACTCGGCGCTCGGGATGCCGACGGGCGTCGCCTGGTCGCCCGATGGGCAGCGCCTCTACGTGACCGCGCTTTCGAACGACCAGATGGGCGTGCTGTCCAGCAGCGGAGCCGTGCTGGCGCGAGTGCGCACGGTACAGGGGCCGACGGGCGTCGTGGCCGACGCCGCGCGCGGGCGGATCTACGTGGTCGGCCGCCACCGCAACGAACTGCAGACGCTGAGCGCCGCGTCGCTGGGATCACTCGCGATCGCGCCGATCGGGCACGATCCGACGCCCGATGACATCGTCAACGGTCGGCGGAAGTTCTACGGCGGTTTCACGTCGGGCCATGGCGAGCATTCGTGCGCGAGCTGCCATCTGTTCGGCGACATGGACAACCTCGCCTGGGATCTCGGCGACCCGCAAGGCGTGATGGAGGATATGCCACCCGGCATGCTCGATCCGTTCCTGACGCCGTTCCACCCGATGAAGGGTCCGATGACCACGCAGTCGCTCCGCGGCCTCCCGGGGACCGGCGTGCTGCACTGGCGCGGCGACCGCGCCGATCTTCAGGCGTTCAACGGCGCGTTCGTGGGCCTGCTCGGGCGGGCCACCGTGCTGCCCGACTCGCAGATGTCGGCGTTCGCGGACTTCGTGATGCCGCTGCGCTACCCGCCCAACCCGCGCCAGAACCTGGACCGCACCATGCCGGACGCCCTCGCGGGGCGTCCCAGCGCCCGGCGAGGCCAGACGTTCTTCATGAACACTCCGGTGGACGGCGGGCAGACGTGCAACTTCTGCCACACGGTGCCCACCGGCACGAACGGCCAGATGATCAACCGGACCGCGCTGCTCGAGGCGCAGGACATGAAGATCCCGCAGCTGCGGAACATGTACAAGAAGACGGGCTTCCGCGACTCGATCGGCAGCGTGAACAAGCGCGGCTTCGGATTCATCCACAGTGGTGCCGCCGACAACCTGTTCGAGTTCCTGAAGTTCCCCGGGTTCACTTTCGCGCCCGGAGCCCCGGGCAACGATCAGCGGCGCGACATGGAGGCGTTCATGCTCGCGTTCGACACTGGGCTCGCGCCCGCGGTCGGCGCCCAGGTCACGTTCATGTCCCCAGCGGGCGGCGAGAGTGCGCGGCTCGACACGCTGCTCGCTCGCGCCGACGCCGGTGACTGCGAAGTCATCGCCAAGGGCCGCGCCGCGGGCATGCCGAGAGGTTGGCGCTATGCCGGGGCGGGGCAGTGGGAGGGCGATCTGCTGGCCGAGGGCGCTCGCACGACCGCGCAGGTGCGGGCCACGGCGGGAGCCGGCAGCGAGCTCACCGTGACCGGCGTGCCGCTTGGCAGCGGCGTGCGCATGGGATTGGACCGGGACCGCGACGGCTACCGAGACGGCGATGAGCTGGTCGCGGGCAGCGACCCCGGGAACCCGGCGTCCACCCCGGCCAATGTGGGCGTGGCCTCCGGGCAGCGGCTCGCCAGCGGTCTTCGTGCCGTGCGCCCCAACCCGTTCCGCAGCACCGCCGAGGTGGAGTTCGCGCTTTCGCGCGACAGCGAAGTGGATCTGACGGTTCACGATCTGATGGGCCGCGAGGTCCGCTCGCTGATCCGAGGCCGCACGCTGGCGGCCGGCAGCCACCGGCTCGGGTGGGACGGGCGCGAGCAGCGAGGCGCGGCAGTGGCCGCTGGCGTGTACTTCATCCGCCTGCGCACGCCTGACGAGACCAGCACGCGGATCGTCGTGCGAATCCCGTAGCACCGCGCGACGGATCGACGAGCGCACTCCGCGCAACCTGCAACGTCCGGTCGTTGTGCTGCGCCACATGGCGCAACGCCTCTTCGATTACGGTCGAATCCTCGATCGCGACCTCAAACCTCGCCGCGCCGCCGCCGATACCGGAACTGCCGCACCGACTCGCGCCGCCGCGCGCTTCACCCTCGGCGCTCGAGCCCTTATGGTGCCGGCCGCCCCCAAGACCCGACACTCTGGGCCGCACCCGGAGGCATCGATGCAGCGTGCTCCACACCTCGCCATTCTCATCGCAGCCGCGCTCACCTCACTGGCCGCGCCGCATGCTCATGCCGCGACCCGTGCCCTGACGCCCGAGGAGACGATCTGGCGCGACCGCGTCGTCGCCGGCATGGCCGCCAGCAATGTGCTCATGGATAACACCATGACGGGCGGCGACTCTTACGCGATCGGCCGTGAGGGCGGCAACTACACGCAGGCCCTGATCCTCTCGTTCCGCGCCACGGGCGAGCGGCAGTTCCTCGATCGCGTGCTCGTGCTGTCGAATCTCGCCAAGGCACAGCTCCGCGACGCCTGGCTCGATGGCACGACCGACGGCTACACCGCCTGGCTGTGGACGGTCGATCCGACCAACGCGACCTACTACGGCAAGGACACCAACTGGCTCGATGAGTCGATCTCGTCGGGAACGGTCGCGCTGTGGATGTGGACGTTCCACGCCAATCGCTCACTCGATCCCGCCTATGGCGTTGCCGCCGACTACTGGCGCGGCTGGCTCGAGAATCACTTCCTCGCCAAGTGGTACGCGCGCGCCGGTGGCGCGATCCCCGCATGGAACACGCCGTTCGCTGGCTTCTACAAGCCCGACACCGAGCCGCGCTCGGCCAACTGGCGGCTGGCGTACTACCTGTGGAAGGTGACCGGCAATACGTTCTACCTCGATCGCGCCAACGAGATCCGCGCGCAGCTGCAGGCCTCGCTGCAGGTCAACCCGTCGGTGCCGAGTGCGTATCGCTGGGCGCGGCAGCTGGATCCGGCGACGCTCGACTGGCAGGCGGTCAACTACGCCAACTACTTCGCGCGCGTCGCCATCGAGATGAACCTCGAGGGCGTGGAGTTCTTCTCGTCGCCGGTCACCATGAAGCGCTGGGCCGGAACGTTCCGCGACGTCGTGTACGTGAGCTCGCTGCCCGGGCGGACCACCATGAAGAACGACGTCAACGGCGCCGGCTCGACCGCGTTCGCGCTCTACGCGTTCAATGGATTCTCCGCATGGGACTCGACCGGCTTCCTGATGAATCTGGCCAACCAGTCGATCACCGGCGCTGGCAACTACGCGGGTGGTGGCACGTCGAAGGCCGCCCGCAATGATGTCTACATGGCCTCCTACGCGCTGATGGCGCTGAGCCCATCGGGCGTCACGGCGACGCGCGTCACGCGCCTGGCGGCACAGCCGCAGACCGACGGCACCGTGCGCATCGAGTTCGAGCTGGCCTCGGACGGCGGCGACATGACAGCCAACCTGTACCGGCTCGAGTCCGACGGCGTGACGCGGACGCTGGTCAACGAGGGTCCGATCTTCGGAGCGGGCGGCCACGTGATCATCGACTCACCTCCTGCGGGGGACACGCCGCTCATCTACGAACTGCGCGAGGTGATCCAGGGCGCCGAGTACGCGATCGGACGCATCCAGGTGCTTCGAGGCGCTTCGCTGCCGCCCGCCGTGGTGCTGGCGCAGAACGAGCCCAATCCGTTCCGATCCTCGACGCTGATCCGCTTCTCGGTGCCGCGCGCCGCGAGCGTGCGGCTCTCGGTGCTCGACGCCACGGGGCGCTTGGTGCGCTTGCTGCGTGACGGCCAGTTCGCGCCCGGCAGCTACTCGGAACTATGGGACGGCCTCGACTCCGAGGGCCGGGTCGTGCCGAGTGGCAGCTACTTCGTGAGCGCGAACGGCGGCGGTGCGAGCTTGGTGCGCCGCGCGGTGCGGGTGCAGTAGGGGGGGGGAAGGCGACGCAGGCGGCGGGAGTGAGTCGGCCGCTCGTGTTTGACCCCGGCTTCACTGGCGTCCGGGAGCCGCGGGCCCGTAATCTCTCCCACCTTATGTCCACCACCGACCCTGCTTCCCACGATGCCGTTCGCGGCAAAGCGGTCGTCGAGCGCCTGCGCGAGCTCACCGAACTGCTCGAACGGGCCTCGAGCGATGGCGCCATGCTGGCGCACCTCTCGCCCGAGGACCGCAGGCGGCTGATCACCGCGGCCGGCCAGCTCTACAGCCCCGATGCGAGGGCGCGCCGCCGCATGTCCAAGGCGCGCGTGCGGCTGCGCAAAGAGAGTCGCGCGGTGCGCGATGACTCGATGCTGCATCAGACGGGCATCCGGTCGTTGCGGCGCCAGGCGGTGTTCACCACGCCCAACGTGTTCCCGCCGGCGGGATTCCTGCCGCAGGACGTGATCGCGCCGCCCGAGTACCGCGAAGCGGTCGATCCGCAGCACTGCTACGTCTGCAAGCAGTCGTTCACGCTTCTGCACCACTTCTACGATCAGATGTGCCCGGCGTGCGCCGAGTTCAACTTCGCCAAGCGCTCCGAACTGGCCGATCTCTCGGGGCGCGTCGCACTGCTGACGGGCGGCCGCGTCAAGATCGGCTATCAGGCGGGCCTCAAGCTGCTGCGCTGCGGCGCGCACCTGATCGTGACCACGCGCTTCCCGCGCGACTCGGCGGCGCGCTATGCGAGTGAGCCCGACTTCGAGCAGTGGGGCCATCGGCTCGAGATCTTCGGACTCGATCTGCGCCACACGCCGAGCGTCGAGGCGTTCTGCGCGCACTTGAACGCGACGCGCGATCGACTCGACTTCATCGTCAACAACGCGTGCCAGACGGTCCGTCGCCCGCCCGAGTTCTACGCGCACATGATGGCCTCGGAGACCGCGGCCCTCGATGGCGCGCCTGAGAACGTGCGCCGACTGCTCGGCGCCTACGAGGGGCTGCGCGGCGCCAATCTGCTGCCGGCCGCCGAGGACACGTCGCTGCCCGAGACGATCGCGCCGCACATCGCGCAGACCGCCGGCCTGACTCACGCAGCCGAACTCTCGCAGGTGCGACTCCTGCCCGAGGAGCAGCAGGCGCAGAAGGGACTGTTCCCGGAGGGACGGCTCGACCAGGACCTGCAGCAGATCGACCTGCGCGGTCGCAACTCGTGGCGGCTGCTGATGGCCGAGGTCTCGACCGTGGAGTTGCTCGAAGTGCAGCTGGTCAATGCGATCGCGCCCTACGTGCTGAACGCGCGTCTCAAGCCTTTGATGCTCCAGTCGCCCGAGCGCGACAAACACATCGTGAACGTGTCGGCAGTGGAGGGGCAGTTCTACCGCATCGCCAAGACGACGCGTCACCCGCACACCAACATGGCGAAGGCAGCGCTCAACATGATGACGCGCACCGCGGCCACCGACTACCTGCAGGACGGTATCCACATGAACAGTGTGGACACCGGGTGGGTGACCGATGAGGACCCCTACGACATCGCGGCGCGCAAGGTGATCGAGCATCGTTTCCACCCGCCGCTCGACATCGTCGACGGCGCGGCGCGCATCGTCGATCCGATCATCGTCGGGTTCAACACCGGCGTGCACATCGCGGGCCAGTTCCTGAAGGACTACCAGCAGACCGATTGGTAGGCCGCTCGCTCAGGCGGTCTCGGCGCCTGACTTGGCCTCGAGCTCCTGCCATCTCGTGAACGCCGCCTCGAGCTCGAGGTCGATCGCGGTCACGCGCGATTGCAGGGTGGTCGTCGACTGACGCGTGCTGCGAAGGTCGGGTGCGGCCATCTGCTCGAACAGCGCGACCTTCTCCTTCTCGAGCCGTTCGATCGTCTGCGGCAACTGCTCGAGTTCGCGCTTCTCCTTGAACCCGAGCTTGGTTCCTCGGCCGCCACGAGAGCCCTTCGACTTGGCCGAGCCCGTGACTTGCGCGCCGCCAGCGTCGGAGTCCATCGCTCGCTGCCGCTGCCAGTCGGCATAGCCTCCGACGTACTCGCGCCACGTCCCGTCGCCCTCGAACGCGAGCGTCGAAGTGACCACCTCGTCGAGGAAGGCGCGGTCATGCGACACCACGAGCAGCGTGCCTGGGAAGGTGAGGAGCAGGTCCTCGAGGAGTTCGAGGGTCTCGAGGTCGAGGTCGTTGGTGGGCTCGTCCAGCACCAGCATGTTCGCCGGGCGTGACAGGATCTGCGCCAGTTGCAGGCGCTTGCGTTCGCCGCCCGAGAGACGCCCGATGGGGCCCTGGATCTGCTCGGTCGAGAACAGGAAGTCATTGAGGTAGCCGACCACGTGGCGCTCGCGGCCGCCGACGGTGACGCTCTGGCGCCCCTCGCCGACGCTCTCGAGCAGCGTACGCGAATCGTCGAGCGTGTCGTGCATCTGCTCGAAGTGGGCGATCTCGAGTTTGGTGCCGTGTTCGACGGTGCCCTCGGTGGGATTCAACTGGCCGAGCAGCAGTTGGATCAAGGTCGTCTTGCCGCAGCCGTTGGGGCCGAGGATGCCGATGCGGTCGCCACGCATGATCGTCGTGGCGAGGTCCTTCACGATCGGACGATCGCCATAGCCGAACGTGAGTCCCTTGGTGCGGATCACGCGCTGTCCCGAGCGCTCGGCCTCGTTGATCTGCGCCTGCACGCGCCCGGTCTCGTCGCGCCGCGCGCGTCGTTCGAGCCGCAGCGACTCGAGCGCGCGCACGCGGCCCTCGTTGCGGGTGCGGCGCGCCTTGATGCCCTGCCTCAGCCAGGCCTCCTCGATCGCGAGCTTCTTGTCGAACAGCGCCGCCTGATCGGCCTCGATGCGCTGCTCGTCCTCTCGCTGCTCGAGGTAGGCATCGTAGCCGGTTCGATAGCTGCGCAGCCGGCCACGATCGAGATCCACGATGCGCGTCGCGACTCGGCGCAGGAAGCGACGATCGTGGGTCACGAACACCAAGGTGCCGCGGCGACGCACGAGCGTCTCCTCGAGTTGTTCGATCGCCGCCACGTCGAGATGGTTGGTGGGCTCATCGAGCAGCAGAAGTTCCGGGTTGCGAACGAGCGCGGCGGCCAGAAGCACGCGGCGCTTGGAGCCGGCTGACAGGGTCTCGATCGGGGCTTGGAGGTCGATTGCCAGCGCGTGCGCCGCCTGGTCGATGCGCGTCTCCACTTGCCACGACGGCTCGTGGTCGGCGGCGCAGACCGCATGCAGGTAGGCGCTCACGGGCCCGATCAGGTCGGTCGGCACATCCTGCTGCAGGGTCGCTGCGCGCATGCCCTGCTGCCGCGAGATGGTTCCCGAGTCGGGCGTGAGCACGCCCTCCAGCACGCGGAGCAGCGTCGTCTTGCCGGCGCCGTTGCGGCCGAGCAACCCGATCCGCTCGCCCTCGTCGATCTGCAGGCTCACCTGGTCGAGCAGCGACGGGCCGACGAAACGGATACTCACTTGATCCAGCCCGATCAATGCCATGTGCGAGGTGATCTCCAGCGGGGGGGAGGGGCGTGGCGGTGGGCCCGGCACCCTACCCCAGAGTCGTGGAATCTGCCGCGCGAGTCGGCGTGGGCGGGCCCGAAGGGCATTTTGCTTCTTCCCGGGCCCCTCCCGAGCGGCTAGAGTCGAGGTGCCGCATCGCCCGCTCTCCGCGAGCGCTCGGCTCCACCATCGAGGCCGCCATGCGCACGTTGCTCCGGGTGATCCCCACCGCCGTCGTGTTGTGCCTGATGGTGCTGGTTGCTCGCGCCCAGAGCGACGGCCCCGCGCGCCGCGCCGCCGCCGCGCGTGCCCAGTCCGTCACGTGCACTGAGGTTCCGCCGGTCCAGCCGTTGCCCCCGATCGGCGTTGGCGAGTCGATCGTCGCCGTGCAGCGAGGCGCGAGCTGCACCGCCGTCATCGGAGCCACCTACTTCGTCGATCCCGGCTCTGAGCCGTTCGAGTCGAGTTTCGCACTGTATGACGGGCAGGGACTCACGATGGGCTATCCGCTCGACTTTCGGTCCCCGCGCACGTTCACGGCGTCGGGCCCGATCCGCACTCACGACCTGGAACGTCCGCTCGTCCGCTGGATGGTCGAGGGCGCTGGGGACGACATTCTCGATGGCGCGCTTGCCTTCGCTGTGAAGGTTCCCATCTCGGCCACAGCAGCTCCCTACTTCTCGGCTCAGGAGCAGGGCCACGGGCTGCCGCTTCATCTCTCGATGCCGGGTGCGTGGTTCCCCGCTCCGGGTCCCAACCCGCGTCTCTCGGGTCAGTGGATCACGGTTCCGACTGCGACTTCGGATTGGGTGGGGTTCCAGGCGATCCGCGCCAGCGAGCCGCTGCCGCTCGCCGGATTCGATGCGGTGATCCAGACCTTCCCGATGGGCGTGACGATCACGGCGAGCTGGGTCGAGCTGGCGGTCCATCGCGGATTCGGGGTCACGTGGACGGCGCATCTCGATGTCGGCGAAGTCGGTGCCCAGTTCGATCCCAACTTCGGGCCCATCTCCGTGACCCTCACTGCTGATCTGTCTGTGGAGCGTCCCGCCGAACGACTGCCCGCCTTCGTCGCGAGCGCGAGGGCCATCAGTTCGACGGCGTACCTGCATGGGGGCCGGATGTACGCGGTCTCCATTCCGACCAACGAGGAGCTCGAGCTCGGCTACGACCCGTCGCCCTCGACCGCGCTAGGCCAGCTGTGGCTCCGGAGCACGCAGGGCTTGGGTTGGGTGCCGGTTCCCGGCAAGCTCGGGATTCGCGTCATCGGTGTGCCGCAGTCGCTCTCGCCGCCGCTCGCCGAGGCGCCTGGATCCCAGCTGCATCGAGTCGCCACGCCGACTGCGATGGCGGCCATCGACGCGCGCGTGTTCGAGCAACGACTGCCCGACGTCGGCGAGATCGATGAGTTCTCACTGCCGATGGCGCGTGCCACGCCACTCGAGCCGGGGGGTGGAGTGACGTACACCGCCAATCTCAGCCTGAGAATCGGTGGACCTCGTGGGGCGACGAGCACCGTGATCTCGGACTACTCGCCCTATCGTCTGGTCGATGACTACGCGGAGCCACTGCCGAGTGAAGTCCCGTTCGGGCAAGTGACGCGTCGCACGGTGACGACCGATCGGTTGATCGTGACGGATCGCCTGGCCGGGTTGCCCGGCGTGGTGACGATCACCGCCATGTTCCTCGAATCCAGTGTCGGCGCGCCCATCGTGTGGCCGACGTACGATCCGGATGCGGCGCTGATCGCAGGGCATCTCACGGGCACCGCCCACAATGAGTACGGCATCCAGCTGCCCCTTGCAGGCACGAATCCGCGCCTGGCGGTCTCGCTCCGCTCACCCTCCGGCGTCGCACCCGAGCTCCACCGCGTCTGCGCCAACCTGATCCCGATGGGCGATGAGACCGCAGTCGTCTCGCCTACCTACACCGCGGTCCAGCGCTTCCAAGTGCCAGCAAGATGCGAGCCGCAGTGGATCGAGCTCGCCTTGCCGCCCGGCCAGTCCCCACTCGCTCCCGCTCGCGTCGCGATCGTCGACCTGACGGGGCACCCGCCGCAGGGGCCGCCGCCGCCCGGTGCGTTCGCGGACGTGTTCCACACGGATTCGCAGGGGCGCGCCCCGCGCGCACCGGTGTGGCGTGCTTCGGCTCCGCTCGTGCCGGGACAGACGCTCGAGCCGGGGCGCGAGTACGGCCTGCTCGTCGAGTGCGATGCGGATTGGAGTTTCGGCGCGGGTGTCCTCACGCCGACGGCGGGGCTCTACCGCGCGCCCCGCGGCCCCGTGCCGGCACCCTGGGAACCGGTGGGACAGGATCTCGGCTTCCGCTTGATCGGCCGGCAACTGCCGGCTGCCACGTCGGTCGATCCGCCGCTCTCCATTCCTGCGCTGACTCTGCGGCTCTCGCCCAATCCAATGCGTGGATCGCTCGAGGTGACGTGGACGGGTGAGGGTGCGGCCGAGGTTCGCATCGTCGATGTGAGCGGCCGCCAGATCCGGCACCAGATCCAGCGCAGCGGCGAGCGGGCCGGTCGCTGGACGTGGGACGGACTCGATGCCAAGGGACAGGCGGTGCCGGCTGGGATCTACTTCGTGCGGGTGGTCCGTGGCCGCACCGAGACGGCGGTCGAGCGTGTCGTACTGATGCGGTGAGCTCGAGGCGAGTCGCGCGGAGCCGCGCCGCGGTGTCGCGATCGGCGCCCTTCGACGCGAAGATCTGGATCGCCAGCGCGACACCCGCGCTGGCGATCCTGCTGTTCGCTCCAGGGATGCCCGAGGGTTTCGAGTTCCCCAAGGCGGCGCTGGTGCGGCTCGTCGGGGCCGCGTCGATCCTGCTCGCCGCTTTCGCGCGTCCTCCGGGGCGGATGACGCGGCTCGACATGGCCGCGATCGCCTGGCTCGCGACCGAGGTGCTCTCGACGGCGCTCGGCGCATCTCCCTCGCTCAGTCTGGTCGGCGAGGTGGAGCAGCAGGAGGGCCTGCTGACTTCGCTGGGTCTGGCGGGGCTCTACCTCGCCGCGCGACTGTCTTCTCGCAGGGCCGCCGATGTCGGCCGCATCCAGAACATGTTCCTCGCCGCCGCGGCGGTGAGTGCCATCTACGCGCTGCTGCAGGCGGCGTTGCTCGACCCCTTCCGGTGGGGGCGCCTGTCGCTCGCCGGCGACTTCGTGCGACCGTTCGGCACGTCCGGCCATGCGAATGTCCTCGGCGTGGTGATGTCGGCGGCGGCGGGGCTCGCTGCCGTGCGCACGCTTCGTGAGCCCGAACAGAGGTGGTGGTCGGCGCCGCTGTTGCTCTTGTGCGTCATCACGTCGCTGCTCACGGTCTCGCGCGGGGCGTGGCTCGGCACGGCGTTCGCGGTGGGCGCGGCGTTCGCACTGGTCTGGTTCGCACGAGGCGAGCCACTCGGTTCCGGCGAAGCGCGCCAGCGTCGACCGCGGTGGCCGCTGCTGCTGGCCGGAACCGCCGTGCTCGCGGTCGTGGGCTGGCTGGTGACGGGTCCGTTCGGCACGCTGCTCGGCACTCGCGCGACGACGTTGCTCGGCGGCAGCGGGAGCAGTCGCCTCGAGATCTGGCGAGCCGCTTGGGATGCATTCCTCGCGCGGCCATGGCTCGGCAGTGGACCCGATGCCTTCCGACTCGTCTTCCCGGCCCACCAGACGATGGAGTACTGGCGGACCGAGTGGGGCGGTCTGCCGGTCCACGCCCATGACGTGTGGCTGCACGCACTGGCCACGCGAGGCGCCTTGGGGGTACTCGCTGCGGTGATCGTGGCGGTGCTGCTGCTCCGAGTTCTGCATCGGCGACTTCGCTCGACGCGGCAGGCGGACGAGCCAGCGGCCGCCACGCTCGCCGCACTCGCCGGCCTGCTGGGCTGCGGCGTGTTCGGCGCCGTCGGCATCGCGGCGATGGCGTTCATGGCCTGCGTGCTCGGCGCCTACTCGGCGCTCGAGGACGAGGCGGAGGTGTCGCCGGGCGAACGTCCCGCACTCGCGATGAGGGCCGCCCTGTCGGCCGCTGCCGTCTCGATCTTCGCGCTGAGCCTCTCGACGTTGGTCAGCGGACATGCCCATCGCCGGTCGCTGGAGATCGCGGCCAGCGAGTCACTGGCTCGCAACGACGTCGAGCGTCTGGCCTATCGTCGTCTCGCAGCGGCCCAGACAGCGAGGGCGGCGAGATGGGCGCCGCTGGACGATGAGGCCAGGAGGCGCCATGCCGAGGCGCTGATCCGCGAGGCGATCGCTTCGAGCGAGCCGCGCGCACTGGTCGACTCGGCCGAAGGGCGACTGCACGAAGCGGTCTCGCTGGCTCCCTCGCGTGCGGCGCATTGGCAGCGTCTCGCTGGTGTCGCGGCGATCCGACTGCAGCTGGGTGACGAGGCTGCGCGTGCGGTCTGGGACTCGTGTTACGCGCGTGCGCATGCCCTTTCGCCGGCCGACGTGCTTCTGATGATCGAACGCACTCGGACGGCGCTGCGGCTGGAGGACGTCGATCGCGCGCAGTCGGCCGCCGCCGAGGCCGTGCGCATCGCTCCATGGGCGGGACCCGTGCAGGTCAATCATGCGGATGTGGAGCATGCGATGGGGCGCGATTCCAGCGCAGTCCGAGCGCTTGTGACCGGCGAAGCGGCCATCTGGGTCGATCCTGTGGCGGGACGCCAGGGCATCGAGGAACGGCGGCGTGCCTGGGGCCTCGTCGAGGGGGCCCGGTGATGCGCATCGCGATCGTGCACGACTGGCTCACCGGGCATCGGGGCGGCGAACGCGTGCTCGAACGATTGCTGTCGCTGTGGCCGAGCGCCGATCTGTTCACGCTTTTCCACGCTCGCGGCTCGGTTCCCGAGAGCATCGAATCGCGCAAGCCACGCACTTCATGGCTGCAGCATGTGCCGGGCCTTCGATCGCACTATCGGCTGGCGCTGCCGCTCTTCCCGCACGCGATCGAGTCGCTCGACCTGCGGGGCTTCGATGCGGTGATCGCATCGAGTCACTGCGTGGCGCATGGCGTCCGTACCGACGCGCGCGCCACGAAGCTCGCACTCATCTACTCCCCGGCACGCTACGCCTGGGATCTCGAGGACGAGTACCTGACCGCCCATCCCGCGAGGCTCGTGGCGCGCCCGCTGCTCGCGGCATTCCGCGACTGGGACCGGCGCGCGGCGCAGGGGCCGCACTCGCTCATCGCCATCTCACAGCACGTCGCGCAGCGTGTCCGCCGCCACTGGAACCGCGATGCGGTGGTCGTGCATCCGGGCATCGCGCTTGCGCGGTTCGCAGGCGTTCGATCGGGAGGTGAGCACTATCTGGTCCTCGGCGCGCTGACTCCGGGAAAACGCGCGCACGTCGCCATCGAGGCCTGCGCCCAACTCGGTCGTCCGTTGATCGTGGCGGGCGAGGGTCCGCTGGCCGGCTCGCTTCGGCGCATCGCCCCTCGGGACTGTCGATTCCTCGGTGCCGTTGCCGAGTCGGACGTTCCCGGGCACTATGCGAACGCACGCGCGCTGCTCTTCCCCGGCGTCGAGGACTTCGGTCTGGTCCCGATCGAGGCGATGGCGGCCGGCTGCCCGGTGATCGCGCTCGCTCAGGGCGGGGCGCTCGAGAGCGTGGGCCGGGAGCGGGGAGCGAATGCCGAGCGAGCCCTCGCCGAGCATCGGCTTTCGGCCGTGGCGGGCGGGGTCCTGTTCGCGGACTCGGGCGCAGCAGCGCTGGCCGCGGCGATCCGTGCGTTCGAGTCCTGTGCCTTCGAGAGCGACACCGTGCGCCTCGCAGCCGCGCCGTTCTCGCACGAGCAGTTCGACCGCGCCTTCCTCGCCGCGGTCCGTGCCGTGCCCGGCGGTGATGCGCTCGTCGCTGCTGCAGCGATCAGCCCGGATTCAGCCCGCGTGCCAGTCGCCACATCGTGAGCATGAGGATCCGCAGGTCGAGCCCCAGCGACCAGTGGGCGAGATAGAACAGGTCGTGCTCGACCCGGCGATCGATCGGTGTCGCGCCCCGCAGTCCATGCACCTGAGCCCAGCCTGTGATGCCAGCACGCACGCCGAGCCGGAGCGGGTAATGCGGAACGTGCTCCTCGAAGCGCTCGACGAAGGCCGGCCGCTCGGGGCGAGGCCCCACCAGGCTCATCTCGCTGCACACGACGTTCCAGAGCTGCGGCAGTTCGTCGAGCGAGCAACGCCGTAGCCACCGGCCCACACGCGTGATGCGAGTGTCGCCTTCGTGCGGCCACACGGGCCCGGTCGAGTCCTCGGCATCGATGCGCATCGTCCGGAACTTCCACATCTGGAATCGGCGGCCGCCGAGACTCAAGCGCTCCTGCGAGTACAGCGGAGCGCCGGGCGAGTCGATGCGGATGAGCACCGCGATGAGGGCCATGAGCGGGGATGCGACCAGCAAGGCGAAGGCGGCGGCGACGCCGTCGAACGAGCGCTTGATCGCCCCTTCGATCCCCCGCATCGGATTCTCGGTCAAGTAGACGATCGGCAGGCCGCCAAGTTCCTCGGTTTGCGCGTCGCGCGGCCAGCGGCCGGGAGCGCCCGGCACCCATCGCACGGGGATCGAGAGCTCGGAGAGACGGGCCAGCACTCGCCGCTCGAGCGCGGACTCCTCACGCTCGAGCGCGACGTAGGCGACCTCCGACCGTCCATCGGGCGCGAGCGCCTGGAGCGCATCCACATGGCCCACGATCGGATGCGCCCCTTCGACGGGCGTGCGGAGTCCGGTCGAGATGACGCCGCGCGCCACGATGCCGAGCCCGACGTCCCCGCGCATCCGAGCGAGCAGTTGAGCCGCCAGCGGCCCGTCGCCGACGATCACCGCTGGAGTCAGGTCGAGGCCGCGACGGCGGCGGGCACGCCGCCGCGCGCCCAGAGCCAGACGCATGCCGGCCAGCGCGGCCATGGCCATCAGCGTGAAGAGAGCGAGCGCGCTGCGGGGGATGTCCAAGCGCAACGCATACGACCACACGGCCATCACGATCGTCAGCAGCAGCACCCCTCGGATGGCCTCGCCCGCCTCGCGCCTCGGAGTCACGGTGCGGCGGGGGCGGTAGAGGCCACACGAGGCCAGCACCAGTGTCGCGACGGGCAGGAGGACCGCGAGCGTCCACCACCTCCGGATGAGCGGCGTCTCGCCGAGCGGAGCGGGCCACGATGTGATCTCGAACCGGAGTGCATGCGCGCCGAACCAACAGGCGGCGAGGATCAACAGGTCGGTCATGAGCAGGAGCGTGGAAACGCCCCATGCCGAGTCAGTCGACACTGCGCTAGAGTCGCGCGATGACCGCATCGGAACGCTCCCCCCAGCTGTCCTCGTTGACGGTCGTGCTGCCCGCGCATGACGAGGCGGCGAATCTCCCGCACGTGCTCGAGGACGCGCGGAAGCATCTGCCCACGGTCGCCAAGGCTTGGGAGATCGTGGTCGTCGATGACGGTAGCACAGACACCACGCCCGACTTGATGGCGGAGTTGACGCTCCTGGAACCCCGCGTGCGCTCGGTTCGGCACATGACCTGCCGAGGCTACGGCGCTTCATTGCGCACCGGGATCGAGGCTGCGCGGATGGAGTATGTGTTCATGACCGACGCCGATCGGCAATTCGGATTCGAACCGCTCCCGGCGTTCGTCGCGCCGCTCGCAAGAGGAGAGGCCGATGCCGTGCTCGGCTGGAGGTCGCCACGCGCCGACTCCTGGTGGCGTCGTCAGCTGGGAGGCGCGTGGACCTCACTCGCCGCACGCCTTCTGGGTGTGCGCCTGCGCGATGCCAACTGCGCCTACAAGTTGCTGCCGACGAACGTCGCTCTGGCACTGAAGCTCGAGAGCACGGGCGGCGCGGTCTCCGTCGAGATCGCGGCCCTGATGAAACGGGCGGGAGCGCAGTTCGCCGAGCGGCCGGTCCCGCACGCGCCTCGCCTGCAGGGCGTGCCGAGCGGTGGATCGCCCACCGTGGCATTGCGAGCGCTAGTCGAGTTGGCGGCGCTCGAGCGCCGCCTGCGAACCGCGGATCCCTCTCCGATCCGCATCGCGATCGATCGCGCGAGGACGCGTGTGGATGAGCCATGCGCTGATGCCCAGCAGGAGCAGTGAGGCCGACATCTTGGACCCCAGCACCAGTGGGAATGCCGCTGCCGAGGTGTAGTCGTCACGGTCCATGAGCAGGAGCGCCCAGGTCGAGAATGCCGCGCCGAGCAACAGAGCCGCGATGAGCGTGGAGGGTGAGCGTGGACGCGAGACGATCCCCGAAGCGCAACTGATGAATGCAGGCAACAGCAGCACGCCGTAGTGTTCCCAGCCGCGCGGCACCAGCAGCACCGCAAGGACGAGTGTGGACGACCACTGGATCGCGGTGTGGGGGTCGCGGGGCTGCGGTCTCGCCGCGAGCGTCCGCGCAGCCAACCCCAGCGCGAGCGAAGCCAGCCCCCACGTCGCGACTCTCGCCAGAAGCGGGGAGTCGGCGATCGGCGGCGCGATGACATTGGCCGTGAACCACAATTGCATCACGCCGCTGATGGAGTGATTGCGCATCGCGGCGGTCGGGCCCTTGGCGGGGCTCAGGATGTACTCCCACCACTCGAGCCACGCGCGCGGCTCCACGAGCAGCGTCGACACCAGGATCAGCGCGAGCATCGAGGCGACCACTGCGAGCAGCGCCCGCCGATCGGAACGCACGATCCAGAACAGGAGTGGTGCGCCGGTGAAGGCCTTCCAAAGGAGGGCCGGTGCGGCCAGCCAGCCGGCACGGCTCGCATGGCCGTCTCGCCACGCCGCGAACGAGGCCACGAGCAGCAACAGGACGAAGTCATTGGACTGTCCGGCCATCCAACCGTAGGCGGAGGGGAAGGACACGGCCGTGGCGGCGACGGCGCCCCAACCCCAGGCCTGCGGCGAGGCTCCATCCGGAGCGACCATCCGCCCCCACCAGTGAGCCGCCAGCAGGAGGGCTGCGATGGAGAGTGCGAACCAGATCACCCGAGCGCTGGGCCATGGCAGTGCCGCGAACGGCAGATAGACGAGCAGCGTGCTCGGGGCGTACGCATACTCGATGATCGGGTCCTCGGCACCGAGCGGACCATGAAGGCCGTATCGGCGGCCGACTTCCTGAAGCGCCGACCAGTCATAGACCGGGAATCCACGGGTTTCGAGTGAGGCACGAGCCGCCGCGACCGAAGGCGCGAGATCGAGGCCCTGCTTGGAGTGCAGCAGGGCGCGACCCGCTTGCGAGGCGCCGAAGACGAGGGCTGCCGAGAGCAGGGCGAGCGAGAGCAGGGAGAGGGGCCTGCCGCCTCGTGGAGTCGTCATCGCCAGACTCCCCAGCCGCCGTGGCGCAGGCAGCCGCGGGTCAGTGCGGCGACATACACGAAAGGCGTCGCCCAGCCCGCCCAGTACGCCGCCCTCGAGCCGGCCCTCGCGTAGCGAAGCGCTGCGACGGCGTGACCCACCAGCGCGAGTGCGGCGAGCAGCGCCGCGACTCGGCCATGTCCCGTCACGAGCAGGAGGGCCGCGGCGATCCACGCCGTCAGCGTCGCCAACGAGGCCCAGTGGAAGGGCCGGTGGACCCTCCAGGGCCCGATGCGCTTGACCTCGAGAGAGCGATGGAACGCCTGCGGATGTCGGCGCTGGAGCAGGGCGTCGAACTCGTGCCGCCTCGCATGGCGCAAGGGCGAGCCCGCATCGGCGAACAGCGCTGCATGCGTCACTCTCACTTCGGGTGCGAACACCTGGCGCGCGCCCGAGTCGAGGAGTCGGAGCACGAGGTCGGTGTCCTCGCGGAAATAAAGATCGCGCTCGGGGTCGGCGAATGCCTCGTCGAATCCGCCGGCTGCGACGAAGTCCGCGCGCCGCACGAACAGGTTGGTGGTGATGGCTCCGGGCGAGTCCTCATCCTCGAACCGCATCAGCGAGGCGCCTCCTGCCTCGAGCGTGCGGCCCTGGATGATCGTGGCGCCGGAGTCCCGGATGCGTTGGGCCGCTCGTTCGAGCCAGTCGGGTTCAGGGACGCAATCGTCGTCCGTGAACGCGAGCCACTCGCCGGAAGCCAGCGCGGCGCCATGGTTCCTCGCCGCGCCGGGCCCGCGCGCGGCGCCCGTCACAGTCGACGTGGGTACGCCCAGGTCGGGAGACGGGACCGACGTCTCCCAGCCATCGATCACCACTCGCACGTCGAACCGATCGGCGGGAAGGCTCTGCCCGGCCAGTGCATCGAGCGCCTGTCGCAGTGACGGACGAACGCCTCGTGAGGCGATGATCACGGCGATCGAGCCCGTGCTCATGAGGGGGCCGCCCCCAAGCGCCGAGCCGCGCGCCACCATGCGGATGCGCGCAGACACCGCTCGTTCCACGGCAGGCCGGTGTGGAACGCACAGGGCCACAGCGCCGCGCGGATCGCGGCCCGCACGCGAAGCACGGCGCGGCAGGCCGGTCCCCGCCAGCCGAGCTGATGTCGCGAGATCCAGCGCGACGCGCTTTCATGCCAGGCGGCGATGTGGACGGGGCCGTAGGTCCCGCTGCCGCCGGCACCCGCATGGCGTGCGCCAGCCGTGGGCACTCGCGCGAGCGTTCGGCCCATGGCCCTCAGTCGTGCGCCCAACTCGACATCCTCGAAGTAGAGGAAGTACCCGGAATCGACGCCGCCGATTCGAGCAAGGGCCTCTCGATCGATCAGGACGCAGGATGCCTCGAGCCAGTCCGGCCCCTCTCGTCGGTCGCGCGGGCGATGGGCCGGCAGGAGCGGCGGCGGCAGCAGGTCGCGCAACCAACGGCCGAGCGACGGCTCGCGTCCATCGCCTCGGCGCTCACGGCCATCGGCATCCAGCATCCGGGGCGCGACCATCGCGAGCGCCGGGGCGGACTCCAGCCGCTCGATCATCGTGGCGAGTGCACCGTCCTCCAGCTCGGCATCCGGGTTCAACAGCAGCACCGTGCGGCCGGTCGCATGCGGCAGCGCGCGATCGCAGGCGAGCGCGAAGCCCCGGTTCTCTTCCATCGAGAGCAGCGTCGCCTCGGGCCACTCGCCTCGGACCCGTTCGAGTCCGCCATCGCTCGAGGCGGAGTCCACGGCGATCAGCTGCAGTTCGAGTGACTGGCGACGCAGGGAACGCAGGGCGTGCCCCACGACGGCGGCCGACTCGTGCAGCACCAGGACGACCGAGACCGGTGCGGCGGGCCGGATCACGGTCGCCCCGAGAGGGACCGCTCATAGTCGAGGATCCCGGCCGCCGCATCCTCATGGGAGCGAGCCTCGGGCGGATCGAGGACCAGCGCGCGATTGCAGAACTCGCGGATGGCGGCGGTGTCGTGCGAGACGATCACCGTCGTGCCGCGTCGCTCTCGCACCCGCTTCAGCAACGCGGCGCGGCTCCGCTCCTGGAAGCGCGCATCACCCACGGCGAGGGACTCGTCGACCAGCAGGAGGTCGGGCTCGACGTGGATCGCCACGCTGAAGCCAAGGCGCATGACCATCCCCGTGGACCAGGTGCGGAGCGGCGAGTCCGCATGCGACTCGATCTCGGCGAAGGCGAGGATCGCCTCCATGCGATCGCGAACCTCCGCGCGAGAGAGGCCCAGCACGACGCCATTGACGAGGATGTTCTCCCGCGCCGTGAACTCGGGATGGAAGCCGGCACCCAGTTCGAGCAGCGGCGCGACGCGTCCGCGCACTCGGATCACGCCCTCGTCCGGGCGGTAGATCCCCGCGATCAATCGGAGCAGCGTCGACTTGCCGGCGCCATTGCGGCCGAGGATGCCGAGCGAGTCACCCACCGCGACGCGGAGGTCGATGCGAGTGAGCGCCTCGAATCGTGGCTCGGAGGTTCTTGCGCGCCCGGTCAATGCCGAGACGACAACGGATTTGAGCGTCGTGTGCGGCGCATGCGCGCGCCCGGTGCGGAATCGTTTGGTGACGCCGATGAACTCGATCGCCGGGGCGGTCACAGGTCCTCCACGATCGCATCGCGGTGGCGCTCGAACAGCGCCACGGTCCCCGCGAAGGCCACCAACCCCCAGAGGGCGCCTGCGCCGAGCAGCATCGCATCGGGAAAGCGACGCTCGACGAGGATCTGCGTGAAAGGCAGCACCAACGCAGCGGCCGGGTTCAATCCGATCCAGGGGCGCAGCCACTCGGGCGCCATCGCCAGCGGCCATGCGATGGGCGTGAGGAGGAACCAGATGCCGAGCGCGTTCTGCGTGAGGAACTGGACATCGCGAAAACGCGGGGTGAGCGAGGCGGTCGCGAGAGCCACGGCGTAGACGAACACAAGGAGCGGCGCGAGCGCGATCGGCAGTGCGAGCCATGACCAAGATGGCGCGATGCCGCTGGCGAGCGCGAGTACCGCCGCGACCGGAAGTGCGAGGACGAGATGGATGCCGTGCCCGAGCACGACCACCCCAGGAAGGACCTGTGGAGGCACGGCCGAGCGGAGCACCAAGGGCGCACCGTGCACGATGCTCGTCGGTCCCTGCGTGAGTGCTCCGGCGATCCAAGCCCACGGGAGGATCGCGGTGAACAGCGTGATCTCGTAGCCGGGTGTGCGGATCGCGCCGGTGAGATAGCGGAAGACGAGCACATAGACGGCCGCCTGGAGCAACGGATTGAGCAGCGTCCACAGATAGCCCAGCAGCGAGCCGCGATAGCGTGCGATCAACTCGCGCTGCGTGAGAATGCCGATGAGGACCCGATGCCGCCACAGTTCCGCGAGGTGGGCCTGGATCGCCTTCATGGGCGAGCTCCCCACTTCTCGAGGAAGCGGGCACGATTCGCTTCGAACAGCCCCCGCCAGCGATCCCAGCCGAGCGCGCGCAGCGTGATGCTGCCGAAGTGGTGCACGAACACGTCTTCGGCGCAGCGGGAGATCAGACCGAGATCGCGCATGCGCCGCGCGTAGTCATCATCCTCGAACAGTCCCTCCCCGAAGCGTTCATCGAGCGGCCCGACCTTCTCGTAAGTGTCACGGCGCATCGCGGCGCAGAACATGGCGCACAGCGCGAGGTCGAAGTGTCGGCCGTGGTGCGAGTGGCGGCGTTCCGAGGCGAACCGCAGGAGGCCGGCACGGTCGCGGTACTTCACCGGGATGCGGGCCTCGTTCCCGATGGAGTTCGTCACGGGCCCGACCATGCCGACCGCCGGGTCCTCCAGATGGCGCATCAGTCCGCGCAACCATCCCGGCGTGACCAGCACGTCGTTGTTGAGCAGCACGAGCACGTCGCCACGTGCGAATGCGAGTCCTTGATTGCAGGCAGCGGCGAAGCCACGGTTCTCCGTGTTCCACACCACGCGCACGCGAGGATCCACGCGTGTCCAGCCGAACAGTCCCTGCCGCGATCCGTCGGTGGACCCATTGTCCACCACGATCACCTCACTGCGAGACGGCGGCAGGCAGGCGAGCAGTTGCTCCAAGCAAGCCTGGGTGTGCCGCCACTGCCCACACGAGACGATGATGATCGAGGCGAAGGGCCCCGAGTCGCGGATCGCCTGGTCCATCTGCGCAGCGCGCACGTCCCAGTGATTCGAACGGGCGGCTTCGAGCCGCGGCGATGGATCCGTGCGTGAATCCTCGAGCGCCAACTCACACGAGTTCACGAAGCCATCAGGGCCGTCGCCGAGTCGGACGACATGCGCCCACTCCGCCAGCTCGGGCAGGCCGACGCTGGCGACCGCGCGGCCGGCGGCCAGGTACTCGAAGCACTTGACCGGATGGGTGGCGCGGGTGAGCGCGTTGAGTCGGAACGGGATCAGCGCGACATCGAATGCCGCCACGAGATCGGGGACCAGGGCGTTCTCGACCTCGCCGAGCAGTGTCACGTTGGGGAGCCGAGCGAGATCCGTGCGCTCAGCTGGCTCGGCATGTCCGGCCAGCACGATCGAACACTCGGGGCGTGCGCGCGACAGCGAGGCGATCAGCGAGGTGTCGAACCAGTCGGCGATCGCACCCACGTAGCCGAAGATCGGTCGCGGCAGGCTTGCCAGTCGCGCCGCCGGCACGCCGGTGGCGAAGTGCTCGGGGTCGCAACCGTTGGGGATGCGAACCGTGCGCCGGGCCGTGAGTCCGACCTTCTGCTCGAGCGCCGCGGCGGTGGTCACGACCAGATCGGCCTCCCTGACGAGATCCGTCTCACCGGAGCGCTGCCGTTCGGTCATGTTGGTGAAGCCCTCGTGCTCGTCGATGCAGTCGTAGACGAGGCCTGCTCCGACGCGGTCGCGAAGCGCGATCGCCAGCGGCGCCCAGAACGGCAAGTGTACCCAGGTCACCAACTCCGACACCCCCAGTTCACTCAAGCGGGGGATCAGCGCGGACAGGATCGTGTCGACATCGCGTGGCGAGAGCGCGTCGCGGTAGAGGTCGCGCGCCAAGCTGCAGGGGAGCTTGAGTTCGGTCACGCTCGGCCCGCGTGGTGCGCTCCAGGCGTGGATGCCCTGCGCCTTCGGCTGATACGGCCGTCCGTCGAGCAGCGGATCCAGCACGATGACGCGCCAGCCGAGCCGCACCATGCGTTGCGGGATCTGCTGTGGCCGCGCGTAGCGCAACGACCACGGCGTGATCGGCAGGCTCAGGAGCGTGGGCCTGGCGTCCAGGGGCGCCGACAGGAACGGCCCCAGTTCGGGGGCCGGGGGCGGCATCGCCGGACGTTCTTGGACCTCCGGGAACCAGCGGTAGTAGACGTTGCGGAGATACCATGGCCGCACGCCACGCTTGAGGCTCTCCGGCAGCGCGTGGTGCATCGACTTCAGTCCACGATGCACCAGTTCACGCATCGGCTCGTCTGTATGCCGATCGGGGTCGGTTCCGGCCATGGTCGGAGGATAGCACCGCCGCGGCGGGGATCTCTCCCCGCCGCTCGTGTCAGCGGTACAGCTGCTTCAGCCGTCCCCACGTCGTGGGCGTCGTCGGCGTGGGGCGGTTGTCCACGCGGAACTCGATGTCCACGATCTTGTCGCCAGGCGGGGGGCTGAGCACGTTGGCGTTCAACTCCACGAACGTGATCGGATCGAACTCGTGGACCTGGGCACTGACGCCGTCCACGACGTAGATGTGGCCGTTGTGCGGGCTGACGGCGATGCCGTGGGTGTTGCCCCAGCCGGTCCCGGCGAACGTGCCGAGCAGATTGTGGGCCGGCGTCGAGTCGAAGCGGAACACCATGTTGGTGCCGAGCGCCGTCACCAGGATCTCCCCGTTCAGGAACTCCACGTCGTTGACGCGCGAGCCCGGCGCGAGATTCACGACGCTCACGAGCGCCGCGCTGGTCGGGTCGTACTCGTACACGCCGTGGCCCCCGTAGAGCCCGACGTACAGATTGCCGTTGGGCCCGAACCGCATGTCGGAGGGCCCGTAGCTGATGGGCAGGGTCGCCCAGATGCCGATGAGCGCGCCGGTGACGCTGTCGTACTCGATGAGCTGGTCCGTGGTGGTGGAGGCCACGAGGACGTTGCCACTCGGCATGTAGATGCCGGACCACGTCCAACCCGGGGGTCCGTAAGTCTTGATGTAGGCGCCCGTGCCGGCATCGAACTCCAGCACCCCGCCGGTGAATCCGCCGACCAGCACTCGGCCGTTCGTGGCCCCGAAGTCGATGGCAAGGGGGCTGTTGGTGATGGTGCCGAACAGTCCGATGT
>JAYWEM010000192.1:0-6445 GCA_043779265.1 bacterium | reverse complement strand
ACCCGGCGGGAGCCTGCTGGCCCAGCACGCCTCGCAGTGAGTCGGCGACCTGCGTGATCGCCACGGGCGAGAGCGAATCGGCCATCGCCATCGCCTTGAGCGAATCGGGCCCGTAGTAAGAATCCACATCATCGGCGTGGATGCGGCCCAACTGCAGCACGAGCACCACGTACCGCGTCGCCACGGAGTCGAGCGTGGCGGGCGAGAGGCCGGCCGGCTTCGGCGCGCAGGCGCCGCTCATGAGCGCTCCCAGCAGAAGCGTGAGCACGCCGAGCATGGCGATGCGGGTGAGGGACCCGAGGCGTTCAAAGGTCGTGAATCGGAACATGAACGGGCGCTCTTGCACGGGGCATTGCTGGTGATCGATCGATCGGGACGCGGGAGCCTCGACTCGAACCCAACGCCCTGTCAACGATTCCCTCACCAGCGAGGCGTATTCACCTTCGCGCGGCGGACTGCTAGCTTCCGGCTACCGCCGCCGAGTCCTCGACCACCCCGAGAGGCCCCATGGAACGCATCGAGTCCCAGCTCGACCCGCAGAGTGCCGAGTTCAAGGCGAACGCCGCGCACCATCGCGCGCTGGCCGAGCAGCTCCAGCAGCATCTGGCCGAGGTCCGGCTGGGTGGGGGTGCCAAGCTGATCGAGAAGCACACGTCTCGCGGCAAGCTGTTCGTACGCGAGCGGATCGAGCGCCTGCTGGATCCCGGCACCGCCTTCCTCGAACTGTCGCCTCTGGCTGCGAACGGGCTCTATGACGGCGATGCGCCGTGCGCGGGGATCGTCACCGGAATCGGCAATGTGCAGGGCAGGCAGGTGATGGTGGTGGCCAACGACGCCACGGTGAAGGGCGGCACGTACTTTCCGATGACCGTGAAGAAGCATCTCCGCGCGCAGGAGGTGGCGTTCGAGAACCGCCTGCCCACCGTGTATCTCGTCGACTCGGGTGGTGCGTTCCTGCCGCTGCAGGCCGATGTGTTCCCCGACCGCGACCACTTCGGGCGCATCTTCTACAACCAGGCGCGCATGTCGGCCGAGGGCCTGCCTCAGTTGGCAGTGGTGATGGGCTCGTGCACCGCAGGCGGCGCTTACGTGCCTGCGATGAGCGACGAGACCGTGATCGTGAAGGAGCAGGGCACCATTTTCCTCGCCGGGCCGCCGTTGGTGAAAGCCGCGACCGGCGAGGAGGTGACCGCCGAGGAGTTGGGCGGCGGCGACGTGCACACGCGCATCTCCGGCGTCGCCGACCACTTGGCCGACGACGACGCGCATGCGCTCGAGATGGCGCGCGAGATCGTGTCGCACCTGGGCGCCGGCAAACGCGCCAGCCTCGACCTGCGCACACCCGAGCCGCCCGCCCATGATCCCGCCGAGCTGCATGGCGTGCTGCCTCGCGACCTTCGCACGCCCTACGACGTGCGCGAGGTGATCGCGCGGCTCGTGGATGGTTCGCGCTTCCACGAGTTCAAGGCGCGCTACGGTACGACGCTCGTGTGCGGCTTCGCGCACTTGATGGGCATGCCGGTCGCGATCCTCGCCAATCAGGGGATCCTGTTCTCGGAGAGCGCCTTGAAGGGCACGCACTTCATCGAGTTGGCGGCGCAGCGCGGCGTGCCGCTGCTGTTCCTGCAGAACATCACCGGCTTCATGGTCGGCCGACAGTACGAACACGGCGGCATCGCCAAGGACGGTGCCAAGCTGGTGCACGCAGTCGCGAACGCGCAGGTGCCGAAGATCACGGTGATCATCGGCGGCAGCTTCGGCGCCGGGAACTACGGCATGTGCGGCCGCGCCTATCAGCCGAGATTCCTCTACATGTGGCCCAATGCGCGCATCAGCGTGATGGGCGGCGAGCAGGCGGCCAGCGTGCTGGCGCAGGTGAAGCAGGCGCAGACCGAGTCCAAGGGCGGCAGCATGAGCGAGTCCGAGATCGATCTGTTCAAGCAGCCGATCCTGGACACGTACGAGCGAGAGGGCAGCCCCTACTTCTCGACCGCGCGCCTGTGGGACGACGGCGTGATCGATCCCGCGAAGACGCGTGACGTGCTCGCGTTGTCGCTGGCGGCCTGCCTCAACGCGCCGATCCCGGAACCCAAGTTCGGCGTGTTCCGGATGTGAGTTCGATTCGCCCCGGTGATCGGGAGCGCGAGTGACCCCCGCCGTCCTCGCGCTCGTCCTCGTCTCGGCTGTGATCCACGCGACGTGGAATCTGTGGACCAAGCAGATCGGCGAGACGGCCCGCCGTGGCACGTTGATGTGGGTTTTGGTCACGCTCTCGGCGCTGTTCTACGCGGTGCCTGCGGTGATGATGTCCCGCGCGATCGGCTGGCAGCCGGATCGCGAGGCGCTGTTGTTCATCGTCGGCAGCGGCGTCATCCACGTGCTCTACTTCCTGTGCCTGCTGACGGGCTATCGGCGCTCCGATCTCTCGGTCGTCTATCCGCTGGCGCGCGGCAGCGGACCGATGCTGGCGGGGCTCGCCGCCCTCGTGCTGTTCTCCGAGCCCGCCACGCCCTGGACGATCGGCGGCATCGCCGCGATCGGGGTGGGCGTGCTCACGCTGTCCGGTCTGTTCAGCGCGAAGTCGAGCGACGAATCGCTCTCGGCCGGCGTGCGCTGGGGTCTCGCGACGGGCGCGTTCATCGCGCTCTACACGCTATGGGATGGCTGGGCCGTGAAGGAGGTCGGCATCCCGCCCGTGCTCTTCTACTGGGCGGGGGAATTGGTGCGCGTCGTGCTCTTCACGCCCGCTGCGATCGCCGATCGCGCCGGCGTCCGGCGCCTGGTGCAGACGCATCCGTGGCGCGTGCTCGGCATTGCTGCCTTGAGCCCGCTCAGTTACATGCTCATCCTGACGGCGATGCAGTGGGGCGCGGTCAGCCACATCGCCCCGGCGCGCGAGGTCGGCATCCTGATCGGCGCCTGGCTGGGCGGCCAGGTGCTGGGCGAGCGGGCCCGCCGCCGCCGGCTCGCGGCAGCCGCCCTGTTCGTGGTCGGCATCCTGTTGCTGGCGAAGGGGTAGCCTCGGCCGGTAGAGTCACGCCTCGACACGGGGCCACATCACGCTATCCTCCCGAACGCGCCCAAGAGCGAATGGAGGTGGCGAGTTCGCTCCGCTGATCAACACCAGCGCCTCACCGCACTGTGCGGGGCTCGATGTGGACCATCCCAATCCGGGAGGAGAGCATGATCCAAGTCCGATGGAGTGCGATCGTCTGCGTCCTCATCGCGGGGATCGCGACGAGTTGTTCGAAGTCGAGTCCTGTTCAGTCGAACCCGCCCTCGGTGTCCGCCCCCGCGCTCATCTTCCCGGTGGAGGGAGCGGTGTTCACGTCGACGCCACGCACGACGTCATTTTCATGGGGTACAGTCGACGGTGCTGCCACCTACAACATCTGGATCGACAAGAGTGTGAGCGGCGTCTGGGTGTCCCATGTGGCCCAGCGCGGCCTCCCGGCCAACAACTACTCGATGCCGGCTCTGGCTGCCGATGGGTTCGCGAGGTGGCGGGTGTCGGCGACCAATGCCAACGCGATCGACAGTCCGCTCAGCGAGTGGCGCGGCTTCTCCTTCAACACGACACTCGTCTCGGCCGACCAGCGCCCCTGATCCGCTTGGCCGCTCCCACGGCCCGAAACGACGGCTGCGGACGCGCACGGGCGCAGTGTTCGTGGGCGAGCCCCCCGGGGCTCATTTCGAGGCTGAACTCGCCGCCCCGTCCTGCCGAAACCCCTGCGTGAGTATTCGGCAGTGATCTCCGAGGGGAGAGCCATGGATCCGCTGAGGAAGCGATACAACACGGGGCCCAAGAACATCGTCTATGAGATCGACGGCTCGTCCTATGGACTGGACGACCAGTTGGTCGAGGCGATCAAGGCCTCCATCGAGAAGCGGTTGAAGTCGAACCAGCTCGAGGTCCCCCGTCTGCCGCAGGTCGCCACCCGCATCATGCAGTTGTCGCAGAACCCCGAGGCCGATCTCGAGGACATCGTCGATGCGATCTCGACCGACCCGGTGCTGGCGACGCGCGTTCTCGTCGTGGCGAACTCGGCGATGTACGCGGGCAGTGGGCGAGTCGACGGAATCCAGCAGGCGCTCATGCGCCTCGGTTTCAATGCGGTCCGCGACATGGTGTTCGCCGAGTCGATCCGCATGCGCATCTTCTCGGCCAAAGCCTACCGCGAGGTTCTCGAGCAGTCCTGGAAGCTTTCGATGGGCACCGCCATCGCATGCGAGTCGATCTCCAAGCTCACCGGCATCGAGCGCGACAGCGCCTTCCTGATGGGGCTGCTGCATGACACCGGCAAGCCCGTCCTCGTGCACGCCGTTTCCGAGATCGAGCGGGCCAACAAGGGACAGTCGATCGGTGTCGAGATGATCGAGATCCTGATGTCCCAGTTGCACGAGGAGACCGGCGCCCATGTCCTGAAGGACTGGGGCATGCCCGAGCCGATCGTCGAGGCCGCCCGCGATCACCACCGCTACAAGGGGGCGACCGCGACCCCGGCGCAACGTCTGGTGCATGCGGGCAATCTCATCTGCCAGCACCTCGGCATCGGCGACATCGAGAAGGAGGTCGCCTTCTCGGTCGAGCGCGTGTTCTCCGACCTCAAGATCAATGATGCCGAGACGATCGAGCCGCTGGTGGAGAGCGTTCGAGAGGGTGTGGAGCGGCTGATGTCGGGGCTGGAGGAGGCGGCGTAGTCAGAGCGCTTTGAGCGAGAGGGCCCGCGTCCGTATGCTCGGGCGTCCGACCCCCTCCCCGAGGAGCTCCGCATGCCACTCGTCGATGTGCAGCGCGAAGGCGCGCTGGCTCGCATCTGGTTCGACCGGCCCGAATCCCACAACGCTCTCAACGCCGAGGTCGGCCGCGAACTCACCGTGGCGCTCCATGCGCTGGCCGAGGACGCGACCTGCAGGGTCGTCGTGCTCGGCGGCCGCGGTCCTTCGTTCAGCGCCGGCGCCGACATCGGCGCGATGAAGGCGAGTGCGGGAGCCTCGTTCGAGCAGAACCTGGCCGAGGCCGAGACGCTGGCGGGTGTGTTCGCCGCGCTCGGGGACTTCCCCAAGCCGGTGGTGGGCCGAGCGCACGGCAACGTGTTCGGCGGCGGCGTCGGATTCGTGTGCTGCTGCGATATCGTCGTCGCCAGCGACGACGCCAAGTTCGGGCTCACCGAGGTTCGCCTCGGGATCCTGCCCGGCATCATCAGCCCGTATGTGATCCGGCGTCTGGGCGATCGCTGGGCGCGCGAGTTCATGCTGACCGGCGAGCGATTCGGCGCCGCCGAGGCGCATCGCATCGGCCTCGTGCACCACGTCGTGCCGATGGCCGAGCTGGACGCCAAGGTGGACGAACGCGTGGGCGAGTTGTTGAAGGGCGGTCCCGAGGCGCAGAAGCGGGTCAAGCGCCTGCTCGAACTGTGGGGCGATGTCGGCTGGGAGGAGTACCGCTCGGCATTGCCGCGGACGCTCGCCGAGGTGCGCTCGGGCGATGAGGCGAAAGACGGCCTCTCGGCGTTCTTCGAGAAGCGTAGCCCCAAGTGGACGGCATGACCGCTGTGAGTCGCTCGTTCCGCAAGGTCCTGATCGCCAATCGTGGCGAAGTCGCCTGCCGCATCGCGACCACGCTGCATGAGATGGGCATCGGTTCGGTGGCGGTGCACTCGGACGCCGACGCGGGCGCGCTGCACACGCGCGTCTGCGATGAGTCGGTCCGCATCGGGCCAGCCGAGGCGCGTCGCAGCTACCTCGATATCGAGGCGATCCTCGAGGCCGCGCGCGTCGCGGGCGCCGAGGCCGTGCACCCGGGATTCGGCTTCCTCGCCGAGAACGCCGCCTTCGCCGACGCCGTGGAGGCTGCTGGACTGACGTTCATCGGGCCGACCGCGCAGCAGATCCGCGACATGGGCGACAAGCGCGCGGCGCGCCGCATCGCCGAGAAGGCGGGCGTGCCGATCGTGCCGGGTGCCGAGGGCGACGATGCGGCCGCACTGGTCAAGGCCGCGAAGAAGATCGGCTACCCGGTGATGGTGAAGGCAGCGCTCGGTGGTGGCGGCAAGGGCATGCGCGCCTGCGCCGATGAAGCCTCGCTGAGAGAGGCCATCGAGAGCGCGCAGCGTCTGGCGCGTTCGGCGTTCGGCGATGCCAGCGTGTATCTGGAGAAACTGGTCACGCATGCTCGGCACATCGAGGTTCAGGTGCTGGGCGACGGGTTGGGCAAGGCGATCCACCTGTTCGAGCGCGAATGCTCGCTGCAGCGCCGCCATCAGAAGGTGGTCGAGGAGGCGCCGAGTCCGTCGGTGACGCCCGCGCAGCGCAAGGCCATGTGCGAGGCCGCGGTGCGTTTGACCGAGGCGGTCAGCTATCGAGGTGCCGGCACGATCGAGATGCTGCTGGCGCAGAATGGCGACTTCTACTTCCTCGAGATGAACACGCGGCTCCAGGTCGA
>JAYWEM010000191.1:0-6451 GCA_043779265.1 bacterium | reverse complement strand
ACTGCGCCATCTGCTTCGGATCCACGTGTCGTCCCATGCCGCGCATGCTGCCGCACCGGAATCCCTCGCGGAAGAGTGGGCGTCAGACGACGGTTACCGAAGAAGTGGGAGGCCTCGCTCCGCAACAACATCGGCTACGCGTTGCACCAGCTCGGCCGATTCGACGAGGCGCTCACTCAGTTCGAGCAGGCGGCGGTGATCCGCGAACGTGGCAGCGATCCGGGCGCCACGCGGGTCGCGCACTGGATGGTGGCGTGGACGCTGCGCGCCCTGGGGCGACTCAGCGACGCGCTCGCGATCCAACTCCGCTTGGAGCGCGAGTGCGAGGCCGCGGGATCCCCCGATCCGTACGTGTTCGAGGAACTCGAGCACCTCTGCCGATCCCTCGGGGACGGCGCCGGGGCGCTCCGATACGAGCAGCGCCGGCGGGCCGACCAGGGGTGATGCACCCGCTGGGAGCATGATTCCCATGCGGTCGTCGGGATTCCACCCGCCTCGGGCGCCGGCGGCTGCCGCATTCGTTGCGAGCCTCCCGGCCCCCTGCGATAGTCCGCCGTCTCCGCAGGGCCCCTCGAGCCCAGCCGATCATTCCCTTCCCACGAGGAGTCGCCTCATGATGAGCCGTCTCGCGTGGTGCCTGGTTCTGGGCGCCGCGCTTCTCTCCACGCCGGCGCTCGCGCAGCGCGGCAAGCCGGCCGCCACGGCCAAGCGCACCGGACTCGAGACGATCGAGCGCCAGGTGCAGGAGTTCACGCTCGCCAACGGCCTCAAGTTCCTCGTCGTCGAGCGGCATCAGGCCCCGGTCTTCAGCTTCTTCACCGTGGTCAACTCGGGCTCCGCCAACGACGCGGTCGGCACCACCGGGCTCGCGCACATGATGGAGCACATGGCATTCAAGGGCACGTCGATCGTCGGCACAACCGACACCGGCAAGGAGACGCCCCTGCTCGCGGCCGAGGATCGCGCCTGGGAGGCGCTGATCGACGAGCGGCGCAAGGGCCCGCGCGCCGATGCGAAGCGCCTGGCCGCACTCGAGAAGACGTTCGCCGACGCCCAGCAGGCATCCCAATTGTACGTCGTGGCCAACGAGGCGACGCAGGTCATCGAGCGCGCTGGAGGCGTCGGGATCAACGCGTTCACCGCCAATGACATCACGGCGTACTTCTACTCGCTGCCGAGCAACCGGCTCGAGCTGTGGGCCGCCATGCACGCGGCCACGTTCATCGACCCCGTGTTCCGCGAGTTCTACAAAGAGCGCGACGTCGTGATCGAGGAGAAGCGCATGCGCATCGAGTCGTCGCCGGTCGGACGACTGTTCTACGAGTGGAACGCGAGCTCGTTCAACGCGCATCCCTACGGCTTCGGCGGCATCGGCCACACCAGCGACCTCAAGTCGTTCAGCCGCACCGAGGGCGAGGCGTTCTTCCGCACCAACTACGTCGCCAAGAACATGACCGTCGTCCTCGTCGGCGACGTCAAGCTGGCCGAGGTCAAGCGCCTGGCCGAGAAGTACTTCTCGGGCGTCTCCGATGCCGCCGCGCCGGGTCCGATCGACACGGTCGAGCCCGAGCAGATCGGCGAGCGTCGGATCACCATCGAGGACAAGGCGCAGCCGGCGGTCATGGTCGGCTGGCACATCCCGGCGGCCTCGGACCCGAGCTATCCGGCGTTCAAGGCGGCCGCCGACATCATCGGTGGCGGCGCGTGGTCGCGGCTGCAGAAGACGCTGGTCAAGGAGCGCAAGATCGCCACCGTCGCCCAGACGTTCACCGGCTTCCCCGGCGAGCGCTATCCGAACCTGTTCGCCCTGTTCATGTTCCCGGCCACCGGCACCGAGCCGACCGAGGTCGAGCAGGCCGCCTACGGCGTGATCGAGAAGGCCATGGGCAGCGAGCCGGTCACCGCCGCCGAGCTGGATGGCTACAAGGTCCGCATGCGCGCCGCCAAGATCGGAGCGGTCGATGACAACTCGTCGCTCGCGAGCGAACTGGCGCAGGCGCACTCGCTCTACGGGGACTGGCGCGAGTTCTTCCGCGAGCCCGAGCGCGTGCTGTCGCTGACACCCGATGACCTGACGCGCGCCCTCAAGAGCGCGATCATCAAGAAGAATCGAACTGTGGCCATGATGGTGGCGCCGCCCGCCGCCGCGGCCGAGGGAGGCCGCTGATGCGCTCGAGACTCGCTGTTCTCACAGGAGCCGTGCTGCTGACGGCGATCGCGGTGTCCGCCACCGACGCGGCGGTCGATCGCTCCATCTACGACCCCAAGAAGATCGTGGCGCCGCCGATCGGCCGCGTCGCCGAGGTCAAGCCCGAGCGCTACACGCTGCCGAATGGCGTCGTGGTGTTCCTGCTCGAGGATCACGACCTGCCGCTCGTCTCGGGCACCGCCTACTTCCGGACCACTCCGACGTTCGTGTCCGCCGATCGCACCGGGCTGTCCGGCCTGACCGGCAGTGTCATGCGCTCGGGCGGCACGGCGCAGAACAGCGGCGACTATCTCGATGACCGCCTCGCCGCCATCGGCGCCAGCATGTCCACGGGGATCGGCGCCGACCTCGCCACCAGCGGCTTCCGCTGCCTGACCGACGATCTGAACGAGGTCATCGGCCTGTGGAGCGGCGTGCTGCGGACGCCGGCGTTCCCGGATGACAAGATCGAACTCGCCAAGGTCGGACTGAGGCGGCAGATCGCCGGCCGCAACGACGAGATGATGGGTGTGCTCATGCGCGTCGCGCCGCAGGCGGTGCACGGCAAGGACAGCCCGTGGGCGCGCAGCCCCGAGTACGCCACCGTCGAGCCGATCTCGGCCTCCGACTGCCGCGAGCTGCACGGCAAGGTGTTCGTGCCCGAGCGCATGGTCGTCGCGGTCTATGGCGACTTCAAGAGCGCCGACATGAAGAAGCTGCTGCTCGCACGCTTCGGCGGCTGGAAGCGAAGCGGTACGGCGGCGCCGGTGCTGCCGCCGACGCCGACCAAGGTCACGCCGCGGCTCGTGTACGCGCCGAAGGACGACGTGACGCAGACGGGCATCGTCGTGGCCCAGCCGGGCCTGCGCGCCGATGATCCCGACTATGCCGCGATGCAGGTGCTCGAGCAGGGACTGGGCGGCGGCTTCTCGTCGCGCATGTTCAGCCGCATCCGCACGCAGCGCGGTCTCGCCTACGGCACCGGCGCTGTCGCCGGCGTCGACTTCCAGAAGCCGGGAGTGTTCCTCGCGTTCTCGCTGACCAAGGGCGAGAGCACGATGGTGGCGCTCGACCTGGTGCGCGAGGAAGTGCGCAAGGTCACCGAGGCGCCGTTCAGCCCCGAGGAGATGGACGTCGCCAAGTCGGCGGTCGTCAACGCGTTCGTCTTCAACTTCGAGGATCCGAGCCAGACGCTGTTCCGCTCGGCGCAGTACGAGGCGATGGGCTATCCGCAGGACTTCCTGGCGCGCTATCAGAAGGCGCTCGAGTCGCTGACGGCAGCCGATGTGCTCGCCGCGGCCAAGCGCAAGATCACGCCTGCCGAGCAGGTGGTCGTGCTGGTGGGCAAGGAGAAGGACTTCGATCGCAGTCTCGCCTCGGCCGGACTGACGGTCGAGCGCTTCGATGTCTCGATCACGCCGCCAGCCTCCACGACCGGCAACGTCGCGGCGACGCCCGAGGCCAAGGCCAAGGCGAAGGGCTGGATGGACGCGGCGGCCAAGGCCGCCGGTGGCCGTGCGGCGTGGGCGGCGATCAAGACCGCCGACGTCACGATCGAGGCGAACGTGTCGATGCAGGGGCAGAGCATCGCGCTGACGATCCAGGAGATCTCGCAGTTCCCCGACAAGCAGCTGACCGTGCAGAAGCTGCCGTTCGGCGAGATGAAGTCGGGCTTCGATGGCGCGGCCGGTTGGTCGGCCGGCATGGGGCAGCTGCGCGATGATCCCAAGGCCGCCGAGAGCATGGCCAAGGACTGGGAGCGCTCGCTGTGGCGGCTCTACGGCGACGCTTCGGTCGAGTTGGTCGCCGTCCCCGAGAAGGAGACGATCGATGGCGTCGCCTACGACGTGGCGGTCGTCTCGGGCGCGAAGTCGCAGGACCTCGTGCTGCTGTTCGATCCGCAGGGACGATTGGCCGGCATGGCGAGCCACGATGACAATCCGCAGATGGGCCCGGCGCGCATGGTGCAACTCTACAGCGACTGGAAGTCCGCGGGTGCGCTGCAGTATCCGCACACGCTCAAGATGCTGCGCGGCGGCGAGCCGTTCATGACGGGCAAGGTGAGCGCGATCGTGCTCGATCCCAAGCTCGCCGCTGACACCTTCGCCAAGCCCGCGAAGTGAGACTGCTGGTCCTCGGGGGGACGCGCTTCCTCGGCCGACACGCCGTGGAAGCCGCCCTCCGCCGAGGGCATGACGTGACGCTGTTCCATCGCGGCCGTCAGGCGCAGGGGTTGTTCCCCGCCGCTCGAGAAGTGCTGGGCGATCGCGACGGCGGACTGTCGGCGCTGGCGGGCGGCCGCTGGGACGCGGTGCTCGACTGCTGCGGCTACGTGCCGCGCGTGGTGCGGGCCTCGGCCGAGGCGCTGCGTGATTCGGTCGAGCACTATCTGTTCGTCTCCAGCATCTCGGTCTACGCCGAGCCCATCACGCCGGGCTACGATGAATCGGCACCCCAGATGGGCCCGAGGATCCCACGACCGAGGCCGTGACGGGGGAGACCTATGGCGGCCTCAAGGCGGCCTGCGAGCGTGTGGTGCACGAGGGATTCGGCCGCGAAGCGATGGTGGTGCGTCCCGGCGTCGTCGTCGGCCCGAACGACTACATGGACCGCTTCGCGTACTGGGTGCGCCGCCTCGCCGAAGGCGGCGATGTGCTGGCGCCGGGCACGCCGGATGCACGTGTCACATGGATCGATGGCCGCGACCTGGCGGCGTTCTTCATCGGCCGCATCGAGGCGGGGGAGGCCGGCACGTGGCAGGCCACAGGGCCCGCCGCGCCGTGCACGATGCGCGAGATGCTCGAGGGCATCGCCAGCGCGATCGGTGCCACGCCGCCACTGACGTGGGTCGACGAGGCGTTCCTGTTGGCGCAAGGGGTGCAACCGTGGTCGGAACTTCCGATGTGGCTGGCGTCGCATGAGGCGCCGATCCACTCGCCCGACCTGCGCCGAGCGCATGCGGCTGGGCTCCGTACGCGGCCGCTGGCCGACACGGCGCACGACACGCTCGCATACGAGCGGAGCCTCGCCCCGGACGTGCGCGCGGGATCACCCGCCATGAAGCGCGAGCGCGAGGCGGAGTTGCTGGCGGCGTGGCGGGCGAGGGGCGGCGGCCGGAGAACCTGACTCGCGCGACTCTGGTGACGGTGTGCTCGGTTCGGCAGCTCTGGCCGTACGGTGCGACCCCGACGGCATCCGCGATGCGGGCGCAAATCTCCCATTGCGAAGCACCGGTCCGACCTGCCAGACTCCCCCGGTGCAGGGGTCCCCTATCTCGTATCCGCGTCCACTCGTGATCCTCAACGCGGGAGTGTCCTCCATGCTGAATCCCCCCCCCCCCGGTCCGCTCCAAGTTTACCGGAGCGATCCTCGCGTTGTCCTTGGTTCTCATCGGCGGTGTGATCGAGACCTCTCGACCGCACGCCGCGCACGCCAGCGGCGTCAGTGGCAAGTGGCTCGGCCCGTATGAATGGGACGGCGTCCCCACCGACAGCTGCGAGACCGCGACGCACATGATGGCGCTGCGCGGCGGCGGCGACACCACGATCGTGCTGCACATGCACGGCACCGGCCGGCCCGCACCCTGCAACAAGGCCTCGCCGCGCGTGATGGTGATCCCGCCGGGAACGGCTTCGCCGAACTGGCCTTCGCTCTTCAACAAGCATGTGCCGCCGCCCATCGGGCGCCCCGACCCGTTCTGCTGCGGTCACGCCTCGCTCGCCGATGGCAGCGTGTTGTTCGTGGGCGGCACATCGTTCCGCAACAACGGCCACAAGGGCGTGCAGATCTTCGACCCCAAGTACTGCCTCATCGACAACATCACCGTGAACGGCGAGACCTACACGAACGGCTGGCGGATCGTCGACAGCCTTCGAGTCGACCGTTGGTACCCCACGATCACGCAACTCCCGGACGGCCGCCTGCTGGCGAGTTCGGGGCTGAGGCACTACGAGATGTTCTCGTTCGGCGGTCGCACCACGGGCGGCGCGATGGTATCGAGCAAGCCCGAGATCCTGGCGATGCCGCAGAAGGCGTTCTGGTCGCGGTACGGCAGCATCGGTCACCCCTCGTATCGCACCGAACCCGCGCCCCGCAGCGACCACACCCTGGTCTCGATGCCCTGGTCCGGCATGTACTTCAAAGACAATGCGGGCTCGGTGCTGTTGTACGGCGGCCGACTCGCCGACGGCACGGTGGTCAACGAGCCGTGGATCGCCTGGCAGGCCGGGCAGGATGCCTCCGATGCGTGGTCGTGGGTCCAGC
>JAYWEM010000190.1:0-15417 GCA_043779265.1 bacterium | reverse complement strand
AACGGCATCCCCTCGGCACGAGCGGCGAACAGGAAGTCCTCGTTGTCGTTCGAATTGGCTTCGTTCCCATTGAACAGGCCAGCGGCGAGGTCGACGCGGCGATTCGACGAATGAGCCCTGGCCTGGAATCCGAGCTGACGGTCCGGGATGAATGTCGAGACCGCCTGCGAGCGCCTCACGAAGTCGATCGTCTCCGAACTTCTCAAGAACTCCGCGCTGAACGGGATCAGGAACCGGCCCACCGTCAGCGTCAGGTTGGAGTGCGCGTCGAACGAGATGAAGGCGTCGACGAGGACGGGGTTGGAGACGAAGTTGCCCCGGACGAGATAGGAGAACCGCTCATCGACGCGGCCGCGGATGCCGAGGCGGGCGTTCGAGACGGTGAATCCATTGTGCCCGGGCAGACTGCGCTCAGGCTGGACGTCGGCCAAGGTCTGGAGCAGGACCTCGAACCGGATCGGGAGCGAACGCGGAGCGGCCAGGGAGGAATCGGTGCCGCTCGCGCCCGCAGGGGCAACCACGGCGGGCGAGAAACACGACAGGACGATCAGCGTCCCGGCGGCGAGCGAGACCCGGAGTATCGGACTCATGCGGGCCGCATGCTACTTGGACGCCCAACGCCCCACAAGCCTCTGAAGCCGCCCGCTATCGGACTCGCGAGTCGGGATGCTATCGTCTCGCCGCTTCGAGGGGCATGCGGTCGAGTCGGATCGAGTCAGGGAGGACCACATGAACGAGACGGTCAAGGGTTGGCTCTACGATCCGACCATCGGCCGACTGGTCGCGCTCAGCCTCGGCCTGCTCGCCGTGATCGTGATCTCGCGATTCGTCCGCACCGCACTCGTGCGGCGACTCGATGACTCCGATACGCGCTACCGCGTTCGGAAGGCCGTTACGATGGGCAGCTACGTCGCCGGCATCCTCGTGGTCGCCGTCGTCTTCAGCGACCGACTCGGCGGACTTTCGGTGGCCTTCGGTGTCGCGGGTGCCGGCATCGCTTTCGCGCTCCAGGAGGTCATCGCCAGCGTCGCGGGCTGGCTCGCCATCTCGTTCGGCGGGTTCTTCCGAATCGGCGATCGCATCCAGTTGGGCGGCATCAAGGGCGACGTGATCGACATCGGCGTGCTGCGCTCGACCCTCATGGAGTGCGGCGAGTGGGTGAAGGGCGACCTCTATACGGGGCGAGTCGTGCGCATCGCAAACAGCTTCGTCTTCAAGGAGCCGGTGTTCAATTATTCGGCCGACTTCTCGTTCCTGTGAGACGAGATCACCGTGCCCATCAAGTACGGCAGCGATGTCGCGATCACCCGGAGCACGCTTGAGCGGATCGTTCACGACGTGTGCGCCGACCCGACGTCGAATGCCGTCAAGGCATGGAGCAAGATGGTGCAGCAGTTCCGCGTCGAGGACGCGAGGCTCGAGCCGATGGTGACCGTCGTGGCGAACGACAACTGGATCGAGTTCACGATCCGTTACATTGTCGACTACAAGTCGCGGCGCGGCACCAAGGACCAGTTGTTCACGCGCATCCTCGAAGCGGTGGATGCCTCGGGCGGCAAGATGGGCATGGCCTCCGCGACGTTCCATTTGGTCGAGGCTCCGACCATCCAGGTCCAGCTCAAGCACTCATGACGCTCACGCCCGAACTCGGCTACGTCGGTGTGCTGTTCCTGTTGTTCGTGGTTCCGCGTGCTCTGCAGCGATTCGGGATCCCCGCCGCGATCACGAGTCTCGGGCTGGGCGCGCTGAGTGGGATGGGATTCGGGCTCTTGCAGCACGATGCCACCATCCACTTGCTCTCGGCGTTCGGCATTGTCGCACTGTTCCTCTTCGCCGGTCTGGAGGTGGACACCGAGGATCTCCGGGCGAACGCAGTCGTGCTCGTCCAGCATCTCGCGGTCAAGAGCATCCTGTTGGCGGGGGTGACCTGGGCGTTGCTTCAGACACTGCAGCTCGACTACCGCGTCGCCCTGCTCGTCGCGCTCGCGCTGCTCACTCCGTCCACTGGTTTCATCCTCGATGCGCTCGAGATGTTGGGGCTGGTCGGCAAGGAGAAGACCTGGATCAAGTCGAAGGCGATCGCCGCCGAGTTGCTGGCCCTGCTCGTGCTATTCGCGACGTTGCAGTCCACGACCGCATCCACGATGGCGATCTCGACCGCGGTCCTGGCCGGCATGATCATCATCCTGCCGCTCGTGTTCCGCGTGTTCGCCAAGCTGGTCGTGCCCTATGCACCGCGTTCCGAGTTCGCATTCCTCTTGATGGTCGCGGTGGTGTGCGCCTTCGTCACCCGTGAGCTGGGCGTGTATTACCTGGTCGGCGCGTTCGTCGTTGGCATGGCGGCCCAGCGATTCCGCGCCCAGCTCCCGTCGCTCGCATCGGAGGAGATGATCCGGGCCGTCGAGTTGTTCGCCTCGTTCTTCATCCCATTCTACTTCTTCAATGCGGGCGTCCAGCTGCGCCGCGAGGACTTCGCGCTTCAGGCGCTCCTCTATGGAGGAGGCTTCCTGGTGGCGATGATCCCGCTCCGCGTCGCCGCCGTTGCAATCCACCGCATGGTGGCGCTCGGTGAGCCCCTGTCCGCCAGTCTCCTCATCGCGGTTCCGATGCTGCCCACACTCGTGTTCGGCCTCGTCATCGCCGAGATTCTTCGTGACCGCTTTGCGGCGCCACCGCCTTTGTTCGGCGGCATCATCCTGTACACCCTGCTGGTGACGGTCGTGCCGGCGATGGTGTTCAAGTCCAAGGTGCCCGACTACGCCGAGCCGCACGCACCGAAGATGCCGACTCCCTAGCGCGCGGCGGATTCGCCGCAACCGCTTGGCTCGTGCTAGCTTCCGGCTCGTTCAGAAGCGCCTCGGAGAGCCTGGCCGAGGCCTGCTGCAGCCGCCCAGGAGGCCCGCTTGTCGACCACTCGGATGTCGATTCGGCACAAGCTGTTCCTCACGGCCCAGTTGGGGGACCGCCAGTCGGTCTGGGAGCTCGATCAGCCCTTGATGGGGATCGGCCGCTCCTCGCGCAACGCCATTCCGGTTTCGGACGCCACCGTGTCCAAGGACCACGCCGAGATCATGTGGCAGGGCTCCGCGTGGCTCCTCCACGATCTCGGGAGTCGCAACGGCACTCGGGTCAATGGCGTCAGCGCCACGACGCCGCTCCCGATCCGTTCGGGTGATCTGATCGAGGTCGGACATGTCTCGATGCGCGTGAGCGACGAACCGGCCGCGCCCGCCTGGCAGTACAACGAGAAGACGGTGATGGGTTCCTCGCTGCGGGTGAATGTCGCTGACGTGCTCGCGAGCCCCGGGCGCTCCAATGCCGGGAGTGAGAAGCTCTTGAAGCTCCTCGCCGAAGCGGGCCGACTCCTCATCCTTCCACGACCGCTACGCGAGACGTGCGAGCAGATCCTCGAGTTCGTCGAGCGCGCGGTGCCGGCATCGCGCTATGTCGTGCTTCTGCGGCCGCAGCCCAAAGCCGAACCAGTGCAGTTCGCTGCGCGCACCGGGGGAGGGCGTTCGGAACAGCCGCTCGCGCTTTCGCGCACGATCATGTCGCAGGTGATGGACGAACGCGTCTCGGTGCTCACCAAGGATGTCGGTTCGGACGATCGTTTCCGGGCGCAGATGAGCCTCGTCTCGGCCTCGGTGCACTCGGCAATGGCGGTGCCCCTCTACGACGATGAGACGGTACTCGGCGTGCTCTATGTGGACAGTCAGAAGCTCGGCATCGAGTTCGACCGCGAGCAACTGGAGATCCTGACCCTGCTCGCCAACATGGCGGCCGTGAAGATCACCAACGCCCGGCTCCTCGATGCCGAACAGGCGCGTGCCCGGCTGGCTCAGGAGCTCGGCACGGCCGTGCGCATCCAGCAGGGCCTGCTGCCCGAGGCGCCGCCCACGTTGCCGGGCTACTCGCTCGATGGATTCCTCGAGACCTGTTACGAGGTCGGCGGAGACCTCTACGACTTCCGCGTGAGGAAGGACGGCAAGTTGGTGTTCGTGGTCGGCGACGTTTCCGGCAAGGGGATGGGCGCGGCGCTGCTCATGTCGAGTTTCCTCTCCTCGTCGCGCGTTCTCTACGAGACCTGTTCCGACATGCTCGAGTTCTCGCTGCGACTCAATGATGTCATGTACCGCAGTTCGGATCCGTCGCGATTCGTCACGGCGTTCATCGGCTGCCTCGATCCGGCGACCGGCGTCATCGACTATGTCAACGGTGGCCATAACGCGCCCGTGATGGTGGTCGACGGCAAGGTGAGCGAGATCGAGGCCACGGGTGTCCCGTTCGGCATCCTCGAGGAAGCGCCCTATTCGGCAGGCCGCTTCACGCTGCCCCCGGGCGGTCTGCTGGCGGTGTTCAGCGACGGCATTCCCGAGGCACAGCATGGCGATGACTTCTTCGAGGACTCGCGGCTGCAGGAGATGCTTGTTGCCGAGGCCTCGACTCCCGACTTGAGCGAGATCCGGACTCGGGTCATGGACGCGGTGCTGGGTTTCGTCGCCGACTCCCCTCGCTCGGATGACATCACGCTCATGCTGATTCGCCGCGAGATTCCCGGAGCATGACGCTTGCTTCGGGAAGCCGACTCGGGCCGTATGAAGTCGTCTCGCCGCTCGGAGCGGGCGGGATGGGTGAGGTGTATCGCGCTCGCGATACCCGGCTCGGTCGGGATGTCGCGATCAAGGTCCTGCCCGAGCATCTGACCGCGAACGCCGAGGTCCGCGCTCGCTTCGAGCGCGAGGCGCGGACGGTCGCCTCGCTCAACCACCCCCACATCTGCTCGTTGGTCGATGTCGGGCGAGAGGGTTCGACCGACTTCCTGGTGATGGAGTTGATCGAAGGCGAAACGCTCGCCGAGCGCCTCACCAAGGGTCGGTTGCCCGTCGCCGACGTGCTGAGGATCGGCATCCACATCGCCGACGCGCTCGATCGCACTCATCGGGCTGGCGGGGCCAGCGGGTGGCAGCGGCGTGACGCTGGCGGCGCTGACGACCTCGCCCACCATCGCAGCACCGTTGACCGCCGAGGGCACGATCGTCGGCACGTTCCAGTACATGGCGCCCGAACAGCTCGAGGGCCGTGAGGCCGATGCACGCAGCGATCTGTGGGCTCTCGGATGCGTGTTGCACGAGATGGTGGCCGGCGAGCGCACGTTCAGTGGAGTGAGTCAGGCCTCGCTCATCCCGTCGATCATGAAGGACGCGCCCCGGCCGATCGCGGAGATCGTGCCGCTCAGTCCACCCGCGCTCGATCGCCTGGTGCGTGGCTGCCTCGCCAAGGACGCTGAGGACCGTCTGCAGACGGCGCACGATGTCCGGCTCCAGCTCGAGTGGATCGCCGAGGCGGGTTCTCAGGCGGGCGTCGCCGTTCCGGTCGCAGCGAGCCGGAAACGGCGCGAGCATCTGGCCTGGGGGCTCGTCGCGGTGGCGCTCTTGGCGAGCGATTGGCTTGCGTGGATCGTGCTTTCGATTCGTGGCCATTCGGCCCAGAGGTGCAGGCGATGATCCCGCTCCCACCTAGCACCATCCCTCGAGGCTATTGGAGCGACGTCGTGCTCGCCCCGGATGGCCGGTCACTGGTCGTCGAGGCGGTGGATTCCACGGGCTCGCCGACGCTGTGGATCCGAGCCTTGAACTCGGACGTGATGCGCGAGTTGCCCGGCACGGAGAGTTGCCAGATGCCGTTCTGGTCGCCCGATGGGAAGTACGTGGCCTATTTCGATTTCGATTCGGGCACGCTGTTCAAAGTGGCGATCGACGGCGGGACACCGGGACGGATCTGCGACGCGCGCAATGGTCGAGGTGGCACTTGGAACCAGAAGGGGACGATCGTGTTCGCGCCCGCCAGCTCGGGGCCGCTGATGCGAGTGTCTGCCGGCGGGGGTGAGGTGACCGCGGTCACCGTGCTCGACACCGCTCGGGGTCAGACCGCGCATCGATTTCCCGTGTTCCTTCCCGATGGCGATCACTTCCTGTTCTCAGCGCTACCCAGTGCGTCAGGACTCTGGGACATCTACCTCGGGTCACTGAGTTCCAAGTCGATCAAGCGGATCCTGTCGGCCGGATCGACGCCGGTCTACGCCGAACCAGGGTTCCTGGTGTTCGAGCGAGACGGCCGGGTCGTTGCGCAGCGCTTCGACAAGCAACGGCTGGAGCTGGAAGGGGACCCGGTCGCCCTGTGCACCGCACCATTCCGCAGCGACCTCGACGCCGAGCCCGTGGCCTCGGTGTCCTCGAACGGGCACCTGACCACGCTCAGCAGCGTCCCGCCGAACGCACAGCTGCGCATCATGGAGAGTTCGGGACGCTTGGGTCCTCCCATCTCGTTGCCCGCGGCCCCGTGGCAGGTGCTGGATCTCACGCCGGATGATGATCGTGCCCTCCTCCATCAAGGCGGCGCCATCTGGGTGCTCGATCTTGCCCGAGGTGTCCCGATGCGCCTGGCCGTCACCACCGCGAGCAATCCGACTGCAGTGTGGGCTCCCGATGGTCAGCGCGTCGCTTTCGTCTCGAAGCAAGCGGGTCGTGAGGAGGTCCACGTGATCGGCCTCGATGGTCGGGTCGAGGTGATCCCAAGCAACGAGGATGCTTTCAAGATGGTCTCGGATTGGTCGGCCGATGGCAGGCACGTCCTCTTCATGAGCCTGAACGTCAGGACCGCCTGGGATCTCTGGATGCTACCGATGGATGGGGATCGCAATGCCGTTCCCTACCTCCGAGGTGTCGAGTTCGAGATGGGAGCTCGAGTGTCACCCGACGGCCGCTGGCTGGCTTACTCCAGCAATGAGACCGGCACGATCGAAACCTACGTCCAATCGTTTCCCGTGCCCGGTCGCAAGGTCCGCATCTCGCTCGACTCCGGTGGCGGTCCGAACTGGTCGAGTGTGCGGCAGGAGCTGCGCTACGGCCGCGGGTCGAGCCAATTCACGGTGCCGTACGAATCCGGCGAGTCATTCCGCCCTGGCACGCCCCGACCCCTGCGCGAAGGCCCCCGCGGGGTCACCGGCGGCGCCGGGTTCCGGGATGGGGAGCGCGTTCTGTTCAGCATCGCCGAGGATTCGAGGCCGCCCGAGATCCGCCTCATCCTCAACTGGCATGGCCTGTTCGCGAAGAAGTAGAAGCAGAGCCCGTAACCAGTAGCTGCGCACAACTCTAGCGCAGCGGCAGTCTTGACTCGGCTTGTGCCACTCATCCACCTCAAGCCACCCCTCGCGCCTCCGAGACTAGAAGGCGGTGAGAGGGGCGGCGGTTCCCGTGCACGGGACCATCCGGCCCTCCGTGATGCGTTCGCGATCGGGGGAGTGGTGCTGAGTCCGAGCCTGGAGTCGCTGCGCTGGCTCGCAGTGGCATCGCTGGCCGTGGTTCTGGCGATCTGGTGTGCCGTCCTCGTCCTGCATGCCGTCTTGAGACGGCGGCAATCGACACGCGACGCCTCGGCCAACGCCATCGCACTCGAGTTCGCCTCGCTCCTGATGGGGCGCACCGCCCCCGATTCACTGCTTGGTCGACTCGACGGCAGCACTCCCGAGGTGATGTGGGATGCCCTCGAGCGATTCTCCGACAACATCTCGGGTGAGGAGTGGACCGCCGTCTCCGATGCGATCAATGGTCATCCGTTCGTCCTTGCCGAGCGGAGCCGCATTCAGCGTGGCTCGACCAGTCGCCGCGCCCTTGCCGCGAGGCGGATCGGGATGGTGAATGCGGCGGCCCATCGCGGACTGCTCCACGAAGCGATGGTCGCGGGTCCGCTGGTCGTGCGGCTGAGTTCGGTACTCTCGCTGGCGCGGGCCCACGATGTCGGCGCGCTGCGCTGGCTCATGCGCAAGCCCGATGCGCTCGATCCGTTGGGCAAGCACCTGGGTGTCGCCATCTTGAAGCGGTTCGGCCCTCGCCACAGGAGCCTGCTCCGCCGGTCGATCGAATGCGACCGCGCCGACCATGCCCTCGAGGTCGCGGCGATCGAAGTGCTCGGCATCTGGAAGGACACCCGCTCGCGCGTGATCCTCGAGGGACTCCTGACGCGAGGCGCGCTCGATGCGCGGGTGTCCTCGGCGCGCGCGCTGGGCAGGATCGGATCGCGCGAGTCGCTGAGGGTCCTCCAGGCGGCGGCGAGCGACGAGGCCTGGCAAGTGCGAGCCCAGGTGGCCCGAGCGCTGGGGGGACTCCGCTCGCCCGAAGCCGTGCCCACTCTGGCGCTGTTGGTTCGCGACACCGCGTGGTGGGTGCGGCGAAACGCCGCCTATGCCCTGGTGAACCATGGGGAACCGGGCCGAGCGGCACTCTATCGCATCGCCGAACTGGGCCACGACGCATTCGCACGCGAGATGGCGATCGAGGTCATGCAGGCGGACCTATGGGACCGCCACTCGCCGGGGGGGCTCGAACGTGTCGGGTGAGTGGGTGCTGAAGCTGAGCGAAGGGACCCTCGGTGACATCATCCTCGTCTACTCGCTCGCCATTCTGCTCCAGTACCTCGCCATGAACGTTCTCGCGTTCGCCGATGCGCGCCGTGAGATCCGCGACCGTATGCTCGCCGATCGCCTCAGCCTGTTCGAGGGCGACCTGGCTCCTCCCGTGAGCCTCCTGGTGCCGGCCTATAACGAGGAAGCCACCATCGTCGAGAGCATCCGCTCCCTGATGCAGCTGCGCTATCCCGTCTTCGAGATGGTGGTCGTCAATGATGGCTCCAAAGACGCCACGCTCGCCAGGCTCGTCGAGGCGTTCGGACTTCGTCGCAGCTATCGCACGCTTCGGGCCCGAGTGCCGCGCGAGCGCGTGCGCGGCGTGTACTCCTCGCCGGACTACCCGGCGCTCGTCGTCCTCGATCTCGAGAACGGCGGCAAGGCCCGCGCTCTGAACATCGCACTCGCGTTCTCGCGACATCCGTTGTTCTGCGCAATCGACGCGGACTCCATCCTCGAGCGAGACACGTTGCTCCACCTCGCATTGCCGTTCTTCTTCGACACGCGCGTCATCGTGACCGGCGGACTCGTTCGTCCCGCCAACGGCTGTGTCATCCAGCGAGGGCTGGTGCAGTCGACCGCGCTCCCCAAGAGCCACCTCGCCCGCTTCCAGATCATCGAGTACCTGCGCGGCATGCTGGCCGGGCGCATGGGATGGAATCACATCGACAGCCTGTTCATCGTCTCGGGTGCACTCGGCATGTTCTCGCGGGACGCCGTGATGGCCGTGGGCGGGTATCGTACCGACACACTGGGTGAGGACATGGAGCTGGTGATGCGGCTGCAGCGCTGGGCCGCCAAGAACGGTCGCGAGAAGGCGGTGCGCTTCACCGCATCGGCGGTGGCATGGACCGAGGTGCCCGAGACCACGAAGATCCTCCATCGCCAGCGCTCGCGCTGGCAGCAGGGACTCGCGGAGTCGCTGTGGCTCAACCGCTCCCTGGTGACCGCGGCGCACTTCTCGCCGGCGCATGCGCTCGCCTTCGCGTCCCAGGTGTTCGTGGAGCTGTTGGGCCCGGTCATCGAGTTCGCCGGGTTCATCGTGCTTCTCGCGCTCGCTGTCACTGGCAACCTGGCGACACCGTTCGCGGTGCTCTACCTGCTGATCAGCGTGTTGAGCGGCACCGCCTCCTCGCTGTTCGGACTCCTGCTCGAGATCGTGGTCTGCCCGAGGTACAAACGCGGTCGCGACCTGGCTCTGCTGGGGCTGTATGCGGTGCTCGAGAACTTCGGATACCGGCAGCTGACCGTGTGGTGGCGCATCCGAGGCGTGTGGAACGCCCTGTGCCGCAGGAAGGTCTGGGGTGAGATGACTCGGCGCGGGCATCTGAGCGCGCCCATCGCTGTCGCAACGCCTGAAGAGGGGAAGGCCGCCGCATGAGCCGCGTACATCGCACGTCGTCGCTGCTCTTCATCGCAGCCTGCTGGCTCGTGGCGACATCGAGTCACGCGAAGCCACACTGTCCACCTGAAACCGGGGAGTGGGTCGACCTTGGCTGGCGCAGCTACCGTGCCGACTCCATCCCCGAAGCCGCACGCCTGTTCTCCAAGGCCATCACGCTGTGCCACGGTCATATGGACGCCATGGTCGGGCTCGGCTTCACGTCGCTTCGCTTCGGCCGGATCGAAGCGGCCGACTCGCTCTTCAGGGTCATCAGCGCTGCCGATCCCGCCAACGCCGATGCCTGGGAGGGACGCGTGCTCGCCGCTTCGAGGGCGGGAGATCGCACGTCGGCCCTCGCTGCGGCGAGGGCCTTGCTCGCGCTCTCGCCGGGCCATGCCACGGCACGCTCGCTGCTCGATGCCGAATCACCGGGCTGGGATCTTGCTCCGTTCGTCCGCCGCGCACGCCCCGCCACATTCCAGATGCCCGCACGCACGCGCGGTGAGGGCTTCGAGGTGTGGCGAGACGGGGCCTGGGCCCCCTTCCACATCCAGGGCGTCAATCTTGGCGTTGCGCTTCCCGGGCGTTTCCCGTCGGAGTTCCCGCCGGACTCCACGCTCTATGCGCACTGGTTCCACCTCATCGCCGAGATGAACGCCAATACGCTCCGCCTCTACACGATCCTCCCACCCTCGTTCTATCGGGCCCTGCGCGGCTGGAACCTGGCGAACCCCGAGCGTCCGCTCTGGCTGGTGCACGGCGTGTGGACGGAACTGCCTCCCGAGGACGACTTCGGTGACGCGGAGTGGAAGGGCGAGTTCGTCGCCGAGATGAACCGAGTCGTCGACCTGATCCACGGCAACTGCGACATCACGCCGAGGCCGGGCCACGCGAGAGGGCGGTACGACGCGGATGTCTCGCCGTGGACGCTCGCCTACATCATCGGTCGCGAGTGGGAGCCCTATGCGATCCGCCGCTTCGATGAGATCGCGAGCACCCGCACGAGTCATCGTGGTCGCTTCCTCGAAGTGAAGCAGGGAACGCCGGGCGAAGTGTGGATGGCCGAGATGTGCGACACGATGCTCGTCGCCGAGTGGGACCGTCACCACACGCTGCGACCGATCGCGTTCACCAACTGGCCCACGCTCGATCCGCTGCATCATCCGACCGAGTCGAGCGCCTCGGAGGAGAAGCTCCTTCGCGTTCGCGCTGGCCGTCCGGTCCCGGGCAACAAGCTCGAGTACGACAACGATGCGCAGCAACTCGATCCCAACGTGGTCCGGGCCACTCGGGCGAATCCGGCCGGTTGGTTCGCGAGCTATCACGCTTATCCCTACTACCCGGATTTCATGAATCAGGACCAAGACCTTCTGAAGGCCCGCTCGAGCGAAGGGCCATCGAACTACTTCGGCTACCTGAAGCGCCTGATGCGCCATCATGCGGGCATTCCGACGGTGATCTCGGAGTACGGCGTCCCATCGAGCCGCGGAACCGCGCATCTGCATCCGCAGGGCTGGCATCACGGCGGCCACGACGAGCACGCGATGGCCGAGATCGACGCTCGCATGACGCGCGAGATCCGCGAGAGCGGCGCCGCCGGGGCGATCGTGTTCGCGTGGATCGATGAGTGGTTCAAGAAGAACTGGGCGGTGATCGACCTGCAGATCCCGGGCGAGTCGACGAGGCAGTGGCTCAATCTCATGGACGCCGAGCAGAACTACGGCATGCTGGCCATGATGCCCGGCGACTCCGCGAGCCGGCCGCTGCTGGGGGGGGATCCGGCTCGATGGCGGGCGCTGCCCGTGCTGCAGCACTCGCCCTCCACCACGGCAAACGGGCCGCAACGCCTTCACGTGGGTAGTGACGAAGCCTGGGTCTACCTCGCCGTGCCGTTCGAGAACGATCCGTTCGGTGACGGTTCGACGGGTGTCGCGATTGCATTCGACACAATCCGCCCGGATCTCGGTCAGCGACGGATCGACGGACTGGTCGGCCGCAGCGAAGTCGGTTTCGAGTTCCTTGCTGAGTTCGAGTCCCCGGATCACGCCCATCTCCTCGTCACGCCCGACTACAATCCGTATGCCGCTGTGAGCGATCCCGCGAACGGGGATGACCGTGGCGTGTTCTATCGACGGCCCACCGCACCGACCAGCCGAGACGATGCGCGGTTCGACTCGATGCTGATCATCGTCAATCGGGGTCGGTTCGCGAGGAATGGCGCGTTCACGCGAGCACAGACCTCCAATCGAGGTGTGCTGCGCTACGGAACCACGCGGGCGAGCTCGCTCTCGGACTGGTACTACGACGCAGAGGATCGAATGCTCCAGCTGCGGCTGCCTTGGGGGCTCCTCAACGTCACGGATCCCTCGAGTCGACAGGTCCTGTTCGACCCGACGGGAGAGGGCGACTTCACGACGGCGATGAGCGACGGGTTCCGGGTCGGGGTGCTGACGTATCGAAAGGGCTCCAAGCGCTCGGTCACCGGTGCGCTCCCGCTTCTTCGTGCTGACAGAAGTTGGTCGAAGTCGGATTTCGCAACCTGGGAGTGGTCACCCTGGACCACGCCGAGATTCCACACCGAGATCAAGCCCGTGTATCACGCGATGAAGCGCACGTGGGCCGAGTTCGACACCGAAGCCGCACGCGATCGTCCGGCGGCGAGCGCTCAGGAGGAGCGATGAGCCGTCATCGGATGATCGTCCACCGACTGATCCTGGCGCTTGGCCTGAGCGGCGCGATGGTGCTTCCCGTGTTCGCTACCGACCTCGACGAGACGGAACGCGCCGAGTCGGCGTGGGGAAGGGGGGATCACGCCGAGGCGGCAGCGGTCTATCGCAGCATCCTGGCCAAGGACTCGCACGCCGTGCGTGCCACTTTCCGGCTCGGCCTGTTGGCCTCGTGGCGTGACGATCTTCCGACCGCTCTCTTGCTCTTGCAACGCGCACGCATCCTCGACGCTTCCGACATCGACATCCGGCTCGCCGAGGCCCGCATCCTCTCGTGGATGTCGCGCGCCGACGCCGCGCTCGCCCTCTACGACAGCATCCTCGTGCGATCGCCCGACTTGCGTGAGGCGCTCCTCGGGCGCGCCCGCACATTGTCATGGGCCGGCCGGTTACCGATGGCCGACTCCGCTTACGCACTCGTCGCCTCGTCCGACCCAGAGGACATCATTCCGATCCTGGGCCGAGCCGAAGTCGCAACCTGGGGCGGCGATCCCCATCGCGCCATGGGCTTCTACTCTGAGGCGCTTGCCGTGCGCCCGGAGGATCCCGACGCTCTGACGGGCTTCGCACGCGCGCGCCTGCGAGAGGGTCGGCCCCGTGATGCCCGTGCCGCTATCGCCCGGGCACTCGCCTCGGACTCGACGCATCGAGGCGCGCTCGCGCTGCAGGGCGATGTCCGGTCGGCGCTCCGTCCTCGAATCGATGTCGGATTCGCCTGGAGCGAGGACTCCGATGGCAACATCACTTGGTCACAGTCGGGCACGAGCTCGCTGTGGCTCGCCACCGGGCTCACCGCCTCCGCATCGGCCGGAGCCTTCGATGCGAGCGACCCCGCGCGACATGCCACACGCCAGCATGGCGAACTCGGGTTGAGTCTCGCACGCGGCGCCATGCAGTGGAGCGGTGCGCTCGGCGTTCGGTCCCTGCGCCCCGACGGACTCCCGATCCGCTCCCTCGGTTCCGGTCGCGCTGTCGTGACGAGGCGGATGGGTCCATCGATCTCGATGAGCGCCGACTGGACCCGTTCCCCGCTCGATGAGACCGCGGTGCTGATCGCCAGGGGACTGAGTGCCTCATCGGTTGGAGCGAGTCTCGAAGCCACGCTCGCGAGCCGGATCGGACTGAGCGCGAGTGTCGGCTCCGCCCGACTCGATGATGGCAACCGACGAAGCAACTGGCTGACAAGTGTGGAGACGGCGATCCCGCATCGGCTGCGACTCGGCGTTCTGGCGCGCGAGTTGTCCTACGCGCGACGCGGGCAGGGGTACTACTCGCCGGATCGATTCCGCCTAATCGAAGGACGCTTGTCGCGGAACTTCGAACGAGGATTCTGGAGCGGGAGGTTGTCCGGCGGGCTTGGGGGCCAACAGACGGCGTCAACCGCAGACCCGCAGGTGGAGTGGCATGTCGAAGGCAGGATCGCGCGGCGCTGGAGGGCCATCGACCAGATCGACGTGTTCTTCGGCCTGTCCGAAGGGGGATGGCGCTCGGAGAGCGGCGCCTATCGCCACCGCACCATCGGAGCGAGTCTTCGCCTCGGCCTCTGACCTCGCTCCTGGCACGACTTGGTGTGGTTTGCCGCGATGCCCCACTGCAACGGAGCTCGATTCGGCCCCGATGATCTCGTCGCCGTTCGCAACGCGGACGCTCGTCGTTGAGCGCGGCCGTTCGCGCTGTCCTCGGTTGGAACTGGACGCCGAGTCGTGCGGCGTCGCCCATGGATGTGATCCGCTGGATCCGCGATCGGATGCGGGCCGCCTCGCTGGCGCTGTGGCTGTCCCTTCGCCTTTCTGAGTCTGATGGCGACACTCGCTACACGCCGGGGATCGATCGCACGGCATTCGCGCCTGACGGAGAGGCGCCTGGGACCGGGCTGAAGTTCGAGGTGCATGCGACCGATCCCGACGCCGATCTCCTGTGCGCGGTCTTCAATGAGTTCCCGCACAGCACGACCGCCTACTCCGAACTGGTGCGCAAGCACTGGAACACCGTGTACGCGGCGTGTCAGGCGATCCTGCTTCATGAGCGGGATGCGGAGGATGCGACTCAGGATGCGTTCCTGAAGGCACATCGCTACCTGCCGAGCTATCGCTTCGAATCGCGCTTTCCGACGTGGCTGCGCCGGATCGCCAAGAACACGGCACTCAATCTCTACCGCGAGCGTCGGACCGAACGACTCGCCCGTGATCGTGTCGCCGCCGATCCGAGCTTGCGTGGCTGGTGGCTGCCGTGGCGCAAGCCGCAGCCGACCGATCAACGCGACAGCCTGCGCCGGGCGCTGGAGACGCTCTCGCCCGAGGACCGCACGCTCTCGGACCTCTGGGGAGAACCTGCTCGTTCGTGCCATGACCCCATCCTCTCAGGGAATGGAGCCTCCGGGAATCCCGGCGCGGTTCACATGGTTCCCGAGGCTCAGGTTGAAGTCGTCGGACACACGGACAACGTGGGCAGGAGCGGAGCCAATCGGACGCTCTCGCAGGAGCGCGCGCGCTCGGTCGCCGAAGCGCTTATGCTGCGCGGCGTGAGCCAGACCCAGCTCGCGGTCATCGGCCGTGGCGACACCATGCCCATCGCGTCGAACGCGACGGTGGCGGGTCGTCAGGCCAACCGGCGGGTCGAATTCATCCGCACGCATTGAATCACGAATGCAACTACATGAGGGGGCCGAAGATGATGAAGCGATTGCTGATGGTGCTGGTGTCCGGCGTGATGCTCGCGGTGCTCGCGGGCTGCGGCGGTGATCCGGTGGCCAAGATGGTGGAGAACCCGGATACGCAGGCGCGGCTGATCGACATGATGGTGGCTGACACGACCATCTCCGAGACGTTCGCCGAGCGTCTGATCGG
>JAYWEM010000189.1:0-15482 GCA_043779265.1 bacterium | reverse complement strand
CGCTCGCGCTCGCGCGCATCGCGCGTGCAGCAGGCGATGAGCCCTCGGCGCAATCCGCGCTGCTCCGTGCGGAGGCACGTGCCGTCGAGGCGCTGCCGCGCGCCAGCGGAGGAATCGCGGCGGGACTCGAGCGCTACCGTTGGCAGGTGCGTGCCGCGAGAGGGGATCGAGCGGGTGCGCTGGAACACGGGCACGCGATTGCGATGGAGTCTCGCGGGGATGAACAGCTCGAGCTGCTCCTCGTCCTCGCCGAGGCCGCGCTCGAGCTCGGTCTCCCGGACTCCGCCGTCTCGTACGCTCGTGAGTCGGAGTCGGCTCCGAGTCGACTCATCGGTGGACGTGCCATGCTCGCCTCGGCACGCGGCCAACTGGCGCTGGGTCGTCCGGACAGCGCGTTGGGGGTCCTCGACCGCCTGGTCGATCGTTGGTACGACATCGGCGCGCTGTCGCCGGATGCCCGCTACCTCCGGGCGGAGGCCATGGATCGGCTCGGTCGCGAGGAGACCGCACGCGCTGAACGCCGGGCGCTCCTTGCTGCTCATCCCACCCATCCGCTCGCCTTCCTCGCACTCGAGCACATCGTTTCGCATCATCTGGACGCCGGGCAGTGGGAGTTGGCGAGGATCGAGGGCGATCAAGCGCTGGCCACACTGGCTCGGACACTCGAGACCCATCGCGATCCGTCAGTGCAGCGGGATGTCCTTCGCACGCGCACCGGGATCCTCGAACGGCTCGGGCGCGTGCCGGAGGCGGATTCCTCGGCGTTCGAGTACTTCGGGCGTTTCCCCGAGGACTCGGTGGCCCAGGTCACGCTCCTGCGCGGGCTCGACCGCTGGCCGAGCGAACAGGCCGACCAAGCGGCGCTCTGGCGCGCGCGCATCGCCTCGCGCAGTATGAGCCCGGAAGTGAGGGCTCGCGCCCGCGCCGGAACCCGGGGAGTTGCCACGCGATGAACTGGAGTTGGACCGCCTCGCCTGTCCAAGCCGCGGCCGTCACCGCCACGGCGCTGCTGCTCACGTCGATCGGCCTGCTGGCGCTGCTGCGGCGCGGGCACTGGCTCACCACCTTGCTGTTCTCCTCGGCGTTCCTCTCATTCGCGGCCTTCCACGCCGGGACGCTGGGACTCGTGCATGGCCAGAGCTTCGCGGGATCGAACGACTGGGCCACCTATCTGGTCCGCGTGTCCTCGCTCGTCTCGTGGCTGTGGCTGACGCTCAGTGTCGTGCTCGGGCGGCCCGACCCGCGCCAGCATCTCCGGGAGGCCGGCGCCTATCTCGCGCTCTCGCTCCTCGGCTGTCTCCTGCTCAGCTCGATCGCGGACTCCTCGGCGGTGATCCGCCGCGTCGAGGGTGGTGGCCCCGAGGGGATCATCATCTTCGGAGCGCTGGGCAAGCTCTATCTGATGTACCTCGTGGTGGCGATGGTCGTCGTGCTCATGAATCTCGAGAGCATGTTGCGCAATGCCCCCGTGAAGGGGCAGGAACGCCTCCGTCCGCTGTTCCTCGCGATCCTCGTCGCCATCCTGGCCGAGCTGCTGGTGGTCTCCGCCGCGCTGTTGCATGGCGGTCTTCGCGTGCGGTGGCTCGTCACCAGCGCCCCCGTCATCTTCGCTGCGGGTTCGGTGGCCGCGCTGGCGCTTGCCCGTCGTCGACTGTCGGACATGAGCGTCCCGGTCGCACGCCCGGTGATCTACTACTCGTCTGTCTCGCTCACGCTGGCCGGAGCCTTCCTGCTCGGCACGGCCATCCTCAGCCGTCTGGTTCCGGCCATGCCGGATACGTGGCGCCTCGGCGTGACGGTTTCGTTCCTCATCGCCGTCGGCGGGGGTGGTCTTCTGCTACTTGTTCATCCCGCGACCGGTCGGGCCATCCGGAGATTCATCGATCGCAACCTCTACGCCAATCGTTACGATTACCGGCGGGAGTGGGAGCGCGTGAGCACCGAGCTCACACCGAGCGCAAGGCCCGATGAGATGTGCCGGCGAATCGAGGGGCTCGTGAGTTCGGTGTTCGATACCGAGCATGTCGCGCTCTATCTCCGGGATGACGATGGTCACCTGAGACGCTGCCACGGCGAAGCGCATCTTCCCGCCGAGATCCGATCGAATCACCCGGTCGTCGAGAAACTGCGGGCCCGTCCGGTCCCGATCGTGTTCCGCGAACTCGACCGCGATCTCGACCATCTGTCGATCGTCGTCGAGTCCGAACCCTGGCGTGAGGGCATGCAGGCCGCCGTGTGCGCGCCGCTCGCGATGGGGCCGGACCTCGTGGGGCTGCTCTGGGTGTCCGCGAGGCGGGGAGGGGAACCGTGGTCGTGGGAGGATGTCGAGTTCCTCGCCGCACTGTCCCATCACCTCGCCGCCTCGTTGTGGGCGGCGCGTCAGGCGGAGCAGATGGCGGAGGCGCGTCAGCTCGAATCGCTGCACCGGCTCTCGAGCTACGTTCTGCATGACATCAAGAACCAAGTCTCCGGTCTCTCACTCGTGGTGGAGAATGCCAAGCGTCACTTGGGCAACCCCGACTTCCAGCGCGATGCGATGGGAGTCGTCGAGCGGACCGTGGCATCGCTTCGCGAACTCATGGATCAGGTCTCCGGCGTGGGGCGGCAGCCGCCGATCTCATCCGGGCCCTGCGAGGTGCGTGCGATCGTCGACGATGCTCTCCTCGTGTCGGGTCTCGGGCTGGGTGAGCGCCAGGGCGTGACGCTGAGCGTCGATGTGCAGCACGGCAGCGACGAGGTCGTGGTGGATCGACGTCGGATCTCGCGGGTCCTGGTCAATCTGCTCATCAATGCGCGTGAGGCGATCGGGGATGCCGGACGCATCAGCCTCAACGTGACTCGAGAGCGGGATGCGGACTCCGACTGGCTGGTGATCGAGGTGACGGACGATGGTCGTGGGATGAGTGAGGAGTTCGTGCGCACCCGGCTCTTCCGACCGTTCCAGACGACGAAGCGCGGCGGGCTCGGGATCGGGCTGGCCCAGTGCCGCGGCATCATCGAGGCGCACGGCGGCCGGATCGAAGGGATCAGTCGCCCCGGTGAGGGCGCCACCTTCCGCGTCCGTGTACCGTGGGCCGGAGAGCGTCCGGAGAGCGAGGTCATCGAGGCTGCCTCGGGTGCACAGGAGAACGCATGAGTCTGGACAAGATCCTCATCGTCGATGACGAGGACAGCATCCGCAATCAGCTTCGCTGGGGACTTGCCGACCAGTACGACGTCGTGACGGCCGCGACCGCCGAGGAGGCGAGGCGGATGCTCCGCGACGAGAAGCCGGCCGTCGTCACACTCGACGTGACGCTCGGCCCAGCGGGAGCGCCGCCGGAGGGCCTCGCCCTGCTCGATGAGATCGTCGAGCGCCACCCCCACACCAAGGTCATCATGGTGACGGGGAACGACAGTCGGGAGAACGCGATCGCCGCGATCCGGCGAGGCGCCGTCGACTGGTATGCGAAGCCGATCCAACTCGACGAGTTGAAGGTCATCCTGCGTCGCGCGCTCCACATCCGCGACATCGAGCAGGCCCAGAATGCCGAGGTGCCCGCCTTTCGAAAGCGATACCATCGGTTGATCGGCGAGTCCGAGGCGATGCGCAAGGTGTTCTCGCTCGCGCAGCGCGTCGCGCCAACCGATGCGCCCGTGCTCATCAGCGGCGAGAACGGAACCGGGAAGGAACTCGTCGCGCACGCGATCCATCAGGCGGGAGTCCGGCGTGAGGAGGCCTTCGTCCCCATCAACTGCGGCGCCATCCCGGAGAACCTGCTCGAGAGTGAGCTGTTCGGGCACGAGAAGGGCGCCTTCACGGACGCTCACCGAACGCGAGAGGGTCGCTTCGAGCTGGCGGACAAGGGCACGCTGTTCCTCGATGAACTCGGAGAACTGCCGACGCACTTGCAGGTCAAGCTGTTGCGATTCCTCCAGGATCATGTGATCGAACGCGTCGGCGGTCGCGAGTCGACGCGCGTGGATGCGCGAGTCGTGACCGCGACCAATCGCGACCTGCCCGCCCTCATCGCCGAGGGGCGGTTCCGCGAGGATCTCTACTACCGGGTCAGTGTGGTGCGTGTGCACGTCCCGCCGCTGCGCGATCGAGGCGATGATCTGCGGATCCTGGCGGAGTACTTCCTCGAGTACTACGGCCGTCACCACAAGCGACGGCTCAAGGGGTTCACCCAGGCGGCGCTGCGGGCGATGACTGCACATGGATGGCCCGGCAACGTTCGCGAACTCGAGAATCGAGTGCAGCGGGCGGTGATCCTCGCGGCCGACGCGTATCTTCGACCCGAGGACCTGGAGCTCGAATCGGCGGGTGGCACGAGTGAGCTGCTCCCGACGCTGCAAGCCGCTCGTGATGAGGCGGAGCTCGCGCTGATCGTGGATTCGCTCGTCCGCAACGCAGGGAACGTGACCCGCGCCGCCCGCGACATCGACATCAGCCGGCCCACGCTCCACGACCTGATCAAGAAGCACGGCCTGGACGCGACGCGGTATCGTCGCCCGGATCTCGCGGGCGATGCGGAAGAGGACAGTGAGGACGAGGCTTCTTGATGACCTCACGCGAGGCGGGCTCTCGAATGGAGGTGGGGCGTTTGAGTCAGGGGTACTTCTTCGCGATCGCCGGCAACATCGGTGTGGGCAAGACCGAACTGACGCATCGCCTCAGCACCGAGCTCGGGTGGGTCGCCTACTACGAGCCGGTGATCCAGAATCCGTATCTGGACCCCTTCTACCAGGATATGGCGCGCTGGAGTTTCCATCTCCAGATCTATTTCCTCAGCGAGCGCTTCAAGGCCCAGGTCGAGATCAGTCGCAGCACGCTGCCGTTCATCCAGGATCGCACGATCTACGAGGATGCCGAGATCTTCGCCCGCACGTTGCGCGCGCAGGGGTCGATGACGGAAGTGGACCATGACAACTACACGGCGCTGTTCGATTGCATGATCTCGTTCCTGCGACCGCCCGATCTGATCCTCTATCTGAAGGCGAGCTCCGAGACGTTGATGGGGCGGATCGCCAAGCGCGGGCGGGAGAGCGAGAAGGCCATCACGCCCGAGTACATCCGGCGGCTGAACGACGCCTACGATGACTGGATGCGCCGTGCTGCGCTCCAGGGCGAGGTCATCACCATCGATACCGACCACGTGCCACTGCAGGGAGACACCCCGGCTTTCCGCTCGTTGGTCGAGGATCTCAAACGCCGCTACCCGCCGCAGTCCGAGTTGCGACTCGAGGGGTGATCGGCCTCAGCGCCGGCTTCGCTTGCGCGACTTCGGGAGCCTACGAGTGGACGGTTCCGAGATCTCCTTCGTCGGTTCCGATGGCCCGACGCCGGCCTCGCCGGCCAGGTCGGCCAGCACGAGGCAGACGAGGCCGACCGTGGGCGGGTCGGCGAGACGAGCGATCTCGCGGGGCTTGCGAGCCGGGCGTTCACAGCCGAGCCGCAACTCGCACATCGCGCGCAGGGAGTCGCGACTGGACGGCGCGGGCGGGAGCCGGACTCCGAGGTCGCGCAGCCGACGGACATCGCGTGAGAGATCCGACCAGTTCATCGCATGCTCGGGTGCGCCGCCCGCCTCATCCTCGGGGAGCACGCCGAGTGCGATGAGCGTGTCTCTCAGGCGTGCGGCGTCACGGTCATTCCCGAGCAGCGGGCTCATCGCGCTGTGCGCGATCATCCTCCACCAGCGCTCGCGCGACAGTGCGTCGTCGGCGTGCGTTCCCGCCGGAACGAGAGCGGCACGCTCCCCCCACTCCAGATAGAGTCCCGCCCAACTCCCGTCCTCTCTCAGCGCGGGCAGACGCTCCTGGATGAAGGCGATCGGTTCGATCACCGGCGCGAGTTCCCACTGGCGTCCGGGGTCGGCTCCGTCGCGGACCTCGAAGTGGAGGTGAGGGGTCGTGGCCCGTCCGGTGCTGCCAACCCGCGCGATCGGCTGTCCGGCCGCCACGACGTCGCCGTTGCCGATCCGAATGGACCGCGAGAGCAGGTGAGCGTAGATGCTGTAGTGGATGGCTCCCTGGCGATCGCGGTGCGCGATCACGACATGGTCCCCGTATCCGTCCCGCTCGCTGCGCGACGCCTTGAGGACGATGCCGTGCGCGACTGCGCGCACCGTGTCACCCGCCCGGCCGTTCAGCAGGTCGCTGCCCTGATGCGTGATGCGCCCGGCGCGGCGACGGATGCCCCGGCTCTCGCGGAAAACGGGGGCACCGGGGTACGAGGCGCCCAGTGAGTAGAGATCGCCAACGGGCATGAGCCACGCGCCGGCGGCCGGCCATCGCTCCTCCAGCGACGTCTCGACCGGCAGGACGCCGCCGAGCAGGAGGGGCGCCGCTACAGCGGCGACCATGAGGAGTCGCAGCGTCAGCGGAGCACGACCACGCGCTGCGAGACGTCGGTCCCCGCATATCGCACGAAGTACATGCCGGGGGCGAGGCCCTGCGTCTGCGCCGCGGCGAATCGCGCTGCACCCGCATGCCTCACGCGCGTCTCGGCGACGCGTCGGCCGCCCGCATCGATCAACTCGACACGGATTCCCAGGGTCAGTCCGGTGCCACGCGCTTCGAGCACCTGCCCGCTTCGAAGCGGGTGCGGGTGCAGCGTGAGCCCGGTCGCGCGCATGGGCGGAGGACCGGAATCGGGGGCGTCGAGCACCCCCTCCCCGCTCAAGCGTCGACTGCGCACGCGCACCGTTTCGGTGGATCCGACGAAGTCCGTGTAGGCCACGTCCACTCCTCCATGCGTGATCGCGCCGACTTCCGGCCGCGTCGCGAGGTGGTCGCCGAGTTCGGAGGCTCGGGTCGGGAACTGGTCCCAGCCCGATCCGGGTCGCCAGCGCAGATAGCGGATCTCGGAACCAGCCAGGGTCGAGCGTTCATAGACGACATGCACGCCATGCCGCAAGTCGACGGTCAGCTTCGGGCTCTGAACCGCGTCGCCGCTTCCCTCGATGATCGTGTCGCGAGGGGAGGGGAGTCCGATGCGAGATCGCTGCTGGTAGTGGAGTTGCGAGGGTCCCTCGCTGCTCGTCTGCCACACCGAGTGGAGTGCACCCGCGGAGTCATACTCGATGCTCACGGTCGGTTGGCTGTCGGCCGTGTTGGGTCCGAGACGAAGCCGCGGCGCCATTCCCGAGTCGGGGACATGGCGCGCGAACCACAGGATGTCGCGGCCGCTGCTGCGATCGGCCCACGCGACGGCGGTCTCGCCGGTTCGCGAGAGAGCGACGGCCGGTGCGGTGGGCAGGTCGCCGGTTCCCGTCAGCGAATAGGGCGTCCCGAAGGGTGCGGTGTACAGGAATGTCAGCATGCGCACGCGCGGCGCGCCCAACACCAGGTCGAGCCAGGCGAGCGAGATGCGGCCCGATTCGTCGGCGGCGATGGCCGGCGACGAGGCGCCCTCGGGTGCCTGGGTGATGGGCCGCTCGGTTCCCCACACGCCGCGGATGCGCGCTCGGTAGCGGATCTGTGCCAAGCCGCCCGCCACGTCCGACCACGCCACGGCGAGGTCATCGCCGGGCAGCAGCGCCACCGTCGGTTCGTAGGCTCCCGCCGTGCTCGAACTGATCGTCACCGGCTCGCTCCAGGCTCGATCGCGACGGCGTTCGTGAACGACCACCTGCGCTCCTGATGCGGTGACCTGGGCTTGGACGAGCACCTGCGTTCCCTCACCTCGCACTCGGAAACGCCTCGCTGGGCCGAACGAGGGCACCGGTGCCTGGACGGGTGTGACGACAGCGGGTTGCCAGTCACGCGGTAGAACGCGGACACGCGCGCGGATGCTGTCGGCGAGTTGCGTGATGCCCTCGATCGCGAGCTCGGTCGCGGCGCCGGCGAGGCTGCGCAGCGCCGGCGACGTGTCGTCATCCAGCCGCGTGATCCCGAGCAGGCCGGGGAATGGATCCGAGCTGTCCCCTCGATTGAATCCCCGGAAGAGGTCGGAGTCGGCATCGCCCTCGATGATCCGCAGCGCGGGGCTCGGGCCGGTGTTGACTCGATTCGAGGAGATGCGCAGGCCGATGAGCGCCTCATCGACCTGCGTCACGATCAGGCCGGGACTCGGCAGGGTCCGGTCGATGCCCGAAGGGTGCCGACACTCCAACACGAAGTGCTCACTGCTCGAGCCACCCTCGAAACTCTGACTCACGACTCCGCCGCCCGCTCCGAGCGGTCCGAGCGTGAGGGTCGTGTCCACGGACGGGTGCAACCACTCAGCCCACCCGAGATAGCGCTGTGCCCAGCCGCCGATGTGGGTCGGACTGGAAGGGGAGGCGTTGTCGCCGCCGTAGGTGCCGGTGGACATCAGCGACCAGTTCCCGGGCCCGACGTTCGCTGCGCCCCCGAGCGTCGAGGTGTCATAGAGGTCGGGCAATCCGAGCGCGTGGCCGAACTCATGGCAGTAGACGCCGATCTCGCTCATGGCTCCCGAGACATAACCGGATCGCTCGGGGAGGGTCGAGAAACGGTCGATGCGGATTCGCTGCGTCGTCGATCCGGGGATCAGGTCCTGTGTCTCGATCGCGGCGGAGTTGGACCAGCCGCCCGACATGCTCGACGTGATCGACCACAGATCGCGACGACTGCCGGAGATCTCGGCGCCTCGGCTCGGATGCACCAGCCACAGCATGTCGACGAATCCATCCCCATCGAGGTCGAATCGGCGCCAATCGACCAGCGGGTCCGCGAGGAACACCGCATCCTTCATGAGTCCGGCGATATTGTTCGGCGTCGAGATCGCACTCACGCCCCAGGAGTCATTGGCGTAGTAATTCCGATCCCGCGGCACGGTCACCGTGGCCACGACCTCGCCACGGACCCGCAATCGCCCACGTGAGACGGTCCGCCAGTATTCCGAGAGGCTGCCATGGGGGTTCGCGCCGGTCGTGTCGAACAGCAACGAGGCGAGCGCGCTCGCCCCGAAGGCCAGCGAACTGTCCGGGTACTGCACGCGGATGATGGGGATCAGCCACTCGTTCCGCTGCGAGCTGGTCTGGAGTGGCCCGAGGGGTGCCGGCAAGTCGAACAGGCCCTGATCGAATCCGTCCACGACGAGGCCCGGCACGGTCCCCGCAGGGGTCGGCATCGTGGCACTCGCCGGCATCGCGGCAATCGCTCCCAGGAGAATCAGAGCGGAGAGGCGTCGGGCGAGTCGGTGGAGGCGGATCATGGACAGGAGATCACCTGCTTCCCGTGAGGAAGGGCCGGCCCGGCTCCCTCTATGAGGCCATCTGCCCTGCTGCGCGTCAAGCACACCAGATGGGCGAATCAAGGGGGCCTTGCCAGTGGGAGGGCGGGCCGCGTGTGCTAGGTTCCCCGCCATCGTGAGCGCCCTTTCGAGATCGCACGGCATCGTTTCCTTCCTGGTCGGTGCGGCTCTCTGCTGTTCGGTGACCGCGCTCCATGCCGTGGAGGTGCCCCCGCTGCGGCCGCTCCACGCCCCGTTCTTCAGCGCGGACGTCTCAGTCGACGTCGACTCGACGGGCCGATCCTCGGTCGGGATCACCATCACGGTCCCCTATACGGAGCTCAGCTGGAGCCGCGGCGAGGGAGGGTTCGGGAGCGGCGTGGGCTTCTCGGTCGAGCTCCAGCCGGAGCGCGGGGACCGCCTCTACGGTGATTCCTGGCAACGACAGCTTCGCATCGACCGATACGCGCTGACCACGAGTTCCCGTTACCAACTCGTCGTGACACGGCGTTTCGACCCCCCGCCCGGGCGCTATCGTGTCCGGGTAAGCGTTCGCGATCTCGATTCCGAGGCGGAGTCGATGGCCGAGGATCACTTGAGGCTGGCGGATGTGAGGAGCCTGCCGGTCGGCTTCGCCGATCTGCAGTTGGGGGCGCAGGATTCGCTTGGGTTCCACGCGAACCCGACGCGGCGATTCGGACCCGAGAGTGCCAGCCTGGCGGCGCGCGCCGTTCTGTTCGATCGAAGGCCCGGTGACTGGCCGAGGAGCTATCGCTTCCGCTATCGGATCCTCGAAGCGGGCGGTGACGTGCTCGCCGAGGGCGACACCCTGGTCTCGCTCGTGCGCTCGGCCGAGCCCGTGTTCATCAAGCCCGAACGAGCCGACTTCCTGGTCGGACTGCACCAGTTCGAGGTGGAGTTGCGCGAAGGGCGGGAGCGCCACCGTACGACGCGCTCCTTCGAAGTCGAGGAGAGCGGTCCTCCGCGTGGCAAGGCCTACGAGACGCTGCTCGAAGCGCTCTCCTACATCGCCTCGGATGGCGAGGTCGACCCGATGCGCGTCCTTCGGAGTGAGGTGGAGCAGGCCGCTGCCTGGGAGGCGTTCTGGCGTCGCCGGGACCCGACCCCGGACACCCCGCGCAATGAGTTCCAACTCGAGTTCTTCCGGCGATTGCACCACGCCGAGCAGAATTTCCAGGGCTTCGGACCGGGTTGGAGGTCCGATATGGGGCGGATCTACATCCGGCATGGCCCGGCCGACCAGGTCGAGCAGCGATCGGCGTCGGCCCAGTCGCCGGCGCTCGAGATCTGGACCTATCATCAGCCCCACCGCCGGTACATCTTCGCCGATCGCGAGGGCTTCGGTCGCTACGCGCTGATCCAACCGGTGAACGAGTGAAGCTGGAGACGCACGGAGTGGTCACGCTGTCCTCGCTCGACCTGCGCGTGCGACCGGATCATCGGGCCGAGATGGGCTCGCAATTGCTGATGGGCGAGGTCGTCGAGCGGCTCGGCCGCGATCGCGCCGGTTGGGTGCGCGTGCGCTCCGCGGTCGACGGCTATGCCGGTTGGGTCCGGCAGTGGGGTCTCGCGCCATGCGGAGCGATTCGAGCCCGCCGCTGGGCGAGGCTCGCCACCGTGCGGGTTCGGATCCCGATCGCATCGATCCAGGCCGAACCTGGCTCCACGACAGCCGTGGGTCCGCTCTTCCTCGGCTCCCATGTGATCCCAGGCCCGAGTCGCGCCGGGTTCCGGGCCGTGGAACTGCCGGATGCCCGCCGCGGATGGGTGGCTGCGGCGGCCCTCGAGAGCCCGCGCGGCCCGCGTATCTCGTTGGTCGAGCGCATCCGCACTCTGCTTGGAGTGCCCTATCTCTGGGGCGGGCGGACACCCGCGGGCCTCGACTGCTCCGGGCTGGTCCAGCTGGTCCTGGGTGAACAGGGCACCGCCCTGCCGCGAGACGCCCACGACCAGTGGAAGGCGTGCGAACTCCTCGATTCGGGGGCATCGGCACGCGAAGGCGACCTCGCCTTCTTCAGCACATCCCCCCGCGCGCGTCGCACTCATGTCGGTATCGCGTTGGGGGGCATGTACTTCGCCCATTCACGAGCGCTCGTCCGTATCGAGTCGCTCGATTCTGCATCGCCGCTGTTCTCCGAGGCGCTCTCGAGGCAGTTCCGGGGCTGGGCTCGCCCAAGGGCGACCGCGTCCATACCCCTGGACATGAGAATAAGTTCCCGGAAGAGACAGGAATCCGCTTGACAGCATCGGGCCGCATTCCTAGTTTCCCGTTCGGACGAATGTCAGGCCACGCTATCCAGCGAGGTCTTGGATCTTCTTCGACGCGGCTCCTTCGCAGGGAATGGGAAGGAGCTTTTGGTGTGTCACAGGGTTCCGTAGCACATCTGCACGGACGCGAAAGGAGGTGGGGCTGAGACCACTTCGTATCACCAGCGGTCTTCGTCCCGTTGACCACTGGCCCGTGGAATCGCAGCTCTGACCTTTTATTCGCAAGGAGGCAGTCCCTCATGAAGAGTTTCATGCGTATCGCGGTTGCGGTGGCGACGCTGGCCATCCTTCCGGTCCTGGCCCACGCCTCGACGTCCCGTCTCCAGGGCATGGCCCTGCCGGGTGACTACACGAAGGACTACACGGCGATCTACGGCTGGCCCTCGTCGCTGACGGGTGTCGGCAACCTCGTGTACGGCGAGCTCGGCAACGATCTCGTCAACCTGAACAGCAGCAACCCGTACAGCTACGAGCGCGCGATGGGCGCCGTCCTCACGAACCTGTGGGATGGCCGCTTCGGCACGTGGGGCATCCACCTGCGTGAGGAGACCCCGTCGCTGGGTCAGGGCGACCAGATGACGGGTGCGAACCCGGGCGTTGGCGGCAATGACATCAACAGCAACGGCAACGAGCAGTTCGACATCATGTGGGGCCGTAACTTCGGCTCGACGTCGTTCGGGCTGCGTCTGAACCGTTCGTTCATGTCGATCGAGGACGAGCTCCCGGGCGTCACGACGCTCTTCGAGGCGGATGGTCCCGGCACGCTGAACCAGGGCGATGAGAACCTGGCTCGCAACGTGTTCGGCATCGGCGCCGGCATGGGCTTCGAGATGAACGAGAATTGCGCGACGGAAGTCTCGGTCCTGTACCAGACCCGTACGTTCGAGAACTCGTCGACCGTGGGCGCGGTCACGAACTCCTACCAGGACAACGGTGGCACGACGTACCTCGTCCAGGGTCGCATGATGTGGAAGTGGCAGCCGAACGTGCTGGTCGTTCCGGTCGCTAAGTTCTACAGCTACGACCTGTCCAACGAGGTGGTCTCGGGTGCGACGACGACGTCGTTCGACAACAAGCTGTCGGGCTGGCAGCTCGGCGTGGCCGGCAACTGGTCGCTCGGGTCGAATGACCTGTTCGTGCTGGGTGTCCAGGTCGCGCAGAACAAGCTCGACACCGAGAACGACGTGTTCGGCCTCAATGGCGGCGTCCTGTCCGGCTTCGGCTTCACGGACGAGTTCCAGGCGACCGAGACGCTCATGCCGAACGTGTTCATGGCGCTCGAGAGCCAGGTCAACTCGTGGCTGACGCTGCGCATGGGCGCTCAGAAGACGGTCATGCACACGTACAAGGTCGAGGACAACTCGTCGGATCCGACGGACCAGCAGACGCTGACGTTCAAGGATTCGCCCTTCCGTATGAACATCGGCGCCGGCGTCAAGGTCGGTAGCCTGATGTTCGATGCGGTTCTGGACGACCTGTTCTACCTGAACCCGGTCGCGCAGACGATGGGCAGCGACGATGCCAACTTCTGGTGGAACAGCAACATGGCCACCAAGGTCTCGGCCACGTACGCGTGGTGAGCTGACGTTCCAGCAGTCCTGAAGCATCCGAACCGGGGGCGCGCAAGCGCCCCCGGTTCTGTTTGCTCCCAGGCGACGCTCGACCGCACTCGTGAACTCCCGGTTGACACTTGTCGAGTGCTGGACCTAGGTTCGGACCTGTGGTCCTACCGAAACGGTCCTTGGCGCCAATGGATGGCGTTCCCCTCCTCCAACCGGAGGGGAGCCGGAGGGTTCCTGTGCTTAAGCCAGTCGGTCAACCATCCCACGCTCCATTCACGATCCCCCTTGTTCAGGAAAACCATGCACCGTCGTCGCGGGTCCCATGCGTCGGCGGAGTGGTCCATCGCCTGAAAGGAGAGAACCCGATGCATCGCAAACTTCTGGGGACGATCCGTTCGGTCGTGCTGGCTGCGGCGGCTCTGCTCATCCCGCTCGCCGTGTTCGCCGGCACCACTGGCAAGCTCACGGGCCGCATCGTGGATGAGAAGAAGCAGCCACTGCCCGGTGTGAACGTCCGAATCGATGGTCAGCGTCTCGGTGCCATCACCGACGAGAACGGCGAGTTCTTCGTGCTCGGCGTTCCAGCCGGCAGCTACACGGTTCGTGTGAACGCCATGGGCTATGCCCCTTACTCGGTGGAGAACGTGGGCATCGCGCCGGACTTCACCACCACACTCAACGCGACGCTCCGCACCGAGGCCGTGCAACTCGAAGGTGTCGTCGTCGACGCCGAGCGCCCGTTGCTCCAGCGTGATGCGACGGGAACGACGCGGTTCCTGAGCAGCGAGGACATCCAGAAACTGCCGACGCGCGGTTATCGCGATGCGGCGGCGCAGCAGACGGGTGTGGTGAACTTCCGCCGTCAGATCGACTCGGAATCGCAGAATGGCAACACGCTGATCATCCGTGGCGGTCGCCCCAATGAGACCGCGTACTTCGTGGATGGGTTCTCGCAGCAGGATCCCCTGACGGGTACGTCCAGCACCTCGATCAGCAACAACTCGATCGAGGAGGTCGTGGTCCTCACCGGCGGATTCAGCGCCGAGTACGGTCGCATCATGTCGGGTGCGGTCAACGTCGTGACCCGCGAGGGTGCCGATGAGTATTCCGGTGCAGTCGAGGCTGTGTCGGACGCCGTGGGCGGAGATTGGGTCGGTTCGCGTAAGACCGACTACAACGTCTATGACGTCTCGTTCGGCGGACCGATCTGGCCGGGTCGCGACAACATGAGCTTCTTCGTCTCGTCGGAGCGGCGCTGGCAGCGCGATCGCGCGCCGTCGCTCTTCACCGACGCGTATCGCGACCAGTTGTCCGAGTTGAATCTGGACGAGAACGTCAAGCCCAATAACCACTCGGGCGGCTTCACGTTCAACGGCAAGCTCGGCTGGCAGCTGAACGACAACATCTCGATGAAGTTCAGCGGGCTGGGCTCCGAGGAGAACTGGCGCGAGTACAATCACGTCTACCTCTTCAACCTCGATCACTCGCCGCAGTACGTGGACCGCAACACGTCGTACAACGCGACGCTCAACCACGTGCTGTCGCCCAAGACGTTCTACAGCGTCGCAGCGGGCGTGTTCGAGACCACGCGCAAGCGCGGCGACGGTGTGCATTTCGACCGACTGGCCGAGTACTACCGCCCGTCGAACCCGCGCTTCGACCAGAGCATCCCGGTCTTCTTCAGCCCGGGGCACGTGTTCGACGACTACCTGCAGCGCAACTCGTCGTATGTCGGGTACCAGGGCAGCATCACATCGCAGGTGAATCGCTACCATCAGATCAAGGCGGGTGCGGACTACCAGCGTCACACGCTGCGCTACTTCAACCACTTCTTCCCGGTGCAGTTGGGTGGCCTGAACCCGAACCTGACGGACTGGGACGGGTACGGCTATGACCTGATGGTCATCCGGAACACGCTTGGCGACATCACGCGCGTCGATCTCGTCGAGAACGACGACGATGACCAGGATGGCCCGAAGCACCCGCGCACGTGGTCGGCCTACGTGCAGGATAAGTTCGAGCGCGAGGGCGTCGTCGTGAACGCCGGGCTGCGCATGGATCACATCAACGTCGATACCCAGGCGTTGGTCAGCGAGACACGGCCACTCGGCATCGTGGGCGACGATCGTCCGGACTCGCTCGAGGCGAACGAGTTGGCGGCGAACAGGACCTACGCCCGCATCTCGCCTCGGCTCGGAGTCGCGTTCCCGGTCGACGACCGCACCAAGCTTCGTTTCAACTACGGGCAGTTCTACCAGCAGCCGAACCTGCAGGATCTCTATGTCTCGTATCGCTTCCTCGAGCACAAGATCCGCACGGGTGGGTACTTCGTCGGATTCGGCAACCCGAACCTCAAGCCGGAGCAGACGACGGCTTACGAGGTCGGATTCGAGCGCATGGTCGGCGATCGGGCCCGCATCGACATCACGGCCTACTACAAGGACGTGAAG
>JAYWEM010000188.1:0-15570 GCA_043779265.1 bacterium | reverse complement strand
CCGGGTCGCCCACGAGCACGGCGATGATCTTGTCGTCCACCTCGTGGCCATCGAACAGCCGCAGCCCGCCGATCGGCTTCGCGCGCACGACGACGCCGCCATGATTGAGATTGCGCTCGGTCAGCACGCAGACATCGAGTGGGTCGGCATCGCCCTTGAGCCCCTTGCGACCGGCCTCCTTGGCGGCGAAGGCGGCGACGGAGTCGCCACACAATGTGCGCGGGATGAAGCCGTAGGGCTCAGGTGACAGACTCGAGTAGCGCTGCGGGCGGTCGAGTTTGAGGAAGCCGCTGCGCTTGTCGATCTCGTATTTGACCGTGTCCGACGGCACCAGCTCGATGTACACGGTGCACACCGCGGGCGCCTGCGACCCGGCCGAGAGCCCGTGCCATGGGTGGGACTGGAAGAGCAACTCGAGCAGACGCGGCAGGGAGTCGCTGCTCGGCTTCTCGTCGCGCTTGCGCGGGCTCGGCCGCAACGTGGTGCCTTTGCGCGGACTCATCGCGGTCTCGCGGCGAACGAGAGGGGCGAAGTGGGACGGCGGACAAGCGCCTTGGGCGCGTGACTCACGGGGACACCTCCATGCGTGCCGGTGATGACTCGGACGCACGGACGATACCACCCGCCGCCGGATGCGGCGACGTCAGCTGTTGACGCGCGCCGAGTCGGGGGAGGAGCCCGGCGACTTGCTGCGCTCGAGCTGATTGAGGACGCGATCCGCCGCTCGGAACTGTGGCGCGAAGGCTTGCGGCAGTTGGTTGAGCGCGCGTCGCACGTCCCGGGCTGCATGCTTCTCGAGCCAGGGGCGCACTTCGTCGATCCCGCCGAAATCCACGCGGTACTCGGAGAACAGGTTCGAGAGCTCGAGTCGCTTGAGCTTCGCATCCGCGCGCACGATGCGTGGCAACGAGGTCGCGAGCGTCGTCGCCCGATCGAGTTGAGCCTCGATCGAATCACCATGGAACGCCCAGGGCAGGATCGGAGCGTCGCCCGCGAGTCCGCGATTGAGTGCGAAGAGAAAGCGCGGGTCGCTCGCCGTGGCGCGGGGCTCCCACGGGTCTCCCGTGTCGCCATGGATCAACTCGCGCTCGAGACGTCCGATCGAATACGACGCGGCGTCGAACTCGACGCACGGCACCTCGGCGAAGTGACCCTCGGCACGGAAGATCTCGTCCACCGACTTCACGCGCAGGAAGCCGCGATTCGGGACGAGCAAGTGCAGTGTGGCGCGCTCGATGACGAGGAAGTTGTGCAGGTTGAGGAGCCATGCCCGGCGATCCGGCTCGGAGAGTTGCGAGGCCGGCGTGGTGAGGAGTTGCTGACGGACCTGGTTGAGTCGGTCGGATCGCTTGAGCGTGTGCACCCGCTCATCCACGAACAACTGCTCGTAGTCGAATCGCGTGTCGAGTGGCTGCCCCTTGCCGGAGGTGACGACGACATAGCGGGACAGCAGCCGCTGGTAGCCGCTGAAGTCCGGGCGCACCGGGTGCTTCTCCGCCGAATGGGCGGGAAGCCAGAGCATCACCAGCGAGACGAGGCCGAGGAATCCGGCGCGAAGTGCGGCAGAGGTCGGGCGCATGAGGGCGGAAGCGTATCGCGTTCGCCGCACCCGTGCGCGGTGCTTCGACTGTTTTCACAATCGCATGTCACCCGGGCGGTTCGTCGTTTCCCACTGACGGGGCGTGCCGCTAGTCTTGCTCGATGCGAATCCTGCCCCGCTCTCTCCGATCGCCGAGGTGGCTGCTGGTCACGGTGCTCGCCGTGGTCGCGCTCTTCCAGCTGCTCCAGTCGCGGCAGGAATCGCCAGCGCGCGAGTCCGCACGAGTCGAGGTCACCGCTCCAGCCGGCATGCCGGGCGAGAGCGCTCGAACATTCGGCGCCTCAATCGGGTTCCGCTCGCCGCGCCATCTGGCGGATCACTTCGAGAGGCACGGGGCCGAGTTCCGCGCCGCCGACGCGTCCGTCTACCTCGCCGCGGCGCAGGCGCTGCGGGACGCTCCCGCCGTCGAGCCGGTGCTCGAGGCCGTGCGTGCTGACGGTGTGGTGACGCGCTTCGATCGAACCGACGGCACGTTCATCGCCTTCGATCCCGATGGCATCATCCGCACCTGCTTCCGTCCCAACGATGGCGAGCGCTATTTCCGACGGCAGGCGCGCCGACCCGCGGAGGGGCGATGAGCGAGTACGACGGACTGCGCACCTGGCTCGTGGCGCGAGGCTGCCCCGAGCATGTCGTCGCCGGCGGGCTCGATGGCCGGATCGCCGACTGGGACCGCACGGCTCAAGCGCTCGCGCGCGGCGCATCGATGAGCATGGAGGAGTGGCTCGACCACGCCGACGTCCGCCAGATCCTGTGGGAACTGCTGCACAGCTTCCCCGAGGAGTTCGATGTCGAGCGCGATGCCCAGATGCTGAGCGCCGACGAACTCGTGCGTGAGCACAGCCACGTGGTCGATGCCTGCATCTGGGGCGACGAGACCGCACGCGGTGAGGAGTGGGACCCGGACGTCGAGTGGTGGTACTGGCGCCGGCCCGAGCACATCGAGGAATGATCGCGCGGGGCGACCCGCAGCCGAGGACTCATCTCAAGGAGGACACATGGAGTATCGCGCACTGGGCCGTAGCGGCCTGATGGTCTCGAGCGTCTCGCTCGGATCGTGGACGACCTATGGCGGTTCGGTGGACACGGGCTCGACCCGCGAGATCGTGCATCGCGCCTTCGAGCTCGGGATCAACCTGTTCGACACCGCCGACGTGTATGTGAAGGGCGCGGCGGAGTCGGCGCTCGGCGAGGCGATCCGCGATCTTCCGCGCGAGCAGCTCGTGATCGCGACCAAGTGCATGGGCCGCGTGTGGGACGGGCCGCTTGGCAGAGGGCTCTCGCGCAAGCACATCTTCGATGCGCTCGATCGCAGTCTCGAACGGCTCGGCCTCGACTACGTCGACCTCTATCAGTTCCATGCAGCGGATGCCGAGACGCCCATCGAGGAGTCCTTGCGCGCGTTCGAGGACCTGGTGCGCTCGGGCCGCGTGCGCTACGTCGGATTCTCCAACTTCGATCACAGTCCCAAGCTGGCCGACGAGGTCGCGCTTCTACAGAAGCGCCACGGCTATCTGCCGATGATCTCGAGCCAGCCGCGCTACAGTCTGGTCGATCGCCATGTCGAAGACGGTCACGCCGCGTACTGCCGCCGTCACGGCATCGGCATGATCGTGTACTCACCGCTGGCTCAGGGCGTGCTCACCAACAAGTACGCAGGCGGCGCGCGTCCCGAGGGCAGCCGCGCCACGGGCGCGTTCGGTCACTTCCTGACCGCCGAGAAGGCGCTGACCGACGACAATGTCGCCTCCGCCGAGCGCTTCGGGGCGTTCTGCGCCGAACGGGGCCTCGATCCCGCACCGGTCGCCATCGCGTGGACGCTGCGCAATCCGCAGGTCACCAGCGCCATCGTCGGCGCGTCCTCAGTGGCACAGCTCGAGCAGAACGTGCGTGCGACCGAGGTGAAGCTGACCGATGCCGAGTGGCGTCAGGTCGAGTTGGCCATTTCGGGAAGGCCCGCGCGCTCGAAGACCAAGGCCAGGCCCAAGGCGAAGCCTGCTCCCAAGAAGAAGCCCGCGGCCAAGCGCTCCACGCGCGGCAGATGATCGGTGCGTCGCCGGGTCGGCCTCACGCCGACTCGGCGGCCTCCTCGGCGCCGCGCGCCAGATCGACGCGTGACAGGAGCCACGCGCCGCCGAGGAAGAACGGCAGCAAAGTGAGCGTGGCGAGCCGCCCGCCGCCCATGGCCTGCGTCACCATCGCGAAGATGAGCGGCCCCATGACGCCCGCCAGCTTCTCGCTCACCGAATAGAACCCGAACATCACGCCGGTCTGACTGGCGGGCACCAGCGAGGCGAACATCGAACGCGAGAGCGCCTGCGTGCCGCCCTGGACCAGTGCCACCAAGCCGGCGAGCGCCCAGAAGTGCCACGGCTCGCTGAGCCGGTAGGCGAACACGGTGATTCCCGCGTAGCCCAGCAGCCCGAGGATCACCGCGCGCTGAGGGCCCAGCGGCCCTGCGAGATTCGCGAAGCCGATCGCGGCCGGTGCCGCGAGCAACTGCACCATGAGCAACGCGCCGATCAAGTGGCCGGTGCCGAAGCCCAGTTCGGCGCCGTAGATCGTGGCCATCTTGACGATGGTGCCGATGCCGTCGGAGTAGAGCCAGAACGCGATCAGGAAGCGGAACAGCTGCGGCCGCTTGCGCACGCCGGCCAAGGTCTCGGCGAGCTGACCGAACACGGCTCCCGGCAGCGCGGCCAGCGACGGCGCGGTGCGTGTCTCGGCGGGCTCGGGCACCCGGCGCATCAGCGGCAGCGAGAACAGCACCCACCAGATGGCGGTGCTCGCGAACGCGATGCGCGTCGCCTCACCGACGCCCGAGAGCCCGAATCGCTGCGGCATCAAGAGGAGCGCCGCGTGGAGCGCCAGCAGCAGTCCGCCACCCAGATAGCCCCAGGCGAAGCCCCTCGCCGAGACACGGTGCAACTCATCGGCTCGCGCGACCGAGGGCAGCAGCGCGTCGTAGATCACGTTGCCCATCGCGAACGCCACGAACGCGACGGCGAAACTCGCGATCAGTCCGCGAGGGTCGTCCGCCGAAAGACTCAGACCGATCGTGCCGGCGGCGCCCACCAGTACGCACGCGAACAGCAAGGGCTTGCGGCGACCGAGCTGGTCGGCCGCTGCTCCCATCAGGGGCGCGAGCAGAGCAGCCACCGCGAGCGCAGCGGCGCTGACGTAGCCCCACAGCGCGGTCGCCTCGTGCGCTGCCATGTGGCGGCCGGCCACGGCGGCGAAGAACGGCGGCAGGATCGCCGAGACGACACTCGTCTGGAATCCCGAGTTGGCGACGTCGTAGAGGCACCACGCGTCCTGCGCGCGGCGAGCTTGCGGAGCGGACTCGGCATTCGCCATGGCGTGGACATGTAGCAGAGTCGCGGCGCCGTATCGAGGGCCGAGTCGGGCCCCGGACTCTCGCACCCGACACGCGAACGCCGCCCCGGGCTACCGAGGCGGCGTTCGCGTTCGACAACGTGTCAGCTACCAGCGCGGCGGCTTCGCGAATCCGAGGTGGCCGTCACGCTCGTGGAGCCGGTCGCGGCCGATGCGGATGCCCAGGGCCCGCAGCGCCGAGGCGTACTCGTAGCGCAACACCATCCGGTCGCTCGCCGAACGTTCGGCGATGAAGTGCGTGCGGTTCACGGGATCGTGCGTCCGCTCGCCCCAGCCGGTACCGGGGAAGTTCGAACCACCCTCGGCCTTGTCCTGCGCCGCATTCGGAGCTGCACGCCGCTCGAGCGACTTGCTCGCCGAGGGAGGCGCGGCCTCCGAGCGAGGCGAGTCATCGAGACGACCCATCAGCTCATCCGACTCCATCTCCTCGGGCACGGCTCCATAGGGACGGACTTCGCGATCACGCTCCTTGTAAGCGGGTGAGCGCCACACGATCGGCGCCTTCTCGCGGAACGCAAGCACGCGGATCCAACCCATGTCCGAGTTGGCCTGACCGGTGCGCTCGGCGTAGCTGCGCTCCTCGTCGACGAACACGAAACGACGCACCTGCTCGAGCGACGTCCGCCAGCCGCGGATCACGGTGCGCTCGTAGGGGTCGAGCACGTACATGGCCTCGCCCGAGGCGAGCCGTGAGCGCTCGCCGTTCACCACGTTCAGTCCATCGACCGCGATCAACACACCGACACGGCGGCCGGTGGTGTTGCGCAGCACGAGGCTGTAGCGCTGGCCCTCGAACGCCTGCAGGTAGCGGCGGTCGAAGCGGCCGGGCGCGTTGTAAAGAGGAGCCGCCTGACCTTCGACCTGCACCTGCACGTCGACCAGCCGACCATCCATCCACAGTTCCTCGCGATTCCACGACGCCGCGGCCGGCTGAGCCGCCGCGCTGAGCGACAGGGCGATCGCAGCCGATAGCGCGATCTTGCGAGTCAGTGGCGCCGCCAGGACCGGCACGAGCGCGCTGTTCGAGAGGACCTCGGCGTGGCGCGCCTCGAGCCAATCGAGCGCGGCGCGCAGATGCTGGTGCTGCGGGACCCTGGTGAACATGACGGCCTCCTCAAGCGGTGAGTCGTTGGTTTCCTGCGGGGATCCTGCGTCCCCGTCTCGCATGCCTTACGCCAGCGGGCGCGCCCTATTCCCGTGATGCGCTGCAACGACTTGCGGCGGTGGGGGCGAGAAGGCGCGCGGCGACGGGGCCGCAGCGCGCGGCGCGGCGGCCACAGAGACGGCGGGCGAACTGCGGTTCGTGTCAGGGCCCGGTCACGCTTGTGGCTTCCATGCGTAGGAGACAACGCCCACCCCTTATCATGGAGATCGCATGCGCCCACCTCAGATCATCCTCGCCCTACTCGCAGCCGTCGGCCTCGGCCTCACGGCGCAGCCTGCTCGCGCTCAGATCGCGGTCGGCGCCAATGCGCCCACCTTCACCAAGAGCCTGCTCGGCGGTGGCAGCTACACGTTCACGCCCGTCTCGAGCCAGGTGCGCGTGCTGGTGCTGTTCGGCTACGGCTGCCCGTTCTGCATCGCCGATGGCCCGACCGTTCAGCAGCAGATCAAGCAGCACTACGATCTGGTCTCGCCCGGAGAGGTCGAGGTGATCGGCGTCGATCTGTGGAACGGCTCGGCCGCGCAGGTGAACGCCTACAAGAACTCCACGGGTGCGCTCTACCCGCTCATGTTGAGCGGCAATGTCGCGACCGGCGGCAACGTCGGCTCGCTCTACGGCACCTACGACAACTACATCGTGATCGACAAGCAGGGCATCGTGCGCTACCACGCCGCGCTGACTTACCCGGCAGGCAATCGATTCAAGTTGAACGAGATCCGCGCAGTCGTCGACGCCTACGTCGCCGGCTTCGTCGACGTGCCGGGCCCGGGCGCGGGCCGATTGGCGCTCGCCGCCAGCCCCAACCCGACGCAGCGCGAGGCGGCCATCACGTTCACGCTGACGCGCCAGGTGGACGACGCGCGCGTCAGCGTGCACGACCTGGCGGGCCGCACGGTGGCGGTGCTGCATGAGGGCGCTGCCGCTTCCGGCACGCTGTCGCTGCGCTGGGATGGCCGGGACGAGAGCGGTCAGCTCGCGCCCGTCGGGCTGTATTTGGTGCGCGCGCGCACCGGCAGCGAGGTCCTGACCCGGCGCCTCACACTGGTGCGATGATCGGTCGCACGTTCGCCGCATCGATCCTGATCGCGGCCGCCGTGGGTTCATGGTCGCCTCTCCAGGCAGCCGACAAGGGTCCGTTCTCGGGGCGCTCACTGCGCAGCGTGACCGGCGCCACGATCGCGCTCGATGACTCGCTCGCCAAGGGCCCGGTGCTGCTCGACTTCTGGGCCACGTGGTGCCGGCCGTGCGAGCACTCGCTGCCCGCGCTCGAGCGCCTGCACCAGCGCGCCCGCGAGCGCGGTATCAGCGTGGTGGGGGTGAGCATCGATGGTCCGCGCAACTGGGCGCGTGTGCGGCCGTTCGCCGCGCGTCTCGGGCTGACGTTCCCGATCGTGATCGATGAGGACGGCTCGCTCGCTCGTCGCTTCAAGGTGCAGGCGGTGCCGACGAGCGTGCTGATCGCGCAAGATGGCCGGATCGTGCGCACGCACAGCGGCTTCCACCCGGCCGAGGAGGATTCGCTCCGGGCCGCCGTGGATGCACTGCTGGGCGACGTTCAGCCGGGGGCTCATTGAAGCGCTGGTGGGCGTCGCTCGCACTTGTGCTCGGCTCGGCTGCTCCGGCCCACGCGCAGCTCTCGATCACCAATCTCCTGCTGGCGCAGGCGGGCGAGCGCCTGTACACCACGCCTCGCGACCGTGTCGCCATCTACGACCAGTTGAACGCCAGCTACGCGCAGGATCGTTGGAGCGGTGGACTCCGGTTCGAGACCGAGCGGACCTCGGATGACTCGCCGCTCGGTGGCCGGCTCGCCAGCTACGATGCCGTCACGCAGCGCTGGGTGGAATGGCGCGACGAGCACACGCGACTGCGCGTGGGGCAGTTCGAGACCATCCTGGGTCGCGGCCTCGTGCATCGCTCCTTCGAACTGCCGGGTGTCGTCTACGACGAGTCCGGCACGCGCACGCGCTTCGCCGCCTCGCGTGATGTGGACGGTGTGCTCGCCGAGGGCTCGGTTGGCGCTCTCTCGCTGCGCGCGTTCGCCGGACGCCCCACCGATGCCACCGTGTCGCCCGCGACCGAGGCGCAAGGTGCGAGCCGTTATCAGGGGGTGCTGCAGGGTGGCCAGGCGCAATTGACGCTGCCGCGCGATGTGCGCACCGGACTGACGTTCTCGCGGTTCGCCTTCGGCGATGCCCCGGATCTCCACCTCGGCTCGGGATTCCTCGGCGCCGATCTCGCCACGCTCACGGGCCTCCCCCAAGTCGCTCTGCCCGCCTACGTCGAGTTCGCGAAGCAGGACGCCGACTTCGCCGATGGGTGGAGGCTGAGGCGAGGCGACGATGCGCCGCACGCGCTCTACGCCAGCCTCGGCGTGCTGTGGGGGCGTTACTCGCTCATCGCCGAGGCCAAGGACTACTCGGGCTTCCGCCTCGGCACCAACGATCCACCGGCGCTCGTGCGCGAGCACAGCTGGAACCTGCTCAATCGCAACACGCACCTGCTCGACGCCGAGGGCGAGGAGGGCGTGCTGCTGGAACTGGCTGGCCCCGTCGGACCCTGGGTGAGCGGCGTCGCCAATCTGTCGCGCGCCGACGGCAAGCCGGGCGTGCGGCGGCTCTTCTTCGAGGAGCGCTTCATCGAGTTGAGCGTGGCGCCGCCCGCGGCCGACAGTTGGGAGTTGCGGGCCTACAGCGCCTCGGGGCTCGACACCTGGGACTTCATCACCGACCGGCACGCCTTCGGCTTCGCCGCGACCTCCCGACTGCCGCACGCGCTCTCGGCCGAGGCCGCCTACGAACGGCAGCGGGTCGTGCGCACCGGCTTCTTCGGTCCCTCGCTCGGCCACGAGGACCAGGCGGTGACGCTCTCGGTGACACGCGCCGGGTGGGGGACGGCCGGCCTGTTGCTCACGCGCACGACCGATCCGATCGATCGCCCCGCGGATCTGTTCGGCGAGCCCACCGCGCCCTCGGCGATCTTCGCGGGCCTGACGCTGGCGGCGCGCATCGGCCCGCACCATGAGGTCGAACTCTTCGCCGGCCGCCGCCGCGGCGGCCGCGCCTGCGTGAGCGGCACCTGCTACGAGGTGCAGTCGCTCGAAGGGGCGGAGTTGAGGGTGACGAGCCGATTGTAGGGGGCACGAGCGGCCGAGTGCCGCTCCTACGCCATGATCCGGTAGCCCGCGTCCACGTAGAGCACTTCGCCGGTGATGCCGCCCGCCAGGTCGGAGAGCAGGAACAGTCCGGCCGTGCCCACTTCCTCCTTGGTCACGTTGCGCTGCAGCGCGGCCTTGCTGGCGTGTTCCTTCAGCTTGTCGGTGAACCCGCGGATGCCGCGGGCAGCCAGCGTGTTCACGGGACCCGCGCTCACGGCGTTGACGCGGATGTTCTTGGGGCCCAGCTCCATCGCCATCTGGCGCGTCATCTGCTCCAGCACGGCCTTCGCGCTGCCCATCACGTTGTAACTCGGCACGGCGCGCTCGGCGGCGAGGTAGGTGAGCGACACGATGCTGCCGCCTCGCTTCTCCATCAGCGGCTGCAGGTGGTGCGTCACGTGCAGCAGCGAGTAGGCACTCACCTCGAGCGCCAGGCGGAAGCCCTCGCGCGAGGTGGCGAGGAAGCTGCCCTCCAGGTCCTCCTTGTTCGCATAGGCGACGCCGTGCACCAGCATCTCAACCGAGCCCCAGCGCGCCTCGAGGTCCTTGGCCACGGCCACCACCTCGTCGTCCTTGGTCACGTCCATCGGCAGCGTCACCGTGCCGGGCATGGTGGCGGCCATTTCCTCGACGCCCTTCTGAAGCCGCTCGCCGGCGTAGGTCAGACACAGCGTCGCGCCCGCGGCGTGCAGCTGCTGCGCGATCGCCCACGCGAGGCTGCGATGGTTGGCCACACCCAGCACCAGCGCGTGCCGTCCCGACAGATCGATGCTCAGCATGACAGCCTCCTCACGGCGATAGCCCTTCGCCGGACCGATGTCCGGCGCACGTTCATGCGCGCTTCTGTGGTTCCCAGACGCGGATCGGCAGGATGATCACCTGGATGCCCGCGAACTGGAGCCGGCGCTGGATGGAGAATGCGGTCTCGTGGTGCAGCGCGCGCGTCAGCACGGTCTCGCGCTGGAACACCAACTGTCCCGCGAACACCATCGAGCGACGGAACTCGCGCTGCAGGTCCTGGCAGATGTGATCCAGCTCGTCGATCAGGTCAGTGCCCAACGTGAAGCGGTACTCGGCGTAGAAGCCCATGCGCTGCGCCAGGTCCACGTACTGCTCCAGGTTGCCGCGCACCTTGTCCTCCAGCGCCTCGACGCTCTCGACGCCCTTGAACTGGCCCGAATCCACCAGACCCACCGATACGAACACGATGTTCTTGAAGTGGCGCGGGAACATGCGCACCACGGTGAGCAGCGTGTGGATGCCGAGCCCCGCGTAGGATTCCACCAGCACGATCGCGGTGGGGCCGTCGGGCGCCAACTCGGGTGCCTGATCGCGATCGGGCATGGGCAGGTCGGAGAGCACATCGTCGAGGCTCTTGAGCACATTGCGTACGCGCTCGTAGTGGCGCCGAACGACCACGCACAAGCCGACGAAGCCGCCCGTCACGATCAGCGTGATCCAGCCGCCCTGCGTGAACTTGAACACCACGGTCGTCGCGAGAATTCCGGCGGTGACCAAGGTGCCGAGCGAGGCGACGACGATGCGCCGGCGCCAGTGCTCCTGATTGGCGCGTGTGATCCACCAGTGGCGCACCATGCCGAGCTGCGACAGGGTGAACGTGAGGAACACGTTGATCGAGTACATGACGACGAGGATCTTGACCGAGCCGCCGGTGTAGATCAGCGTCGCCGCCGCCGCGAGACCCATCGCCACCACGCCGTTCTGGGTGACGAGCCGCTCCGAGAGATGCGCGAATCGCTTGGGCACCCACTGGTCGACGGCCATGGCCGCCAGGGTCGCGGGGCCCGCGATGAACCCGGTCTGCGCCGCCACGAACAGCAGGGCTCCGGTGGCGAGCAGGGTGCCGACGACGATCCACTCGCCGACTGGGAAGCCGCCGATCGCCCAGCCCTGCGTGATGATCGACCACAGTGAGGCATTGAGCGTGCGGCCGGCCTCGTGCTGCACGTTGTTCAACTGGTAGCACAGCAGGATGCCGCCGGCCGTGAAGGCGAGCGAGATCGCCATGTACATCATGGTGCGCTTGCCGGTCACGACGCGCGGCTCGCGCAACATGCCGGTCGAGTTGGACACGGCCTCGATTCCGGTGAACGTGCCGCCGCCCAGGGAGAACGCCTTGAGGAACAGCGCGAACACGCCGAGCAGCCCGAGTTCGGCGGTGGCGAGGCGGGTGTCGGCGGCGGTGTCGGCGATCAGATGCGAGGCGCCGTCCAAGTGGGTCAGGATTCCGATCGCGATCAACCCGATATGCGTGAGCATGAAGAGCAGGAAGATCGGCAGCAGGACCTTCACCGACTCCTTGACGCCTCGTAGATTGAGCGCAGTGAGTCCGAGGACGACGAATATCTCCACGGGTAACTTGGCACCCTGATAGCCCAAGGGTATGAACGAGAAGATCGAGTCGACACCGGAGGCGACCGAGATGCCGATCGTCAGCACGTAGTCCACGACGAGTGCGCCACCCGAGATGACGCCCGGCCCGTTGCCCAACAGCTTGGTGGCCACCAGATAGCCGCCACCGCCGCTCGGGAACAGCTCGATGATCTGGCTGTAGGAGGCCGAGATCAGGAAGACGGTGAGCACCATGGCGATGGTCAGGTAGAGTGCCAGGTGCGTGTGCTGGCCGAGGGCGAGGTAGGCCTCTTCGGGGCCGTAAGCCGACGAGGAGAGTCCGTCGGAACCGAGGCCGACCCACGCGAAGAATGCGATGAGGGCCATCTGATGATGGATCTTGGGGTCGAACAGGTTCTTCCGACCACCGATGATGAGGCCCCGCAATCGTTCGAGCATCCGGGGGAAGCTAGTGGAGCATGCGAGAGCTTTCAAGGTTGCGATCGGGGCGGAGGCGTGAGGGCGCTGCGCCGGATCGCGCTCGGGCTCACCGCAATCGCGCTTCTAGTGGGATTCCGGGGCGATCGTGCGCGTCGGTCCGGCTCGGTGACCGCATCCCGGTCTGTAGCCGATGCTCCTCCCGGCACCGCTTCCCTGCCGCGATTCGCGCTCTTCGGCTGGGTGAGCCCGCCTCGCGAGTTCGCCACCGCGGAACGCTACGCGGAACTTGCCGAGGCGGGATTCGATGTCACCGTGCTGGCCTGGCAGGACTCGGGCACGGTCGCGGACAATCAGGACCGGCTCTCGTTCACGCGTTCGCACGGCGTGCGCAATCTCATCCTCGACCAGCGGTTCGACCGCATGATCCACGACATGCCGTCCACCTACTCGATTGTGGACTCGATTATCGCCACGTACCCAGACGACCCCGCGCTGCTCGGATACGATCTGGGCGATGAGCCCACTGCGGACCGTTTCGAGTGGTTGGCACGGGCCTTCGCGCTGCTCCGGGCCCTCGATCCTGCACACCCCGCGTGGAACAACCTGTTCGGCATGAACCCGTTCGCGACACGCGATGGGTGGCGCCGCTACGTGCGTGCCTACGCCGAGACCGTCGATCCCTCGGTCCTGTGCGCGGACCAGTACGACTTCCTCACCGACCGCGACCTCGGGTTCCTGATTCCCACGGCGTCGGAATTGGGCGCGCTCGCACGCGAGCGCGGCATCCCGTTCTGGGGGATCGTCCAGCTGACGCAGCACCTCTCGTTCCGCGCCATCACGCCAGGACTGCTGCGCTGGCAGGTGGCGCAATGGCTGGCGCACGGCGCACGCGGGATCGGGCACTTCACGTATTGGACTCCGGCTCCGGACTCGGCGTTCAATTGGCACGCCGGCATGATCGAGTGGGGAACCGGGGCGCGAAGCCCGCACTTCGAACACGTGAGCGCACTCAATCGACAGCTCCGGCCGGTGGGCGAGACGCTAGCGGGTGCCACGTGGCTCGCCGCCGAGTACTCGGGCACGGTGCCGGACGGTGGAACCGCATTCGCCCCGGATGAACTGCTGGGTCAGGTGTCGGGCCGCCTCGCGCTCGGCTGGTTCGCCGACTCCACCGGGGCGCCGTTGCTGCTGGTGGCGAATCAGGATTCGGCGGTGGCGCGCACCGCGACGCTCAGGTTCGCCGGCGAGCGCGACGTCTGGTCGATCGACTCGGTCTACCGCTGGAATGTGTTGCCGTCCAACCGAGTAGGGGCGGGTACGCAGGTGATGCTCGAACTGGTGGCCGGGGGTTTCGTGTTGCTGCGGTTGAGCGGTGATCTGACCGGGCTCGGCACGGGGACGAGTGGCCCGTTGCTTCGTGCCACACCTCAACCCGCGCGGGAAGTGGTGCGCTTCGATGCGACCGGACTCGCCGGCGACTCGCGGCTCGAACTGCTCGACCTCTCCGGCCGCCGAGTCTGGGGCACGCGCCTCTCGACCGCTGCCACATCCGTCGCGTGGCGAGGCGAGCGCGACGCCGGCGGCCGCGCAGCTCCAGGCGTTCGTCTGGCGCGTCTCGAGGACGCAAGAGGCGTAAGCGTGCGGCGCGTGCACTGGTTGGGCGGCCGATGAGTGCGAGACGGTTCCGAACCCTCACTGGTGTGGCCCGCGCGATCACCTCGTGCGAGGCCTGCCCTCGGCTGATCGGCCACTGCCGCGAGGTGGCTCGCGTCAAGCGGAAGGCCTACCAGAGCGAGACCTACTGGGGCCGGCCCGTGCCGGGCTTCGGTGACCCGAAGGCTCGGGTGCTATTGGTCGGGCTCGCCCCCGGCGCTCACGGGGCGAACCGCACCGGGCGCATGTTCACCGGCGACTCGAGCGGCGACTGGTTGTTCGAGGCGCTGCACCGGAGCGGCTTCGCCAATCAGCCCACCTCGGTGCATCGCTCGGACGATCTCGCGCTGACCGACTGCTACATCGCTGCCGCCGGCCGCTGCGCGCCGCCCGACAACAAGCCGCTGCCCGACGAGCTCGAGCGCTGTCGGCCGTATCTGGTGGCCGAGATGGCGCTGCTCGAGCGCCTGCGCGTCATCGTGACGCTCGGCCGCATCGGGCATGCGGCGTTCCTCAAGGCGAGCGGCTGGTGGGAGCGACTCTCGCCGGGCGAGCGGCCTGGCTTCGCTCATGCGGCCGAGGCGACGCTGCCCGATGGCCGCGTACTGCTCGCGAGCTTCCATCCGAGTCGGCAGAACACGCAGACCGGACGTCTGACCCGGACCATGTGGCACGCTGTGTTCGATCGGGCGAGGGATCTTGCCTCAGGAGGGCTCACGTGAGGATCGCGTGGAAGCTGACGCTGGCACTACTCGCACCACTGGTCGTGCTGATCGGCCTGTTCGGCTACCTGTATCAGCGTCAAAGCGAGGAACTCCTGCGTGAGGAGCTGACCAAGGAGGGCCGCGCCATCGCGCGCGTCATCCAGCTGGCCGCCGAGGACTACCTGCGCGACCGGCAGATCAAGGACCTGCGCCAGCTCGCCGATCGCATCAGCGGCTACGAGCGCGTGCTCGGCGTGCGGCTGTTCGATGCCGACGGCGTGCTCACCTACGAGACCAAGTCGCTCGAGCGCGATCCGTTCGAGAACTGGCCCGAGTTGCGCGTCGCGCTCGGCGCGCCGAGCTGTCGAGTTCCGGCGGCGATTCGACACGCAGCCGGCGGTCGGGTTCATCGTGCCCTTGCTCGACCGCCACCAGAATCTCGCGGGCGCGGCGCAGGTCCTGCAGCTCGAGTCCTACATCGAACACGATGCGAAGACGACGCGCGACTTCATGCTGACGCTGACCCTGGCCGTCGCGATCGCCACCGCGCTCGTCGTGCTGCTCGCCACGCGATTCATCATCGTGCGCCCGATCGACGATCTGGTGCGCAGTTTCCGTGCGGTGGACGCGCATGGCATCCCCGAGCGCGCTCCGGTGCGGGGTCGCGACGAGCTGGGCGCTTTGTCACTCGAGTTCAATCGCATGTGCGAGGCGCTCGAGAATGCCAAGCGGTCGCTGATGGCCGAGCAGGAGGAGCGCCTCACCGTCGAGGGCCGGCTGAAGCGTGCCGAGCGGCTGGCGAGTCTCGGGCGACTCGCGGCCGGCCTCGCCCATGAGATCGGCACGCCCCTCAATGTCATCAGCGGTCGTGCGGAGTCGCTGCAGCGCAGCTACGCCGGGCAGGACCCGGCCGAGCGCCATCTCGGCATCATCATCGCGCAGATCGATCGCATCGTCCGTATCGTGCGAGACATGATCGACTTCGCGCGGCCCAAGCCGGCGCGCCGCGCGCGACTCGATCTCGGAGGATCCGTGAGCGCGGTGCTCGAACTTCTCGATCGCAAGTTGCGGGACAGCAGCGTGAAGCTCGAGACGAATCTCG
>JAYWEM010000187.1:0-6507 GCA_043779265.1 bacterium | reverse complement strand
GAGGCTGCATAGACGACGTTCCACCCGTCACGCGGTGAGGGATCCGGGGGGGAATGGTTCTGCAAATCCGGGGTCCCATGGTTCTGAAAACCGACAGTGATCCCCTTCGAGCCGCTGGTCTCGTCGTTCGGAAGGCGATGATGCTGCTCAATCAACGCGAGTATCCGCAGATCGAGAATCTGCGGACCTACGAGCGCATCGTCGGACCCATCGGGCTACCGGCTGGAGCGGTGCTCGTGGTCCTGATCCCTCTCGCGTTCCTCGGAGCGAGCCTGTCGCTTCGCTCTCACGCCACGGCGAGGTGGCTGGCGAGCGCTCTCGCGGTCCAGATCCTCGTCCTGCTGCCGTTCTTCGTGACGGATCGATATCGGATGCACATCATTCCGCTCCTCCTGCTACTCGGCGCGATCGGAGGGAAGCATCTGGTCGTCGACCGGTTCCGTTCCGCGCCGATCGTGACGTTCTCCAGGGCGAATGTCGTCGCTCTCCTCATCGGGCTGATCGCCGTGCTGTATCCCTTGCCAGGAGTCTCGCTCGAGCGCGAGGACTGGGGCATCGCGATGGATCTGGGTGAACGAGCGGTCCGCAAGGGGCAATACGCCGCGGCCTCGGTCCACCTCGCCGATGCGGCGAGGATCGAGAATCGAAGCGCCCGACGCTGGGAGGCGTCGCCCTCGATGAGCGTGCCCCTGACAGGGCATGCGCTGCTCTACGCCGAGGCCCTCGAGAAGACAGCCTATCCAGTGGAAGCGCGTGCCTGGCTGGCTCGGGCGGAACGACTCTCGCCCGGCGTCACGGCAGGTGGAAGCCGAGCGAAGCCTGGAGTCGAGTCCCCACTCCCCGCTGGGGCTGCGAACTCGGAACTACGGGAGAGAGCCATCGTCGCGGCTCGATCCGGGCGCTTCGCTGAAGCCGAGGAGATGTTCTCGCGCCTGGCGGCACCCTCGGTCTCGGATTCCTACGCGTGGGGAGCGCTGATCCGACTGGCGGCACGGGACGCTCGCGTGGAACGCGCTCGACGCGTTCTCTCCCACGCCGACTCCTGCGGTTGGCGGGGAACCGCGCGAGATGCCCACGCCGCTCTGCTGATCGTGCTGGAGGGCCGTTGGTCCGAGGCGGCGAATGCGACTCGCGCGTTGCCCGAAGATGAGATCGAGAGTGATCCGACCCTGAAAGACGTGCGAAGGGTGATTCTCAGTCGATCGACAGCCATCGCCGCCCCGCGACGCTCCGCCCCCTGAACGGGTGGCGGCACACGCTCGCGTCGCCAGTCCCACGCGGCGGGCCGACGCCTACTCCTTCGTCGACATGTCGCGCTCCATTCGCGCGGCGATGCCGTAGGCGATCCGAGCATTGAGTGCGACGCAGCCGGCGGCGAGCAGAAGTCCGACGACAATCAGGCCAGCATCCCCGAGTGGCCCCTTGAGCGAACCGGCGACCGGTGCGAGCAGCGCCGACCACGGCGCCGTGAGCACCGAGAGGAAGAAACTCCCGGAGCCGGGTCTCCCCTGCGCCAGATCGAACGCCAGCAGCAACGCGGCCACCACGACGATGCCGAGGTAGACGCGCACCGTGGTGCGTCCCCACGCGCTGCCGCTCGGCGTCGAGGCCAGAGCCTCATCGGGCAGTTTCATGGCTTGCCTCCGAATCGCATGCGGTAGTCGCGCATCGCGGCCTCGAGTCCGACATCCTGCCGCGCGCGCTCCGAGAGGAACCACTTGTGCTCCAGCACCTGGCAATAGGCCTCGGCGGGCTCCACGTCGCCGGGCGCGGCATCCGTCATGGCGGTCTGGGCGGGCAGCCAGTGCTCATTGAACCAACGATAGGAAGCCACTGAAAGCGGCACGCTGCGATCGAGCTCGTGCGACAGCCGTGCCTTCAGCTCGTGCACTTCGTTCATGAGCAACTCCGCCTGATGTTCCTCGGCGACCAGTCCGGTCAAGTCGTGCAGCCGATGGCGATGGTAGTCGCGGTCGGTGACCAGTGTCCGCAGCCTCAGCAGGCTGCCATCGCTCACGGCGTGCAGTTCGATCTCGCCGACCGAGAATCCGAGAGCGTTCAAGGCACGTACGCGCTCCGGGATGCGCCACATTTCACCGGGCGCGATGATCTCCTCGCGGGACACCTCGGCCCACAGCTCATCGTAGCGACGGCGGATGCGCTCGGGAGCGTCATCGTCGAGCCAGCCATCGGGCAACTCGGCCGCGGCCGCGAGGTCGGCGATATCACCCGTGACGTTCTCCTCGAGGATCAGCAGGTCCTGCACACGCTGCCCGTTGGAAAGCGTCTCGTGAACGTCGCTGGTCTCGGCGTCCACCAGATACGCTCCGAGCGCGCCGGCGTCGCGGCGGAACAGCGTGTTCGACAGCGAACAGTCGCCCCAGTAGACGCCTGCCAGGTGCAGTCGCACGAGCAGGCCGGCGATCGCGTCGAGCAATCGCTCGCGATAGCGCGCCAACCCCGGACTCTGGAACAGGGCGCGATAGGGCAGCGCCCCATCGAGGAATCGCGTCACCAGCATCCCGCGCGTCTCGCCGCCCGAGTGCCGAACGACGGCGTGGCCGACGGGTGTGACGGCAGGCAGACGACGCTCCTCCAGTTGCATGAGCCGCTCGTACTCGCGCTGCGCGATCGGCGTCGCCAGGTCCTTGATGGCGTAGACGTTCGCGCCGAATGCGACGAAGCGCACCTCATGCCGGGAGATGCCGCGCGGCAGGTCGACGATCCGCTCGCTGATCGCGGCCCAGCGCGTGAGCGGCTGATCCCACGGCAGATCGAGCAGGCGGGCGTGCCCCTCGCGAAGATGGATCGTCTCGATGCCAGCGGGATTCACGCGAACTCCGTCCAGATGGGAACGGGGACGCAGGCGCTCATCGCGCTGCGTCCCCGTGATCGGTTCTGCATCTTCCGTGTCAGCCGACGAGCGCGCCCGCCTCGACGCGGCTCCGGAGCCTCGCTGTCACGGCCTCGATGAATCCGAGTGAGTCGGCATGCGTCGCAGGTTTGGGATCGGCGATCGAGGCGAGGTCCTTGGTCATGGTGCCCGACTCGATCGTGTCGATCACCGACTGCTCGACCAGTTGTGCGAAACGCGTCAGCTCGGGCGTGCCGTCGAGCTCGCCGCGCTTGGCCAGCGCGCCAGTCCACGCGAAGATCGTGGCGGTCGAGTTCGTGCTCGTGGCCTCACCGCGCTGATGCGCATAGTAGTGCCGCGTGACGGTGCCGTGTGCCGCCTCGTACTCGAAGTTGCCGTCCGGCGAGACGAGCACCGAGGTCATCAGGCCCAGCGAGCCGAAGCCCGAAGCCACCATGTCGCTCATCACATCGCCGTCGTAGTTCATGCAGGCCCACAGGAACCCACCGCTCGAACGCACGGCCCGCGCCACGGCATCGTCGATCAGCAGGTACTCGTACTGGATGCCCGCGGCCGCCATCTCGGCCTTCTTGGCCTCGACCTCCTGCGCGAAGATGCCGCGGAAGGCGCCGTGATAGACCTTCGAGATGGTGTCCTTGCCGCTGAACCACAGGTTCATCTTCTCGCTCATCGCATAGGCGATGCAGGTGCGTGCGAACGAGCGGATCGAGTCATCCAGATTGTGGACGCCGCGCACGACGCCGGGCTTGCTGAACTCGAACACCGTCGTCCGCTGCGGTTCGCTGCCGTCGGCGGGCGTGAACACGAGTTCCACCTTGCCCGGCGTGCGCAGGCGCATCTCGGCGCTCTTGTACATGTCACCGTAGGCGTGGCGCCCGATGGTGATCGGCTTCTGCCACGAGCGCACCATGGGCGGCACATTGCGCACCACGATGGGCTTGCGGAACACGGTGCCGTCGAGCATCGCGCGAAGCGTGCCGTTGGGGCTGGGCCACGCCTTCTTGAGGCTGTACTCCTTCACGCGATCGTCGTTCGGTGTGATCGTGGCGCACTTCACGCCGACGTGGTGCTTCTTGATCGCCTCGGCTGCGGCCACCGTCACGGCATCATCCGTGCGGTCGCGCTCGGGTAGACCAAGGTCGTAGTACTCGAGCTTCACGTCGACGAACGGGTGGATCAGGTGGTCCTTGACCATCGCCCACAGGATCCGGGTCATCTCGTCGCCGTCCATCTCCACGATGGGTTGCTTCGCCTGAATGCGGTTCATCGGTCTCTCCATGGAGGGCGCCATGCGCCTTCGGTAGTGGCGGCCGGGCGCCGGGTCGTCGCCCCTGTGCCGCGCCAAGTCGGTCAGTGTAGCCGAGGCCCGCTCCGGCGGCACGCGGTCCGCCGCCGTCAGTGATTGGCCCGCGGGCGCTGGGTGGCATACGCTCTGCGACGCTCATGCGCATCGCCATCCTGAGAGAGACCGCGCCCCGCGAGCTGCGCGTGGCGCTGATCCCCGAGGTCGCCTCGCGGCTGATCCGGGCTGGACACGCCGTCACGTTCGAGGCGGGCGCGGGCGTACGCGCCGGCTTCCTCGATGCCGCGTACGTGGAAGCGGGCGCGACGCTCGCAGCCGATGCCGCCGCAGCGCTGAGTGATGCGCAGGTCGTTGCGCGCGTGCGAGAGCCCGAACTGGCCGAGATCGACGCCATGCCCGAAGGCTGCTCGCTGCTCGGCCTGATGGGACGCGGCGACGACGAGGCGCGCATGGCGCGCTATCGCGCCCGGCGCATCAGCGTGTTCTCCCTCCACACCCTGCCCCGCATCTCACGCGCCCAGAAGATGGACGCGCTGTCCTCGATGGCGACTGTGGCCGGCTACCAGGCAGTGCTGCTCGCGGCCCACACCAGCGGGAGATTCTTCCCCCTACTGATGACGGCCGCCGGCACCGTGGCGCCGACGCGACTGTTCGTCCTGGGCGCGGGCGTCGCCGGTCTGCAGGCGATCGCCACGGCGCGCCGCCTCGGAGCCGTGGTCGAAGCGTTCGATGTCCGCCCTGCCGTGGCCGAGGAAGTGCAGAGCCTGGGTGCCACGTTCGTGCAGCTCGATCTGGGCGGCGAGGGAGTCGGTGCGGGCGGCTATGCCAAGGACCTCGATGAACAGCGCCAGCTCCAAGTGCGCCAGCTGATCCGATCACGACTGCCTCTGAACGATGTGCTCATCACCACAGCCAGCATCCCCGGCCGTGCCGCGCCGCTTCTCATCACCGCCGAGATGGCGGCGCATCTGCGGCCGGGCTCGGTGGTGGTCGATCTCGCGGCCGAGTCCGGCGGCAACTGCGCCCACACGGTCCCCGGCGAGTCCGTCGTCGTCGATGGCGTCACCTACCACGGGCCGCTCGACATCGCGGCGACGCTGCAGACGCACGCCAGCCAGATGTATGCGCGCAATCTCCTCGCGCTGATCACCCATCTCGCGGGCGCCGATGGGAAGTGGACGCTCGACTTCTCGGACGAGATCACGCGCGGCTGCTGCCTCACGCACGCGGGACAGCCCGCTCCGGCACTCGAGCCCGCGGGGAAGGCATGAATCCGATCCTGCTGGCCGAGATCACGATCTTCATTCTGGCCTTGTTCGTCGGCATCGAGGTCATCTCCAAGGTGCCGGTCGTGCTGCACACGCCGCTCATGTCGGGCACCAATGCCATCCACGGCATCGTCGTCGTGGGCGGCATCCTCGTGCTGGGCCATGCCAAGGACCCGCTGTTCCAGACGCTCGGAGCGATCGCGGTCGTGTTCGGCGCCATGAACTTCGCGGGCGGTTTCTTCGTGACCGACCGCATGCTGCACATGTTCCGCGCCAAGAGCGCCCCGCCCAAGCCGAGCGAGGAGCGCAAGCCGTGAACGCGGTCCCCACCCCGACTGCGCTCGCCTATCTGCTGTCGGCGGTGCTGTTCATCGTCGGGCTCAAGCTGCTCTCCAGCCCCGCGAGCGCAAGGCGCGGCAATCAGGTGGCGGCCGCCGGCATGGGAGTCTCGGTCCTCGCGACCCTGCTGATCCCGGACCTCGCGAACATGCCGATCATCCTCGCCACGCTCGTCCTGGGCTCAGCCGCCGGCATCTGGGGTGCACGCGCGGTCAAGATGACCGACATGCCGCAGATGGTGGCGCTCCTCAATGGCCTCGGCGGCGGCGCCGCTGCGATCGTGTCGGTGCTCGAGTTCGGAGCCGCCACCGAGGGAGGCGCGAGCCCCGGACTCAAGGCCGGGCTGTCGGCGGTGTTCGGAGCGGTGATCGGCGCGCTCAGCTTCGTCGGCAGCTTGGTCGCCTTCGGCAAGTTGCAGGGACTCGTCACCGAGAAACCCGTTCGGCTGCCATTCCAGGCCGTGCTCAACACCATGCTGATCATCGGACTCATCACCGCCGCGTCGCTCGCGATCACACGCGAGCCCGGGATGCCATGGTTCGTGCTGATGACCGGCGCCTCGGCGCTGCTCGCCATTCTCATGGTGATGCCGATCGGCGGCGCCGACATGCCGGTCGTGATCTCGCTGCTCAACTCATTCACCGGACTCGCGGCGGCTGCGACCGGGTTCGTTCTCGGCAATCACGCGCTCATCATCAGCGGCACGCTGGTGGGCGCGAGCG
>JAYWEM010000186.1:0-6519 GCA_043779265.1 bacterium | reverse complement strand
ACCCGACGGCACTGCAGTTCCGGCGCTCGGTCGAGAACGAGGCCATGCAGCGCGAGTTGCGCGACATGCTGGCCCCCGTCGACGTCGGCGTGAGCGAGGCGGAGCTGAGGGAGATGCATCGTTGGCGCAGCCACAAGGTGCACGTGAAGGTCGTGTACACGCTCGATGAGCCCAGCATCCATGCCGCCGCCTACCAGCTCGCGCAGGGAGAACCCTTCGAGAGCGTCGCCGACCGGTGGAACTTCCCCGGGGTCGTGGGGCCGGGCGGCGATGTCGGCTGGGCCACGCCGGGCCAACTGATGCAGCCGCTCGACAATGCCCTGCTCCAGCAGCCGCTCGGCGGCATCGCCGGTCCGTTCCGCACCTCCCAGGGTTGGTTCCTGCTGCACGTGCTCGATCGTCAGCCGCAGGAGCAGATGCCGTTCGAACTGCAGCGCCCCGGGCTCGAGCAGTTGGTGCGCCAGCGCAAGCAGCGCGAGGTCTTCACGCGCGAGGTCGAGGCGATCAAGCGCGGCTACGCGATGCAGCCGGTGTTCGCGTCGACCCAGCGCGTCTACCAGATCCTGCGCGATGGCCTGCAGCCCACCGAGGAGGTGTTGCGCGAGGCGCTCGTGACGTGGCGAGGTGGGCAGTACACCGTGGCCGATCTGATGCAGGACTTGAATGATCCGGCGTCGGACAAGCCGCCCGCGAGCATGATGCCCGCGATCGAGGTCTGGCTCGAGACGCGCGCGTTGTCCCGCGTCCTGCAGAGCGAGGCCGAGCGCCGCCATCTGATGGACGCGCCCCGCGTGCGGCGCGAGGTTCAGGATCAATTCCACAATCACATCACGCAGAGCATCTACGCCGACATCACCGGCAGCGCCGGCCCCGCGACGGAAGCGGACGTGCGCGCCATCTGGGAGCACATGAAGGAGCAGTATATCCGCCTCGAGCATGCCGACATCGAGTGGATCGAACTCGCCGATTCGGCGCTCGCATCCTCGATCGCCAAGCACGGCGGGCACGCGGCCTCGATGCAGGAAGCGCTCACGATGAACGACGCCTCCCTGACCGCCAACGCCGAGCATGTTCGCTTCCCCACGCAGGACGCACGCTGGGCGGCGCTCGAGGCCATGTTCATCCGGATGCAGCCGGGCGAGTGGTCCGGTCCCGAGCGCGTCGCCGACGGATGGCGCCTACTGCGCATGACGTCCAAGCAGCAGGTGGCCCAGGACTTCGAGAAGCTCCCGCCGCCGCTTCGCGAGAACCTGGTGCGCGCCGCGGATGAGCTGCGGCGCGACCGCTACTTCGTCGCATTCGCCGATTCGGTGCAGCAGGCCGTCGGTGTGAAGCGGTTCCCCAAGCGTCTCGCCTCCATCCCGTGGCCACTGCCGCCGCCGATCAAGTCGATCCGCTGAAGCGACCCGCCCGAGTGCACGGCCGATGAAGCGCGCGATCGCCCGATTCCTCCGGATCGCCCTGGCGCCTTTCTCCATGGCGCTCGCCTCGGTGGCGCGTGGCGAGCCCGTGGCCGAGTCGATCGGGATGGACATCGTGCGCTTCTGGCCCGACGACAGCGCGCGTCGCGATGCGCTTCCCTCGGTGACGCTGAACCCGCCTCGTCCGTCGCTCGGGCCGGCGCCGGAGTCGTGGCGGCTGCGGCCCCGATTCAAGGCGGAGCGCGGCGGGCTCATCGTGCGGATCGAGACCGAGCCCGGCACCTCGCTCTACGGCACGGGCGAAGTGGGCGGACCGCTCGAGCGCACGGGCCGGCGAGTCGTGACGTGGAACACGGACGCCTTCGGCTTCGACTCCCAGACGGAGTCGCTCTATCAGTCGCACCCCTGGGTGCTCGCGGTGCGGGCGGATGGCAGTAGCTTCGGAGTGCTCGCCGATACACCCGGCCGCGTCGTCATCGACCTGGTCGACGGCATCGAGTTCCGCGCCCTGGGTCCGGCGTTCGCGGTGGTCGTCATCGAGCGCGACTCGCCGCAGGATGTGCTGCGCGCGCTCGCCGAACTGACCGGTCGCATGTCGCTGCCGCCGAGGTGGGCGCTGGGATTCCAGCAGTGCCGCTACTCCTACGCTCCGGCGAGCGAGGTGCGCGAGATCGCCGCGTCGTTCCGGGCGCGAGAGATCCCGTGCGACGTGCTGTGGATGGATATCGACTACATGGACCAGTACCGCTCGTTCACGTTCGACCCGAAGGGCTTTGCGGACCCGCTCGGGCTGACCACGAGCCTGCGCGAGCAGGGCTTCCGCAACGTGTGGATCCTGGATCCCGGCATCCGACGCGAGCCCGGACACTTCGTGTACGACCAGGGCACGCGAGGCGACCATTGGGTCAAGACGAGTTCGGGTGAGCCGTTCGTGGGCAAGGTGTGGCCCGGCGAATGTGTGTTCCCCGACTTCACGCGCGCCGAGACGCGAGCCTGGTGGAGCCGACTCACCGCCGAGTTCGCGGATCGCGCTGGCGCCGATGGCATCTGGAACGACATGAACGAGCCCGCCGTGCTCGAGCGCAAGGACAAGACGATGCCGGAGACCAACCGCCACGAGGCGGACGCCGCGCTCGGTGGCCCCGGGACCCACGCCCGCTATCACAATCTCTACGGCATGCTGATGGCCCGATCGACCTGGGAGGGCCTGCGCGCCTCGCGGCCCGAGCGGCGACCATTCGTGCTGTCGCGCGCCAACCATCTGGGCGGGCATCGCTACGCCGCGGCGTGGACGGGCGACAACCGCTCGACACCCGACCACCTGACGATGGCCGTGCCGATGGTGTTGAACCTCGGCCTCTCGGGCCAGCCGTTCGCCGGGCCGGACATCGGCGGCTACGCCGAGCCCGTGACCGGCGATGCGTACGCCGCATGGATCGGCGTCGGTGCGCTGCTGCCCTTCAGCCGAGCGCACACCGAGAAGGGCAACATCCGCAAGGAGCCGTGGAGCTTCGGGCCGCGGATCGAGCAGATCGCCAAGCGCGCGATCGAGGCGCGCTACCGGCTGCTGCCCTACCTCTACGCCGTGTTCGAGGAGGCGTCGCGCACCGGGTTGCCCGTGGCGCGGCCCGCCTTCTTCACCGATCCGCGCGCGGCTTGGTTGCGGGCCCACGATCATGAGTTCCTGCTCGGCGACGACGTGCTGGTGACCACTCGATGGGACAGCACCGCGCGCGGCCGAACCTGCCTTGCCGACGACCCCGGGCGATGGCGCCGCGTGAAACTGATCGCGGGAGAGCCGACGCCGCTGCTCCCCGATGTCTCGATCCGAGTCGGCGCGATCGTCGCGACCGGCCCGGTGATGCAGTGGAGTGACCAGGCCCCGCTCGAGGAGGTCGAGCTGCTCATCGCCCTCGATGCCGACGGCATCGCCCGAGGAACACTCTATGAGGATGCGGGCGATGGATTCGGCTTCGAGCGCGGGGAGTATGCTCGCACCCGGTTCGAGGCCCGGCGCGAAGGAGCGCTCGTGCAAGTGACGCTCGAGTCCGAGGGATCGTTCGTCGTCCCGAGGGGACGCCGCTACCGGGCCACCTTGTTGGGCGAGCGGCCGGGCACGCGCGTGGAGGTGCGATGAGCTGGCGCGATTACGTGGCGATGGGTCTCATGGTCGTGCTCGTGCTGGGGACCATGGTGATCATCCGGCGCATGGTCACGAAGGGTGACGGCGACGAGTAGGCGCGGATCCACGGGAGAACTGCACCGCTAGAACTCGCGCACCGGCTTCGCCTGATCGAGGCCGACGCGCCCAACGGCGATCTCGGCCTTCGAGTAGTTCTCGCCCATCATCTTGACGCCCGCGAGCCGCCGCAGCATGGCCAGTTGCCCGGTGTGTGTGAGCGCGTCGGCGATGCCGCCCTGGAACACGCGGCCCGGCTCCCAGCGGATCTCGCCGCCGGTGGCGAGATGGCCATCGAGCGCCTCGAGCGCGGCGAACAGTCGCGCCACCTGCGCCTCCCACGGCAACTCCTCGACTTCGACGAAGCGGTGTTCGCCGTCTCGAACCAGGCACAGACACCACACCATCAGATCCGTCATGTGCCCGACCAGTTGCGATGGCGTCTTGGAGTCAGGCGATGCAAGGAACGACGCGAACGAGTCGGGCGTCCCGCGCACCGTCTTGCCGGCGCGATACGCCAGCGTCGCGAGCGCATGTCGCAGGAACAGACGCGTGGTGGGGTCATCGGGGCGAAGCGTGTTCATACGAGACCTCCCGCCGCGCTCGCGCGACTTCAATTGAGAGAGAACTTCACCGGGATCTCGAGCCAGGCCGCAACCGGCCGGCCCCGCCACATCGCAGGCGTGAATCGCCACTGCCTCACGGCGAGCACCGACGCTTCGTCGAGCTCGGGGATCGAGTGCGTGACCCTCGTATCGCGGACGATGCCCTCGGTGTCGACGAGCACATGGACGATCACGGTGCCGTCGATCCCCTTCTCCCGGGCCGCGTCGGGGTAGCGAGGCGACACGCGCCGGATCGCCAGGGCAGGCTGCTCGACTTGCACCGCCTCATCGAACCTCGGTAGTCCGATCGCGTATCGGTCCTGAGGGTCGAGCGGACGGGGCGCGAGAAGGCGCGTCCTCGTGTCGCGAAAGCTCGCCACGCCGTCCAACTCATCGGCGAACTCCGCGTGCATCACATCTTCGCTGACCAGTGACAGGCGGAGGACTCGCCCGAGCGTCGTCCAGTGCGAGGAGTCCGCGGGCGTCGTCCGCACCACGCCCGCGAATCGACCCTGGATGAACCAGCCGCCCGCGAGGAAGCCGTCCTCGCTGCGCACGCGATCGACGCCCGTCGGGGAACCGATCATCACGGTGAACCGCGTGAGGCTGTCGGACGCCGGGCTCCACTCCCCGAGCGCCGAGACCGCCGGAGCCGCCAGCGCGGGCGCGGTCGCAGCCCCCGCGAGCAGTCCGATCACGATCGCGCAGACGATGATCGGCATCGAGCAACCTCCTTGGACTCCAGTGGACCGCCCGAGCGGGCCGCCCCGCGGGCAGCGCACTCGAACTCGACCAGCGGCAGCCTACCGCAACTTCCGCCTCACCTCGGCCGCACGCCGCTCGCTGGCCTCGACGCGTGTGCCGTCCTTGAGCCGCAGCACGAGCACGCCGTCCTCGGCGCCGTAGCTCTCGATCGCATGCATGTTCACGAGAGCACCGCGATGCACGCGCACGAACTGCCCCTCGGGCAGCCGCTGCTCCAGCTCCTGCAGCGTGTAGTCCACCAGGAACTCCTTGGCCTCGGACCTCGCCAGCACGAGCCGATCGCGCGAGAACACGATGGGCACCTGATCGAGATCGAGCAGTTTGACCTCGCGCCGATGCCGCACCGGCAGGCGGTTCAGCGGCGCCTGCGCCGCGTCGCGAAGCGGCTCGCTGTCGAGTGCGTCGCGCACCGCGGCCGAGTTCCCCGAGCGCTTGGCCCCCAGCTGCGCCTCGCGCGTCACCCGCTGCACGGTCTCGTTCAGGCGGTCACGGCGGATGGGCTTGAGCACGTAGTCGAGCGCGGCCAACTCGAACGCCTCGATCGCGTGCTGATCGTACGCGGTCACGAACACCACGACCGGCGCGTCGTCGCCCTTCAGATGGCGCGCCACTTCGAGCCCCGAGAGGTCGGGCATGTGGATGTCGAGGAACACCGCACCGGGCTTGGTCTTGGCCACCATGGCCAGCGCCTCGCCGCCGCCCTTCGCCACGCCCACGACCTCGATGTGCTCGTGCTCCGAAAGCAGCTTCTCCAGGAACTGCCTCGCGCGCGGCTCATCGTCGGCCAGCACCACTCGCAGTCGTTGGTTCACACTCACGCCGCTCCTCCGTTCATGACGGGCCAGCGCATGCGGACGACGAAGCCGCCCTCCTCGCGCCTGCCCGAACTCACGCACGCCTCGGTCCCGGCGAACCAGCGTACGCGTTGCTCCAGATTCTCGAGACCCACACCCAGCCCCGGCGCACCTTGCCCGTTGGCTGCGCCATCATCCGCGAACTCCAGCTCGAACCAACCATTCCGGATCCGCGCATCGAGCGTCATGCGCAGCGACGCGTGCCCGGCCGAGATGCCATGCTTGAGACTGTTCTCGACCAGCGGCTGCAGCACGAGCGGGGGGACCGACGTGGACAGCATCCCGTGGTCGCCGCGGAACTTGAAGTGCAACGGGTTCTCGTAGCGCTCGCGAGCCACGCCGAGATAGTCCTCGACGAACGCGATCTCATCCGACAACAGCGCCGCCGGCCGCTTCCCGGCCTCGACCGCATAGCGCAGCATGTCGGCGAGCCGCCCCGTGAAACGCGACGCCGCCATCGGGTCGGTCTCGATCAGGTAGGCGAGCGCGTTGAGCGCGTTGAACAGGAAGTGCGGTTGTACCTGGGACTGCAGCGCACGCAATTCGGCGAGCGTCGCCGCCTCTCGCATCTCGACCGCACGGCGCTCGGCGGCGGCGCGCTGCTCGGCGAGCGCCAGGTTCTCGAGCCGGATGCCGGCCTGTCGCAGCAACGGCTGCACGGCGCTGCGCGCGTGTTCGGGGATCTCCTCGCGATG
>JAYWEM010000185.1:0-6538 GCA_043779265.1 bacterium | reverse complement strand
CGCCCACCGGGGTAGCGCACGCCTCGCAGTTCGCGATAGAGACGCACGGCGTAATGATCCGTCATGCCCGCCAGGTGGTCGGTGATGCGGACCAATTGGTCATAGCGGCTGCCTTCGGAGGACAGAATGGAACTGTAGAGATCCCGGAGGTGCGCGGTACGCAGCGCACCCGTCTCCGTGAGGGCGCTCGTGAAGAAGCCGAGCAGGCCCTGGATCGCCTCGGCGCCGGTCAGCTCCATCTTGAGGACATCGCGCGCCTTGTAGCAGCGCTCGAAACACAGGCGCTCGATGGCATCGAGCCCATCGCGCGAGGGGATGTGGCTGCGGAGCGCCTCGTCGAAGGCCCCCGCGAGGACGGCCTCCTCGCGCTCGAGGAACACGTCGGCCAGCTCCCCGATCAGCGTGTCGATCGCGCGACCGCGCAGGAAGGCGGCGCGGTCGATCCGCTCGGCCCAGCCGAGCGTGGCCTCGGTGCGTGCCGGGTGGTCGGACGGGAGCGCGGCGATCGGGTCGAGGACATCCCTGAGTTGCTGTTCGCTCACGTGGCCGAGTCGGAAGCCGTCCTCCAGGTCGAGCAGGAGGTAGGCGACATCGTCGGCGGCTTCGGTGAGGAAGGCGAGCGGGTGGCGCGCGTGCGCGTGGCTCGCGCCGTCACGAGCGGGCAGTTCGAGCGCCTCGACGACGCGCGACCACGTGCCGAGATCGGCTGACATGACGCCATGCTTGCGGCGGCTCTTGCCCGCTCCCTTCTGGCGCGAGTCCGCGCCGCACGGGTACTTCATGAAGGCACCGAGGGTCGAGACCGTGAGATCGAGTCCCGGCCCCCGCCAGGCATGCTGCGGCCGCGTGACGGTGCGGAACCCCTGCGCGTTGCCCTCGAATCGAAGCAGGTCCTCGCGCTCGCGGTCGGTGAGCCCCTCGATCAGCGCGCCCTGCCCGCGGAAGAACTCCTGGATCGCCTGCTCGCCGATGTGCCCGAAAGGAGGATTGCCGAGGTCATGGGCGAGGCAGGCCGCGGCGACGCAGTCGCCGAGGTCGCGCGCGGAGAGTCCTTCGGGCAGATGCCCTCTCGTCGCCAGGTCGGCCCCGAGGCGCGAGCCCAACGAACGGCCGATCGTGGCCACCTCCAGGCTGTGCGTCAGGCGCGAGTGGACGTGGTCGTCGAATGGCAGCGGGAACACCTGGGTCTTGTCGGCCAACCGGCGGAAGTGGCCGCTGAACAGGATGCGGTCGTGGTCACGCTGCCAGGCGGAGCGGGCCGGATTGCGGTCCAACTCGGAGGACCCCAAACGCAAGGTGCTCATCCGCTTGGCCCATATCGTCCGCATTCGTCCCCCTTGCATCCTCGCCAACCACCGATGGCCGTGTCGGTTGCCGCGTGCGCGAGCGCACGGCTAGACTCCATCGGATCGAATCATGCCGGTCGGGGCTCGCACGCGTCCCCGGCGAGTCCCCGAATCCAGCATAGGGAAGGAACCAGGACAGCGCCATGAGCACGAACCCCCGACTCGAACAGTGGGTGAAGGAGAGCGCCGAGCTGTGCCAGCCCGACGCGGTCGTCTGGTGCGACGGCTCCGAGGGCGAGTACCAGGAGATGCTCCGCCTGATGGTCCAGGCCGGTACCGCCATCCGGCTGGACGAGTCCAAGCGCCCGGGAAGCATCCTCGTGCGCTCCGACCCCGCGGATGTCGCGCGAGTCGAGGAGTTCACGTTCATCTGCTCGGCCAAGGCCGAGGATGCCGGTCCCACGAACAACTGGAAGGACCCGGTCGAGACCAAGCAGATGCTGAAGGGTCTCTTCACCGGTGCGATGCGCGGTCGGACGATGTACGTGATCCCCTACTCGATGGGCCCCATCGGCTCCCCCATCGCCCGCATCGGCGTCGAACTCTCCGACTCGCCGTATGTGGTCGCCAACATGCACGTGATGGCGCGCGTCGGGACGCGGGTGCTCGATGTACTCGGCCCGAACGGCGACTTCGTTCGTGGCCTGCACTCGGTGGGCGCACCGCTGCATGCCCCGAACCAGCCGGATTCGCCGTGGCCATGCAACGCGTCGACCAAGTACATCTGCCACTTCCCGGAGACGCGCGAGATCTGGTCGTACGGCTCGGGCTACGGCGGCAACGCGCTGCTCGGTAAGAAGTGCCATGCGCTGCGTATCGCCTCGGCTCAGGCGCATGACGAGGGCTGGCTCGCCGAGCACATGCTGATCCTCTCGGTCACCGACCCCGCCGGCAACAAGTCGTATGTCGCGGCCGCGTTCCCGTCCGCGTGCGGCAAGACCAACCTGGCGATGCTCACGCCGACGCTGCCGGGTTGGAAGGTCGAGACGGTCGGCGACGACATCGCGTGGATGAAGTTCGGCGTCGATGGGCGGCTGTATGCGATCAATCCCGAGGCCGGCTTCTTCGGGGTGGCTCCCGGCACGAGCATGAAGAGCAACCCGAACGCCATGCGCACCGCCGAGCGCAATGGGATCTTCACCAATTGCGCCATGACCCCGGACGGCGACGTCTGGTGGGATGAGATGGCCGATGTCCCACCGGCCCATCTGACGGACTGGCTGCGGCGGCCGTGGACGCCGAAGAGCGGGCGCAAGGCGTCGCACCCGAATGCGCGCTTCACGGTGCCCGCGCGGCAGTGCCCGGTGATGGCACCCGAGTGGGAGGATCCCAAGGGCGTGCCGATCTCGGCGATCCTGTTCGGCGGTCGGCGCGCGACGGTCGTTCCGCTCGTCAACGAGGCGCTCTCGTGGCAGCACGGAACGTTCCTCGGCTCGATCATGAGCAGCGAGACGACGGCGGCGGCAGCGGGTGCCGTCGGTGCGTTGCGCCACGATCCGTTCGCGATGCTGCCGTTCTGCGGCTACCACATGGGCGACTACTTCGCGCACTGGCTCAAGCTGGGCGCCGCCGCCGATGCGAGCAAGCTGCCGCGGATCTTCTACGTCAACTGGTTCCGCAAGAGCGCCGAGGGCAAGTTCCTGTGGCCCGGCTTCGGCGAGAACTCGCGCGTGCTCAAGTGGGTTCACGAGCGCTTGATGGGCACGGCACAGGCGGTGGACACGCCCATCGGGCGGCTCCCGGCTCCCGGATCGCTCGACCTCACGGGACTGTCCGTGCCCGAGGCGACGATGCAGGAATTGCTGCGCGTCGACATCGAGGGATGGACCAGCGAGCTGCCGCTCGTTCGAGCGCACTTCGAGAAGTTCGGTCGCAAGCTGCCGCGGGGTCTGCTCGACGAACTCGAGGCACTGGAGCAGCGATTGGCCGCTTCGGGAGCAGGCGCCACGCGCTGAGTCGCGTCACGACATGCGAACGGGCCCGGTGGCGGAACTCGCCGCCGGGCCCTCGTCATGCGGGCAGTCGGGCATCCTCGAGTGACTTGGGGATGGCGCTCGTCAGCACATCGGGTGCTCCGTCGGTGACGATCACGTCGTCCTCGATGCGCACACCGCCCCAATCGAGTCGCTCATCGACGCGGTCCCACACGACACAGTCGGCGAGGCGTTCGCGCCTCGCGCGGTCGGTGAGCAGCGCCCGGATGAAGTAGATGCCCGGCTCGACGGTGATCGCGTAGCCGGGCTCGAGCGGCAGGTCGGTGCGAAGGCTCGCGAGCCCGGGCCGCGTGGAGCGGACTCGGCCCGGCAGGTAGCCACTCGCATCGCGCACGCCGAGTCCGACCAGATGGCCGAGCCCGTGCGGGAAGAAGAGCGCATGCGCATCGCGCTCGACCAGGGAGTCCGGCGAGCCCTTGAGAAGGCCCATCGCCACGAGTCCCTCGGCGATCTGACGCGCTGCGGCGAGATGGACGTCACGCCACTCGGCACCCGGGCGGCAACTCGCGATGCCCGCCTCCTCGACCGAGAGCACCAGCGCATAGAGGTCGCGGAAGAACGGGTCGTCGGCCGCGCCGCCGGCGCGATAGGTGCGCGTGACGTCGCAGACATAGCGATCCACCGAGGCGCCGGCGTCGATCAGAATGGGTTCCCCGGGCGCCAGGATGCGGGACGTCGGACTGAAGTGCAGCACCGCGGCGTTGGAGCCGAACCCGACGATGGTGTCGTAGCCGAGGCCCGTGCCGCCGCCCTCGGCGAACCCGGACTCGAGCGCGCGCCGCACGGTCTGCTCGGCGACGCCCGGGCGCATGACCTCGCGGGCACGGGCGTAGCCCACTGCGGTCGCCGCGGCCGCGCGCCGCAGGAGATCGATCTCGAGCGCATCCTTGGGGCGCCTCGCATGCAGCAGTGCCATGCGCAGCGCCTCGGCACGCGCTGCGTTCGATCCCACGCCCGGCAAGCCGGTACCCAGCACGATGACCTCGCGGCCCCGGCGAGCGGCCAGCCACGCGGCGAGTTCGGCGATCGGTGTCCCCTCTCGCTCGGTACAGCCCTCCCAGACCCGTTCCGCCTCGGTCACCGGCGGGACGAAGTCGGTCCAGCCGTCCTTCGGATCGAACGCGAGAACGGCTCCGACATGGGCGTGGCCCGTGAGCCAGAGGTATTCCGGATGGGCGAGGAAGGGGTAGACCTGATCGGCTCCTCCCGGGATGCCGATCGGCTCTCCCGAGGCGATGAGCACGACCTCGTGCTCGAGCGCCCAGGCTGCGGCCGCGCGAGCGCGGCGTGACTCGATGGGGGTGGACATGCGGCGAGACTAGCCGCGTCGCGATCGCCCCGCCAGCGCCCCGCGTTTCACCTGTCCGGCGGCCGAGGCGCTATGCTCACAGCCCACGAACCCACTCCCGGAGGAGGTGCCCGATGTCGTCATCCCATGAGACCGCCACGTTCGCGGGCGGCTGTTTCTGGTGCCTCGAAGCCGTCTTCGAGCGACTGATCGGGGTCTCCGACGTCACCAGCGGCTACGCGGGTGGGCATGTGGATCAGCCGACCTATCGTCAGGTCTGCAGCGGTGAGACGGGACACGCCGAAGTCGTGCGGATCACGTTCGATCCCTCGCGCATCGCCTATCGCGAGTTGCTCGAGGTGTTCTTCGCCTTCCACGACCCGACCACGTTGGATCGGCAGGGACCCGACCAGGGGCCGCAGTACCGCTCGGCCATCTTCCCGCACTCCGATGAGCAGCGTGCGGTGGCCGAGGGCGTCATCGCCGAACTGACGGCATCGGCCGTGTTCCCCGCGCCGATCGTGACCACGATCGAGTCGATCGGCTCGTATTTCGAAGCTGAGGCCCAGCATCAGGACTACTACCGAGCCAATCCCGAACAGCCCTATTGCCAGGCCATGGTGGCCCCGAAAGTGGCCAAACTCAGAAAGCACTACGCGTCACGCCTGCGTGAAGAGGACGTCGAGAGCGTCTGAGGGGTTGCGCCGGGGGGACTTGGGCCCCGATACTGCACGCACCCCGGGGGACTCGTCCGCTGGACTGGGACGTCACCGCAGCTGCCGAGACCCTTCCTCGGCTTCAGGGATCCGGGGCTCGAAAGTCGTTGCCCGGCACGCCATTGATCCCCGGCGGTGCCCCCATCACCGGAGATCTTTTTGCTCGCTATCGTCATTCCCGCCGGCGTGCTCGCCGGCATCGTGCAGGCCAGTTTCTTCGAGTGGATCTTCCATCGCTTCTGGCTGCACCGTCCGTGGCTTCCCGACAGTTGCTTCACCTCGCACACGCTGGTGCATCACCAGTTGTGCAAGCACGACGACACCTTCGAGGTGGACCACCACGATGAGGAGGCCCACGAGGCGCTCACGTTCTCGTGGTGGGGCGGACCAGCCATCGTGCTCATCAACGCCACGCCCTGGGCCCTTGCCGCTGGGCTGTTGCATGCGATGGGCGTCCAGTTCCCACTGCTGGCGATGGTGCTCACGATCGCGGCGACGGTCACGCTGTACTACCTCGCCTATGAGGGGTTCCATTTCCTCATGCACAAGCCCTCGATCGGTTGGATCGAGCGCGCTCGGTGGTTCCGGTTCCTCAAGGACCATCATCGGCTTCACCACGTCCACATGCACAAGAACCTCAATGTCATCCTCCCTCTCGCGGACTTGGTGCTCGGCACCTTCGTGAAGGGCGAACCCATCCCCGCGACGACCAGTCCCAAGGCGCGCGAGGTCGCTCGTCGGCATAGCTCATTCGGGCGCCGACTGCGCGATGGTTCGAACTAGGATGGCGCCGCTGGTGAAGTCGCCAACACCGTTGCCCGCGGCCACGTCAGGAGATCGGATGTCGTTCGCGGAACTCGGCTTGCCCGAGTCATTGTTGAAGGGTCTCAAGGCCGCCGGTTACGGCGATCCGACCCCCATCCAGGCCCGTGCCATCCCGATGATCGATTCGGGGCAGGACCTGGTCGCAGCAGCTCAGACCGGCAGCGGCAAGACCGCCGCCTTCCTCCTTCCCATCCTTGCGAGACTGCTCGAGGGTCCGCCTCGTCTGCTTCGGACCCTGATCCTCGTTCCGACGCGTGAACTCTGCGCGCAGGTCGAGATGAGTGCCCGCAAGTACTCCAAGTTCACGCCGCTGAAGACCACGGCGGTGTACGGCGGCGTCGCCATCGCTCCTCAGGAACGCAAGCTGCG
>JAYWEM010000184.1:0-15634 GCA_043779265.1 bacterium | reverse complement strand
GCTGCTCAACTCATTCACCGGACTCGCGGCGGCTGCGACCGGGTTCGTTCTCGGCAATCACGCGCTCATCATCAGCGGCACGCTGGTGGGCGCGAGCGGAACCCTGCTCACCCAGTTGATGTGCAAGGCGATGAATCGCTCGCTGGCCAACGTGCTGTTCGCCGGGTTCGGCGGTGACTCGGCCGCCGCGGCGGGCGGAGCAGCCGGAGCAGCCGCGGCGAAGCCACACCGCGAAGTGAGCATCGACGACGCGGCCGTGTTGCTGGCGCACGTGCAGAGCCTCGTCATCGTGCCCGGCTACGGCATGGCGGTGGCGCAGGCGCAGCACTCGGTGCGCGAACTGGGCGAGATGCTGGCCAAGCGCGGCGTCGACGTGCGCTACGCGATCCACCCGGTGGCGGGGCGCATGCCCGGCCACATGAACGTGCTGCTCGCCGAGGCCAACGTGCCCTACGACCAGTTGTTCGATCTCGAGCAGATCAATCCGGACTTCGAGCGTACCGACGTGGCCCTGATCCTCGGCGCCAACGACGTCGTGAACCCCGCCGCGCGCAGCGACAAGACCAGCCCGATCTACGGCATGCCGATCCTGGATGCCGACCGCGCCCGCCACGTGATCGTGGTCAAGCGCAGCATGAATCCGGGCTTCGCCGGGATCGACAACGCGCTCTACTACGAGAGCCGATGCTCGATGCTGTTCGGCGATGCGCGCAAGGTCGTGACCTCGTTGATCGAGGCCGTCAAGGCGCTCTAGATGAAACCCAACACCCGCATGGCTGCGAGGGCGGTGTGAGTCCGGGCCCCGAGAAGGACGGCTGGGTCCCACTCGAGCGCCTCGAGGACGATCCGCTCGCGGCGACCTGGATCGCCCGGCGCACCGGCACCGAGCAGTTCGGCGTGCTCGAGCGCTGGAGCGTCGCTCACCCCGACGAGATCCGCTCGCTGCGGCGCGAGATGTACGCGCTCGAGCGATTCGAGCACCCGGCGTTCGCGCACGTGCTCGGGTCGGGCCTCGAAGAGGGCCGGCCGTGGCGCGTGATGGAGTGGATCGAGGGCTCGCCACTGCGCGCGTGGGTGCGCGACACGTGGCCGGCGCCGCCTCTCCACCAGGCCGAGGCACTGCGGACGCTGCTCACGGGCTTCGCTTCATTGTGCGCCCCGCTCGCGTGGCTCGCGGGCGAAGGGGAGCCTCATGGGGACCTCGACCCCTCCCACATCGTGGTGCGAGGTGGTCGCGAATTGGTGATCACCCGATTCGACTTCTCGGCGCGTGCCGCTCGGGAGGTTGGTCGCGACATGCCGGCTCCCCCCGGCGACCGGGCCGGCTTCCGCTCGCCCGAACGCCTGCGAGGCGAGCCCGTGGACACGCGCGCCGACCTCTATGCGCTGGGCGCCATGCTCTACTGGGCGCTCACCGGGCGGCCGCCCTACGAGACCGTCGCCGATGCGGCCGAGGGAAGCAGCAACCCCACTCTCCCCTCGGCGGCATCGCCCGGATTGCCCCGGGAGCTCGATGAGCTGGTGATGAGCCTGATCGCCCGCAGTCCGCGCGGTCGGCCATCGGATGCGCGCGTGATCGCCGCTTCGCTGGTGCGCCTCGGAGCCACGCCGCCTCGCCCCGAGCCGACGCCTCGCGCCCGTCTGCTGCCACCTTCCGCCGAGGGGCCCGGGCCCGATGACAAACTCGGCCCGTTCGGCGTCGCGATGTGGATCGCGCAGGTGCTCGGGCGAGTCGCGGTGCCGTCTGCCTTCGCGGGCGCCGTTCATCGCGCCACGGCCGGGCGGGTGTTCGCCACCGGGGAGTGGCTGCGTGCCGCCGTCGCGCTGGGTGTGCTCACGCTCGATGGCTCCGGCGAGTGGCAGCTCGATGGCCACGACGGCCTGCCGGATGACGATGGGCCGTGGGCGCGCGTCGCGCTGCCGAGCGGCGCGCGTGAAGTGACGCACCGGCGGCTCAAGGCGCTCTCATCATCGGCCCGCGCGCTGTTGCAGGATGCGGCGTTGCTCGGTGATGCGTTCGACGACGAGGTCTGGTTCGCCGTCGGCGAGCGTCCGGTCGAGGACTCCGAGCGAATCGCGCGTGAACTGAGGCGGCGAGAGGTCATCGTGCGGGTCAGCCCCGGGCGCTCGGCGTTCGCCCACCCGACCCTGCACGAGGTGGTGACGAGGCTGCTCCCTCCCCGCCGCCGACACGAGATGCACTCGCGTGTCGCGCGCGCACTCGAACAGCTCGCACCCGAACAGAACGTGCAGATCGCCGAGCACTGGCGTGAGGCCAAGGACGTCGAGCGTGCCGCTCTGTGGTTCAACCGCGCCGCGGATGCCGCCGAGGCCGATGGCGAGACGGCCACCGCCGAGGTCCTACGCGAGCGAGCTCGCAAGCGCCGCTGATCACGCGCGCTGCGGCGCGCCGGGCGAAGCGGGACGCCCCCGCTACGCCGAACCGCGCTCCCAAGCGGCCAGACGCATCCACGGCACGCCCTCGTCGAGCCCCTCGAAGGACTCGAGCACGCGGTCCTCGTCATCGACCCACATCGAGTAGGGCGGCGCCGAGTTCGCCGGGTCGTGGACCTCGAGCCTGCGTGCCAGCGAGCGTCCCGTCACCGTCTCTCGCTCGATCTGTGCCGTGCACACGATGCGCTGCCGGCCCGGTTCGACTGCCATCCACGGTGGCCCGATCATCAGCGCCGGAAACTCGTGTTCGGCACCCTTCGCCCAGACGTAGCGCTGCAGCGCGATGCTGTGGAAGACATGCGAGCCGAACAGCACCTCGCAGAAGGTGGGGCAATCCCCCTCCTGCTCGCGCGTGTGGACACTGTGGTCGATGCGCACATGCCACAGATCGCCCTCGGCACGATGCACCGCCCGCAGATGCCGCTCGCCCACCCGCCAGTCGATCTCGATGCTCGTGACGCGATGGAGCGGCGAGAGCGTGGCCCGCCAGGTGGTGACGCTCGGGAACGGATGCGGCACCCGAGTCTCCTGTTCGCCGCTCGCCTCCGTCGAGAGTTCGGCACGAGGCTCGATGCGCCAGCGCTCCTCGCCACAGGTCACGCCGCCTGCGAAGAGCTCGTAGCGACCGCTCTGCGGGATCATCGCGCGGCCCTCGCGAACGGTCGCCCGTCCGGAAGTTCACGGGGCGAAAGCCGCCCGGCCCGCCAGCGCTTGAGATCGGCGAACACGTCCGCCATGTGCGCCCACGCGAAACGCAGTCGAAGCTTCGGGAGCGAGGCCATCGGCACCCACTCGGCGCTCGCCGCGTCATCCGCCCCCACCGCCGTGCCGCGGCGATACTCGGCCGCGAAGTAGACGTTCATCGTGGGAAAACGCCCGAAGCCCTTGAGCTGATAGGTGTCCCAGTAGAGCCCGAGATGAACCAGCGGCCCGACTCGGAGCCCCGTCTCCTCGTTCAGTTCACGACGCGCCGCCTGTTCCAGGCCCTCACCCGCCTCGAGGAAGCCACCCGGGATGTCGACGCAGCCGATCCTCGGCGGCGAAGCGCGCCGGAGCAGCAGCACGGTGTCTCCTCGCATCACCAGGACGCCGCACGCCGGTCGAGGGTAGTCGTACATCAGGAATCGGCAGCGCGGACACGCGATCGCCACCGGGCGCATCGTCGTGGCGCGGAGCCGCTCGAGCGTGCGGCCGCAGCGCGCGCACGGGAACCCCGGACTCATCTCGGCTCCAGCGTGATGACCGTGGGAAGCGGCGTCGAGGCCCCGGGCGCATTCGCATCGCCCGATTCGGGCCATGCGCCGAAGCTGGCATAACGGAAGCCACGTGTCGCCACCACCAGCTCAGCCTCGAGTCCGCCGTCCATCGACATCGCATGCGTCAGATCGAGGGGGAATCGTTGCAGCAGCGTCGAGAGATCGGCGAGCGTGTAGCCTCCCTCGGTCACGAACACCAGCAACCGGCCATGGCGATCCTCGGCCACGGCAGTGCGGTTGGCGACGCGATCGCTGCGTCGCACGCGCGTCACGCCGTGCGTATCGAACAACATGAACGACTGCGCCACCTCACCCCAGCCGGGCTCTTTCGCATCCAGCGAGTCGCGCGTCAGGTCGAGCACGCGTGCTTCGGGACCGCCGCCGTTGGGCGATGCGACGAGCGCCGCCATGAACTCGGGATGCAGTCGCTCACTGAGCTTGATGCCGCCCGAGACCAGCAATCCCATGTAGCGGAAGTCCGGATAGTACTGGCCGGCGTTGAAGACGACCGGCGCGCCGGTCTCGCGCTGCCACTCCACCACGGTCGGCGGCGCGCTCCTGCGCCCACCGCGGCCTTGGTGGCGCACGCGCAGGCGGGTGATCGTGGGGTCCACGCGCAGCACCGCGATCGCAGCCGAGCCGCGTCGGCAGAAGGGCTCGCCGCGAAGCAGCGCGAATTCCATGCCCGGCGCGACCGAACGGAAGGCGAGCGTGCGCACCTGGTGCCAGATCGCGAAACCGGCGACCACCAGCACAACGGGCAGGATCCAACGCGCGTGCAGCGGCCGGCTCATCCGGTGCCCGCGTGACGCTGACGAGCCTCCTGAACCTGCAGCAGCTCCCCGACGTTCTCCAGGGTGAGCATGCCGAGCAACTCGCCCTTGAGTGTCACGGGAAGCGACGTCAGGCGCTGCGCCTGCATCTGCTGGAGAGCACCCTGCAGCGGCGCCGACATCTCGACCGCCTCGACATCGAGCCGCACCAAGCGGCCGACCGGGGCGCCGGGGCCCTCGCGGCTCAGCCCCTTGATGAGATCGGCGCGTTGCAGGATTCCGATCAGGCGACCGTCCTCGAGCACCGGGAAGTCCTGCTGGTCGAGCGCCAGCATCAGATCGACCGCGTGCTGCAGATCATGACGCGTCTCGAGCGAGACGAACGACGTGATCATGGCGTCGCGCACGAGCAGCCCGTTGAGATTCGAGCGCGTCTGCACGACCGCCCTCTCCTCCCCCGCCGCCAGGAAGACGAACAGGGCGATGAACACGAGGATGACGCTCTTGAACACGAACACGCCCAGGAACGCGAACAACAGTGCGAAGCCCTGCCCCACGAGCGAGGCGATGCGGGTCGCCCGGGTGAACGGCATGAACATCGCGAGTGACGCGCGCAACACCCGGCCGCCGTCCATCGGGAACGCGGGGATCAGGTTGAAGGCGATCATGGCCAGGTTGGCGAACAACAGGTACTCGAGCGTGTGTCCCTGGGCGGCGCGATCCAGCAGCACGCGAGCATCACCATGCTGGCCGTAGAGGATCAGCCCGAGGAGCGTGGCGATCATGACGTTGACCAGTGGGCCGGCGATCGCGACGACCACCTCCTGCTGGGGCTTCTCCGGCATGCGCTCGAGCCGCGCGACGCCGCCGATCGGCAGCAGCACGATCTCGCGTGTGGCGATCCCGTAGCGCCGCGCGGCCAGCGCGTGCCCGAGTTCGTGCAGCAGCACGCAGGCGAACACCAACAGCATGGCGAACGCGAACCGCACCGCGTCGCGCGCGTCCTCGGCCCCGAAGATGGCCAAGCCGGCCACCATCAACAGGAACGTGACATGCACCTCGACGCGGATGCCGAACAGACGTCCGATACTGAATGACCAGCGCATGGGGTTGCGGCGCCTCCTCGTAGCCGGTCAGTCTGGCACAGCCGAGCGGGCGGCGGCGAGGCGGAGGCTGCGGGAGCGATGGCTCCGGGTCAGGCGGCGCGGGCAGGACGGCCGTCGCGGCGGACCCGCGCGTACAGCTCCTCGTGCGCGACGACCGCGCGCTCGAGGTCGTGTCGCTCGATCGCCGCCAGGCGGGCGCGTTCGCCGAATGCCGCGCGCAGCGGCCTCGCCGCGAGGAACACGGCGGTGGCATCCGCCAGGGCGGCCGCTCTCGGTTCGACGAGTCGGCCCTCCTGTCCGTTCTCGATCCACTCCGCATAGGGCGAACCCGCGGGAGCGACGATGGGCAGTCCACTCGCGAGCGCCCGCATCGCCGAGAGTCCGGCCGAGCGTTCGTGAGCCTCGAGCACGACGGCCACGTCGCACGCCGCGAAGAGGCTCGGAAGGTCGGCGCCACTCACCTGCGGCAGGATGCGAAGCTGGTCGGCGAGACCCATGCGCCTTGCCTCGGCGAGCACGCGCGTGTGGGCATCGGGATCACGCGCATCACGCCCCGCGAGCACGAGTTCGGCATCCGGCACGCGAGAGGCGAGCGAGACGAGCAGGTCGACCGGATCGTTCCCCTCACTCTGCGCCACGGGCGCCCCGAGGAGCAGCGCCCGCGGGCGATCGCTCGTCAGCAGCGACGCCGTGAGGGGCGTGATCGGCGCACCCGGCCGGAATCGCATCGGATCGATTCCGAGCGGCACGCGCACGACTTCTCGCTGCAGGCTCGCGGTCAGGCTGGTGGCGACATGACGAGAATGCGCCACGACGACTCCGGCGGCGGCGACGAGCGGAGCACGCAGCGTCGCCGTCTGGATCCTCTGCCAGCCGGCACACGCACCACACGCCTCATGCGGGTGGCGGTGCTTGCAGCGTTCGAGCGAAGGACGATGACGCAGATCGCCCGCCGGGCACACCGCTCCCAGGTCATGGGCATCGAGCACGATCGGCAGGGACTGCAGCGACTCGGTGACCCGAGGCGGCAGCGGACCCGTCGCCGCCAGATGGACCACGTCGGGGTTGCTCGCGAGCGCGGTCGTGAACGCGCGCTCGAGGGTATCGAGTTCAGGCCGCCACACCACCACTCCCGGCGGATCCGCGATGCTGCGCCACGGCTCGGGGGCCGAGGCGCAGAGCGCCGTGACGCGATGGCCTCGTGCTGCCAGCCGGGCGGCGAGTGAGGCGAGCCAGCTCGGAGTCTCCTCGAGCTCGGTCTCGCCGATCGCGTCCGCGACCAGCAGCAGCTTCACGCCGCTCGATCCTGCTCGTCGTCCTCCGCCATGGGCGGTTCGATGTCGTCGTCGATCGAGTCGAAGGCCAACTCGGGGTCGAAAGCGACTCCATCGGCTGGAGCGATGAGCGATTCGGCATCCATCTCGCCCGGCTGATTCCAGCGTTCACTCAGATAGGCCGTGAGCGCCTCGAGGTCGCGCCGGGCTGCAGGATGTCCGGGATGGATCCACAACGTGTGACGCAGGAGCCGGACGGCGTCCTCGACCGCGCCGTACTCGAAGCACGCCGAAGCCGCGACGAACCAGAGTCCGGGGTGATGCGGCGATAAACTGAGTCCGCGCAGCGCCCGCGACAGCCCCTCACGCGAGTCGCCATCCTCGAGGGCCGCATAGGCCGCGCGAACCAGGAAGCGGGCCGCTTCGGGGTCGGGCGGTCCATCGAGCCCGGGGATGTAGGTGCGCAGTTCGGTCGTCATGCGGCGCAGCGTCGTCGTGACGAACGGGTCGAGATGGGAGCGAGGCGAGGTCGCCACCCGGTCGGCAAGCCGACCGAGCGCGTCGAGAACGTCCTGCAGCGTGGGATGCGTGGAGTCGGACACCGTCGGCTTCCCCTGCGTGGCAAGTGGCGGATCGTGCGGCCGTTGTGGCTGCACGCGGGACGTCTGAGGTGGCGCCGGGGTTATCGGCCGCCCCCCTCCGCCCCTGAACCGCGCCCTCGAGCGGATTGGTCGCACCGCGAGCCGCGGCCGTCGCCCGGAGCACCCATCCTCCCCGCCCTCTGCTAAAGTGCGCCCCCGTGCACGCCCGCCCTGTCCTGCTCGCCCTGCTCGCGCTCTCCCTCGCCTCCCTCGCCTGCGCCCCCGGTGCTGCACGCGAGGGCTCGGCCGGCGGCAAGCGCTACTTCGGATCGCTCCGGATGCCCCAGGGGCAGACGTTCCGATTCGCGCTCGGAACCGAGCCCGAGTTGCGCGACCCGGGCACCATGTCCGGCCAGCCGGACGGTCGATTCGCGCGCATGGTATTCGAGGGGCTGGTCACGGCCGACGCACAGACGCTCGAGCCGAGAGAGGGACAGGCGCATCGTTGGAGTCTCTCGGCCGACGGCCTGACCTACACGTTCCATCTGCGCCAGGGCCTCACGTGGTGGGACGGTACGCCGCTCACCGCGCACGACTTCGTCTACTCGTGGCGCCGCGTGCTCGCGCCGGCGACGGCGTCGCGCAACTCGAGCCTGTTCTACGCCATCCGCAACGCCGAGCCCTACAGCAAGGGCGAGCTGACGGATTCGACGCTGGTCGGGGTCGCCGCACCGGACGACAGCACGTTCATCGTGACGCTCGAATCCCCCACGCCCTACTTCCTCACGCTCTGCACGTTCTACACGTTCATGCCGGTGCCCCGGCACATCGTCGAGGCACACGGCATCGGCTGGACGAGGCGCGAGAACCTGGTTGGCAACGGCCCGTTCGTGTGGACCTGGTGGCGGCGGGGCGATCGCTACGAGTTCGCCCGCAACCCCAAGTACTGGAACGCCCAGTCGGTGAGGCTCGAGAAGGTCGTGGGCTACACGGTCGATGACCTGAACACGGTCACCAATCTCTACAAGAGCGGCGCGATCGACTGGTGCCCGAGTGGCTACATCCCGTCGCAGTACCTGCCCTACGTGCGCCACTTCGCGGACTTCCGCCATGGTCGCTACCAAGGCACCTACTTCTACAGCGTCAACACCACCCGGGAACCCTTCGGCGACGCGCGCGTCCGCCGCGCGCTCAACCTGGCCATCGACCGCGACGCGATCGCCAACGACCTGCTCAAGCGCAGTCGTGATCCCTGGGGGGCCATCGCCCCATCAGGCTACCCGGGCTATGTCGGAGCGGAACAGGCACGCTTCGACCCCGAGCGCGCGCGCACCGAACTGGCGGCGGCGGGCTTCCCGGGCGGGCGCGGCTTCCCCGGCGTCGAGATCCTGTTCAACACGAGCGAGGACCACCGCCGCATCGCCGAAGTGATCCAGGCCATGTGGAAGCGCGAACTCGGGATCGACGTCACACTCACCAATCAGGAGTGGGGCTCGTATCTCCAGGCGACGAGCGGGCTGCAGTACGACGTGGCGCGCCGCTCCTGGATCGGCGACTACCTGGACCCCAACTCGTTTCTCAACATGCTGACCACCGGCGACGGTAACAACCGAACCGGCTGGAGCGACCCCGAGTACGACCGGCTGATGCGAACCGCCACGCGTGAACTCGACCCGGCAGCGCGATTCGAGCTACTGCGCCGAGCCGAGGCGATCGCCATCGAGTCGGCGCCGTTCCTGCCCATCTACCACTACTCCACCAACGAGCTGGTGAAGCCGTGGGTGAAGGGCATCCACCAGACCGCGCTCGATGTGCACCCGTTGACGCACGTGTGGATCGACCACGAGTGGCGCGAACACGAGCCGATCGCCGGTGGCGAGAAGGGCAGCCGATGACCGCGTTCCTCCTCCGTCGCTTGCTCGCCATGATCCCGACGTTGCTCGCGATCGGCACTCTGACGTTCTTCCTGATGCGGGCCGCCCCGGGCGGGCCGTTCCAGTCCGAGAAGGAGATGCCGGCGCGCGCCAAGCAGGAGCTGATGCAGCGCTACGGCCTCGATCAGCCGCTGCACACGCAGTACTTCCGGTTCCTCCACAGCGCCATCCGGTTCGACCTCGGGCCCTCCTACAAGAACCCCGACCAGAGCGTGCGCGAGATCGTGCTCGATGGCTTCAAGGTGTCGGCCGAGTTGGGCGGCTGGGCGCTGCTCGTCGCCGTGTTCCTCGGGATCCCGTTCGGCACGCTGGCTGCGCTGCATCAGAACCGCACGATCGACCATGTCTCGATGGCCACCGCGCTCGCCGGCGTCAGCATCCCCAACTTCGTCTTGGGGCCCGTGCTCGTCTACTTCTTCGCGCTCACGCTCGGCTGGTTCCCGGCCGCGCTCTGGGTGGATGCCGGCTCGCGCGTGCTCCCGGTGGTGGCGCTCTCGGTTGCCTACGTCGCCTACATCGCACGGCTGACGAGAGCGGGCATGCTCGAGGTACTGCGCGCGGACTACATCCGAACCGCGCGCGCCAAGGGCCTCGCCGAACGAGTGGTCGTGATCAAGCACGCGCTCAAGCTCGGCGTGATGCCGGTCGTCTCCTACCTGGGGCCGGCTGCGGCGCGCATCATCATGGGCTCGATCGTCATCGAGCAGATCTTCGCCGTGCCCGGACTGGGCCGGCACCTGGTGCAGGGCGCGATCAATCGCGACTACACGCTCGTCATGGGCGTCGTGCTGTTCTACGCCGCGTTCCTGATGCTGTTCAACCTGATCGTCGACCTCGCCTACACCTGGTTCGACCCACGCGTGGAGCTGGCATGAGCGTCGGCATCCAGCCACCCGTCACCGTGCTCGCCGAGGCCGCACCCGCTCCGCGGAGTCTGTGGTCGGACGCGTGGCGACGCGTCCAGCGCAATCGCGCCGCCGTGGTGTCTGGCGCGTTCCTGCTCGGGCTCAGCCTCATCTCGATGCTGTCGCCGTGGCTTCCGGGACTTCAAGATCCGAGCGTGCAGGACCTGGCGCTCAGCGCGACTCCGCCCTCGGCGGCGCACTGGTTCGGCACCGATGAACTGGGCCGCGACATGTTCGCGCGCGTGCTGCACGGTGGCCGCATCTCGATGCTGGTCGGCCTGATCGGCACGCTGGTCTCGATCACGATCGGCGTGAGCTGGGGCGCGATCGCCGGGTTCCGAGGCGGCAAGACCGACGAATGGATGATGCGATTCGTCGACGTGCTCTATGCGCTGCCCTACATCTTCCTCGTCATCCTGCTGCTCGTGTTCGTGGGACGCAGCCTCGTCATGCTGTTCGTGGCTTTGGGGCTCGTGCAGTGGCTGACAATGGCGCGCATCGTCCGAGGTCAGGTGCTGTCGCTCAAGACGCAGACGTTCGTCGAGGCCGCGCGCGCGCTCGGCGCGAACGACTTCCGCATCCTGTTCCACCACATCGTGCCCAACACGCTCGGCCCGGTGATCGTCTACACCACGCTCACCGTGCCCGCCGTGATCCTGCAGGAGGCGTTCCTGAGCTTCCTCGGATTCGGCGTCCAGCCGCCCAACGCCTCGTGGGGGACGCTGCTCGCCGACGGCGCCAAGCTCTTGGCCCTGTTCCCGTGGATGGTCGCCTTCCCGGGCGCGGCGATGTCGCTCACGCTGCTCGCCTTCAACTTCCTCGGCGACGGCCTGCGCGACGCACTCGACCCCCAGGACCGTCGCGAAGGGCACTAGCGATGGGCGGCGCTGTTGTCGGCAGTGACGGCGAGTGGTCGTGCCGATCAGTGCGGCTGCCTGGGGAGTTCGCGGGGCGGACCGAACAGGTCATTCGGACTCGGGCCACCGACCTGACTGTCAGCCGGCGGCGGTCCCGAACTGCGTACGAGTCTGACGGCCTTTCCTCCGTCGATCGACGTCACGAACAGGGCGCCGATCGTGTAGTGGATGCCTTCGTACTCGAAGCGATAGGTCGGGTCGCGCTTCACGACGAGCGCTCGCTCGCCCGAAGCATCGAGGGTGAAGTTCCAGCCGAACTGGTACCGCTGATCGGTGAGCTCGACTCGCCACGGCGCCACGCGGCCCGTCTCCACGTCGACGATCATGGTCTTCACGGGCGTGTTGCCGCCGACCATCACGCACTCGGCCTCTCGGTAGGTGAACAGCAGAGCACGACCGCCTCGGATCCACTGGATGTTGCCCACGTCACCGCGCAGGTGCGTGAGCGTGCGATGCCGGCGGCCATCGCGACCGATCAGCGCCACCTCGTTGAAGAGGGTTCCGAATCCGTTCGGGGCTCGGATGTTCTCGCGATAGGCCATCCACTGGCCATCGGGACTGAAGCGGACGGGGCCGTTGGGAAAGAATGGCGTCTCATGTTCTGCGTGGAACTGGTGGAGGCCCGAACGATCAAAGTGCATGACGTGAAGCCCTTTGACATCAGGGGGGTCGGCATGGGTGTGGCCACGATTGAAGAAGATGCTGTCGCCCTCTGGACTCCAGATCAGATCGGTGTTTCGGCTCAGGCCGATATGGAGCGGAAACCAGGCCTTCGAGGAGTAGTCGTACGCTGCTTGGCCCAGCCCGTAGTCGAGGAGCAGCAGCGTGCTCCCCGGCTTCGGATTCCAGCGGATGTCGAAGGGGAAGCCGATCTCGTCGAAGCTCGCGACACGCTCCTCGTGACCCGTGCGCACGTCCACGATGTGCAGCCCCCGGCTGTAGCGGCCGTAGGCGTCGAATGCAGTCGTGGCAGCCACTTTTCGCCCGTCGGGCGACCATTCGCCTTGCAGGTACCATCCGCCGCCTTGAACCACGATTCTCTCGCAAGCGGAGTCAAAGGACGCTGGCGCGGGACCGGTGACCGTGTCGCAGGACGAAAGCGCGGGCATCAGGAGCGCGCACATCAGCAGACCGCAAATCGAATCCAGCCTCGGCATGGCCTCACTCCTGCCAGACGACTTTGGCACGCCCGGTCCATGTCGCAGCGTGCAAGCGGACGAAGTAGAGGCCGGATCGAAGCCTGCTCGGTAGCTGGAACTCGATGACCTGGTCGCCACGAACAAGCGAGACAGTTCGTCGCTCGACTACTCTGCGACCTGAAACATCGAGGAGATCCACGACTCCTGCGATCTCCTCGGCTGCCCGGACGGCCAACGATAGTGCTCGCCTTCCCCTCACTCGGGAGATGCTCAGGAGCGACCAACCGCCTTCGACCTCATTGCCGGTCGGCGCCGAGACGAGCGCCGCGGGCACCCCCACTGCAGTCCATGCGCACTTCACATCAGTGGGCGCGCATGGCCACCAGTAGTCCCCCAGGGTCGCGGAGCTGAGGCGATACACGCGAGTTGTGAGCACAAGCGAGTCCGGGTGCGACACGAGCGTGTCGCATCCGGGTTCGAAGCGTGGGTTGGCCAACCAGTTCGAACCGGGCGCGAACTCAGGTGCATAGATCAGCGTCGGCAGACTAGCAGCGCCCCACGATCCCCGGCTCCGGGAGAAGACGAGTGGGCGATGGTTGTACGTTTGAGAGAAGCCAGCGACGCTCGCGACACGATACTCGGTCGCCGAGTATGTCCCTGCGGGGATAGTTGGCCAATTCGGAGTGTTCGACGGCGGCTGCGTCCCATAGGTCGTGGAACCCGCCGGAGTCACCGAGAGCACGCGAGAGTATCCTGCCACTCCTCGCTCCACGCGCATGCCGGGACTCAAGCCCGTGAGCAATCGTTTTAGGTTCAGAGAGCCCCACCCTGTGCCAACGTGTCGGCTCTCACAACCTGTCCCCCCGTGTTTCTCAGATTCATTCCCCCCCTGCCTGCTGTGGCGTGACGGGGTGAACGTCGCTCAAGCCTGCTGAAGTTGTCCAGCCTGAAGCCGCGGTTTCTGCCGGCTTCGGTACGACTCGCCCTCGATGACGAGATCGTAGGCATTGCTGGTGAAGCGGTCGATGGCGCTCTGGGCACGGACCTGATCGGCGAAGGTGGCGAGCCACTCGTCGGGCCCGCGGTTGGAGGTGACGATCATCGAGCCGGCGCGGTGGCGCTCGGTGAAGATCTCGTAGGCGTCACGGCTCTCGTTGGGGTCCATGGCATCGAGGGCGAAGTCGTCGACGATCAAGAGATCGACAGCGATGAGCTTGCGCAGTTCGGCTTCATGGGACTGGTCGAGACGCGCGTGACGCAGGGTCTTGAGCATGTGATCGGCGCGCAGGGCGAGCACCGTGTGCCCGCGTCGGCAGGCAATGTGGCCGAGAGCCTGGGCGAGGAAGGTCTTGCCGACGCCGACCGGGCCGACGACGGCGACATGGGCATGGGCGTCGAGGAAGCGCAGCGAGACGAGCTCGTTCAGAAGGGCCTGATCGAAGGTGACCTTCGCGGTGGTGTCCCGGGCCTCGAGTTGCATGGCCGGGTCGAGATGCGCGCGCTGGGCACGGAGCGTGGCGGACTGGCTGTCGCGACGCGAGGCCTCGTCGGCGAGCACGAGCAGCAGCAAGTCGGGGTGCGGCATCTTCTGCTGGCGGGCGAGGGCGAAGCGCTCGGGCAGCGTGTCGAGCATGCGCGAGAGCTTGAGGCGTCGGAGCACGGTCTTGAGGTCGGTCGAGATCACGTCGGTGGCGGTCACGCGTCGTCTCCTTCTGGGGTTGGAGTGGCGAACGGCAGGGCGTACTGCTGCGGCGGGCGCAGGTAACGAGCGAGCGGGATGACGCGGCCCGACGTGGCCGGCGCCAGGAGCGGAGTGGCCTGCTGCAGCATGCGTTCGAGCCGGCGCACGTCGAGCATCTCGGCCGCGAGCGCGATGACGCAGACGGCCTCGAGGCGCTCGTCGCCGTAGCGCTTGGCGAGCCCGATCAGCGCGTAGACGCGCCGCATGCGGGTCCAGGGCAGGGGGCCTTCGAGCAGCGCGTGCGCGAGGCGGCCGACGGCGTCGCCGTGGCGCGCGGCCTGGCGCTCGAGGAAGGCGACGTCGCGCAGCGCGTAGGCGCTCTTCTCGACCGGGAAGTCACTGGGATCGGTGATACGCCCACCGGGGCGTTGACGGGGATGGGCCTTGAGGAGTTCGGCGCCGTGGTAGAAGCGCACCGTGACCGAGTCGGCGCGGGCACGCAGGGTCTTGCCGACCCAACGGGTGGGCAGCGAGTAAAGGGCGCGTGCCACCTGGGCGTACCGATCGCGGGCGACCTTCGGCTCGTACCACAGCGGGACATCGTAGGGCGTGGTCGGTGCCAGGAGCAGGACCGGGCGCTCCTCGGCCTCGAAGTGTTCGCGTGGCAGCCGCTGGGTCCGGGTATGGCGGCGCATGCCGTACTCGTGCTCGCACCAGTGGCGCGCGTGGTCGCGGGCGTGGCCGATGTCACGCAGGCTCTCGCCGGCAAAGCAGTCGTCGCGCGTGCCCGATACCGAGCGTTCGACGCGGGCCTTGTCGCGCGGATGGCGCACGCGGGTGGGATCGATGTGGAAGCCGCGCGCCTGGGCGTACTCGAGGAACGCACGGTTGATCCGCGGCTCGAGCGAGTCGGCGTACTCGACGATCGCCTTGGTGTTGTCCACCAGGAGGGTCTTGAACACCCCGCCGTAGAACTCCCACGCGGCCTCGCACGCTTCGATCGCGCTCGCCGTGCTCTCGGCGAAGGCCGGATAGACGAACCGGTAGCGCGAGAGGACGGGAGTGAAGATCCACGCGCGGATCCGCCGGCGCTTGCCCGTCTCGTCCGGCTCGAGCAGCGTCATCCAGCCGGTGTCGAGCTGGACCTCCTCGCCCGGGCCGCAGTCGGCGACCGCGATCGTCGTGGCCGTGCGGCCGAAGCCCAGCTCGGCCACCGCGTAGCGATGCAGCGTCGGATACGGCACCGCCACGCCACGGCGCACCAGCAGCCGCCGCACCTTGGACAACCGCACGCGCTGCTGGAGCAGTGGCTCGATGAACGCGCGCTGGCCCTGGCACAACGCCCAGCTGTCACCGTGCGCACGACCCGGGAGCGCATGCAGCGCCCCCATCAGCACGACCAGCCGCTCGTCGGTGAGCGTCGCCTCGCCGTGGATCCCGGCGGCCGGCGCCGATTTCACGTAGCGGCGAACGGTCTTGGGGTCGAGCCCCAGCCGGGCGGCGATCTGCTTCTTGGGTAACCGTCGTCTGACGCCCACTCTTCCGCGAGGGATTCCGGTGCGGCAGCATGCGCGGCATGGGACGACACGTGGATCCGAAGCAGATGGCGCAGTG
>JAYWEM010000183.1:0-15669 GCA_043779265.1 bacterium | reverse complement strand
GATCTCACGCGGGTGCAGATAGAGCACGAACGGCCGGTGCTTGAGGATCGCATCGAGTGCGGTGCGGAACACGGGAAGGGGCAGCGCGCGCAGGTAGAATCCGCCACCGACGGGAACTCGGATCCCGGCGAACTCCGCGATCGCCACGGGGAACTCGACGAGGTCGGCGTTGGGGTCATGCTGTCTCAGGTCGGTGGGGGAGGGGCGGTAGATCCCGACCGGAGCGCCGGGCTGGCCGTATCGCCCCACGCGCATCGGGAACACGCTCGAATCGTAGCGATAGCCCTCGGCACGCAGCACCTCGAGCGCCCACGCGTTCGTCCGATCGATGCTGAAGGTCGGGGCGCGGAAGCCGATGACCGGGAAGTGACCGATCGTCGCCTCGACCACTTCGCGGAACTCGCGCAGTTCGGCGCGGAAGGAGTCCTGTGTCGCGCGCCACACGGGCCGGTGCGACATGCCGTGGCAGGCGAGCTCATGACCCTCATCGACGATGCGGCGGATCAGTTCCGGATGCTCCTTCACCACGATCCCGAGTACGAAGAACGTCGAACGCCAGCCGTGCCGGGCAAGAAGGTCGAGGATCGCGTGCGTTCCCTCCTCGACGATGCTCTCGGTCCCCTTCGCCGTCTCGCTGACGACGTTGACCTCGCTGTGGTGCCAATCCTCGATGTCGAAGGAGAAGGCGGCGCGGTGGGCGAATCGCGGTGCGGTGCTCACGGAGCCTCCACGCGAAGCGCCACGAAGCCACCCGCCTGGTAGGCGAGTCCGACGTCGGGGGCCGCCTGTTGCAAGCGCTCCCATCGTGGCGAGTCGCCGTTGACGTCGGCTGCTCGATAGACGATGTAGCAGGCGCTGACCGGGTGGACGTCGCGCATCCGGCGCAGGACGTCCCGGAGACGCTCGATGTTCGCGGCCGGGTCGTTCAGCGGGCCATAGAGGTCCTGCTCGATCGCGCGCCGGAGTTCCATCTCATCGGCGGGGAATGCGGCGCGAGCCGTGTCGAACAGCGTCCCGACGAGGAGGCGGCGGCGTCCGAGCACCATGATGTGGTCGCGCGAGCGCGCATCGACGAACACCGCGTCCCTGGGCGTCGACTCGCGCACCCAACGATAGAACGCGAGGGCATCGGCATCGCGATGGACGACCTCGGTCAGTTCCGCCTGACTCCGTTCGGGCCGATCGCGCAGCATGCCCTGGAGGAAGAGCACGCTCGGGAGCACGAAGATCGCGAGGACGAGCATGACCCAGCGGGCCCGAGCAGCACCTTGTCTCGAACGTGCTACCCACTCCCATGCGCTCGCGCCGCCGATCACGGCCAGAAGGATGAACACCTGCCAGACGAACTTGGTCTCGTTGTTCTCGGGCAGGTGGACGACGAGGGAGAAGAGGAGCATGCCGAGCAGCCACAGGGGCAGCAGTGCGCTCGGTGGCTCCGTGGCTCGCAGCGACTTCCGGAGCGACTTCCAGGCGAAGATCGCGGCGACCGCGCACGATGTGACGAGCGTCCAGACCATGAACACGCTGGGCCGGAGATACGAGTGCTTCAGCCCGGACTGCCCGGCCTCCCAGCCGGCCGTGATGCTGATGAGATAGGGCACGACGGCGAGTCCGCCGAGTGCGAGCAGGATGCCCCCGAGGAGCGACTGGCGCCTCGCGGGAGCCCCGCGCAGCGAGGGCCCCACGAGGAAGAGGGCGAGCAACGTCAGTCCGGTCACGGGCAGCACGCTCAGCCCGACGACGCCATGGAACAGGATCATGGCGCCAGCCGAGATCGCCACCAGCGCCCACCATCCCCATTGCCCCGCACCCCAGGCCCTCAGGAGCGCCCAAAGATGGAGGGGGATGAAGAGGTAGGTGTAGCCGATCGACGAGCCGAGCGTCCACTTGTCCCACGAGTTCACCATCCACGCGAACGGCGACGAGATCACGTAGTGCTGGACCCGGTACGTGTCCCACTCGACCTGTTGCATCAAGGGAGCCGCCTCCGCCCAGCCGCTGTGCTCGCCGTGAACGGCGCGCAGCAGATGAAGCGGGAAGAGGATCCACGCACCGGCATTCATCCCGAGGACGGCGAGCAGCGCCGCTCCACGTGCGGCGAGGGCGCCGCCTCCCCACCGTGCGGCGAGGCGCCAGGTCAGCGCGATGAGCGCTGCCATGTCCACCAGGTTCATCATCGCCATGGTCACGAACAAGTCGCGCTCGTGCGGCGGCGAGGAGATCATCGCGAGGAAGAGGTTGTAGAACCACACGTAGTTGAGCCGCATCCCGGCGAACCGTGGATCGATGGGGGGGATGCCGTGTTCGTGGATGTCCCAGGCGATCCCCGCATGGATCCAGCCGTCGGATCGGATGCGGAGCCACTCACTGGCGAGCGGGAAGACCGCGACGAACGCCACGGCGGCGATCAGGACGCCCCACCCGATGCGATCGAGCGGTGGTTCCTCGTCCGAGGCCGCTCCACCCGATCTCCAGCCGAGCACGATCCCGAGCACGCCGAGGGCCGCGACCGTCTGGGTCGCCGCGAGCAGCGAGCCGCCAGCTGACAGGATGGCCCAGGCGATCACCGTGCTGACCAGCGGGCCGAGCAGGGCGGCCAGGAGCACGTGCGTCGAGCGCGCCGCTCCTGGAAGCAGGAGCATCGCGGCAGCCCAGCCGGGGATCAGTCCGATCGCGAGATAGGCGGCCACGTGGCCGATCGGGCCTGGGGCGAACATCCCGAGGGCGGCCGCGAGTGCGGCCGCCGAGAGGGCGAGGAGCCGCGAGATCACGCCTTGGCGTCCTTCACCACGCGAGCGGGGACTCCGGCCACGACCACCCCGGGCGGGACATCGCGCGTGACCACCGCGCCCGCCGCGACCACCGCGCCCTCGCCCACCGTGACGCCGGGCAGGACGATGCACCCGGCGCCGAGATAGCAGCCTCGGCACAGCCGCACCGGGGCCACTGTTCCGTCTCCCGCGCCGGCCTCGGTGCGATCGAGCCGTTTCGCATCGTCGTGCACGATCACCATGACCCGGAACGAGAGCGTGACGCCGTCCTCGATGGTGATGAGCTCGGGGAACTGATCGTCGAGCCACGTGTCGAGTCCGATGAAGACGTGTGCTCCGACTGAGATGCCCATGGCGCGATAGAGAGCGTTCCGGAGACTTGGCGGGATGCAGGTGCGGGCTGCCTGGTGCAGGACCTTCTGCGCGAGCACCTTGAGCAGTGAGCGCGGCGCGAGCGCCGTCTCGTACTCGCGGCGCGCCACGCGCCCGGAGATCGGGGTGCGGCTCACAGGACCTCCGGGAATCGACGCTTGGCCGGTTCCCCGAGCGCGCTCGCGAGAGGGACCGGGAGGCGCTGCCAAATCTTCACCGCCAGGGCCATGCCGTCCTTCTGCGACTCGAGCGTCGGCATGCGGCTCCCCTCCCCGAGGATGTACTGGTAGTGGAGCGGCACTGGTCTTGCGCCCCACTGCTGCTTGAACCGATAGGTCGGAGACTCCCACTGACTCCGTCCGAAGTCGAAGCGGCGCAGCCCCAGCGAGAAGGCGCGCTGGATCGCCTCCCAGTAGAGCACCTGATTCGGGCAGTGGGCGAAGTGCCTGCGCAGCGAGGACGCCCAGGGGTCGGTGAGCGCGTCGCGGTGGGCGATGGTGAACATCGTGCCGGCGGCATCGCCCTCTCGCTCGATCACCAGCACGGACGCCCGGCTCTCCAGCAGATCGAGCGCCTGCTGGAAGTACGCGACTCCGCGCACGGGCGTCCCGAGGTCGCGCAAGTTCTCCACCATCACACGATGGAAGGCGCCAACGCGGTCGCCTCCCCAATGCCTCGTGAAGCCCGCCTTCTCACCCTTGCGGATCTGATTGCGGAGCTTGGCATCGAACTGCTTCCACTGCGATTCCGCATCCGCCTCGAGTTCGAGCACCATGGTGAGGTGCTCGTCGTTCGTCTCGAGTCCCGGCCAGGCGACGCGCTGGTCACGCAACTCGAGCCACGCGAGGCCCTCGCGCGCCACCTGCTCTCGAGCGGGCGCGAGCAGCGCCTCGGCGATCGAAGCGTCGTCCGCCAGCAGTCCGCCGGGAGCGGAGAACAGCGTGCCGGGGCGGCCCGGCTTGCGGAACAGCGGCAGTGCGCCCACGAATCGGCCGTCTCGCTCGGCGATCCGGTACTCGGCGCGCACGTCGTAGGTCGACTCGGTGAGTCGTTTCCAGGCGTGGACCTGACCGAACTGGCTGTGAGGCGAGTCGAGGACATAGGAGTCCCACTTCGCCTCCTCTCCGGCCGCCAGCTCGCGGACCCGCACCGTGGTCATGAGGAAGTGCGTGCTCCGAGGTGTCGCTGGATGGCCCCGAAGGTCTCCTCGGCGTGGTGACGGCTCGAGACGCCGACCACGACGCTCGAGATGTTGGGGAGCCCCGCGAGGTACGCGTAGGCCTCATCGGGCTTCAGGTAGCCCGCGGCGAGCGAGCTCATCGCGAGCAGCCGCAGCTTCTCCTCGCGCAATGTCCGCTCGCACGACTCAAGCGAGGGATTGACCCAGAAACCCTTCTTGTTGATCGCCGCCATGATGAACGGGTTCTCGACACCGGCTCGCTTGAGCATCGCGGCCATCATCGGGAGGTTCTTGGTGCCGTAGCCGGGAATCGCACCGTACTTGTCGCGGACGTGGCGGTCGAAGGTCGCGAACACCTCGGGCATGTCGAGTCCGAGCGCGAGGTCGGCGAGGACATCGTGCAGCACGATGCTCTTGAGGTTCAGGTCGCGGAACGGCCCGACCTCGAAGTCGATCAGCGTGGTCAGGATGCGGGTCGCATCGCCGGTGAGCGCTCCGATGCCGCCCTGCCACAGCGTGCCGAGCTTCTCGGTGATGCTGGAATTGCCGAGTGAATCGGTGACGACGTTGACGAGCCCCTTCTCGTTCGCCTGCTTGATGTATTTGGCGACATAGGGGATCAGCAGGTAGACGCCGAACTCGCGCTGCAACGTGCCATCGCGCCGGAATCCATCGGCCACCGCGAGCGCCCTCTCGTGCGTCGACATCATCATGGCATGGACACCGCAACTGCGCGCGTGCTGCACCACGTCGAGGATGCGCGCGACGTCACTGAAGTAGATCGCCTTCTCGTTCCCTGCGCCCGCCTCGAGATGATTCACGCCGAAGAACTGGTTATGCCCGAGCAGGATCGGGTCGATCATCGGTGTCGTGCTCATGGCGTGACCGGCTCCCCTCGGCGATCGGCCGAGTGATAGATGGCATCGACCGTCTTCTGGACGCGCCAGGCGGCTGCGAGATCGGTCTCGACCGAGCCGCCATCGAGGACGGCGCGCGCGAACGCCTCGTCCTGCCGCGTGTACTGCGGCCCGCCGACATCGATCGGAACGCCCTCGAACAGGTCGGGCTTCTTCCAGTGCGTCCACCCGGCGGCGTGCCCTGACGCCGGCTGCTCGAGGTGAAGGCGCAGGGAGTCGTCGTTGACCATCAGGTCGCCGTTCTCGGCCTGGACCCGCACCTCGATCTCGAGGAGACGGTGGTGACGGCGGCTCCAGGAACAGTCGAACCACCCGCTCACACCGTGCGCGAACTCGAGCTGCCCGTGAGCCGCGTCCTCGACATCCTCGGAGTAGAGGTGCTGGCAAGTGGCGGAGACACGCACGGGGTCGCCGAAGTACCAGTGCATCAGGTCGAGCAGATGCGTCGCCTGACCGATCACCACGCCGCCGCCGGACTCGGCGCGGCTGTAGCGCCAGCCCTTGCCGGGCTTGAACAGCTGCCCCACGTAGCTCGAGCCCTGGACGCTCTGGATCCGGCCGAGCGCACCACTCGCGATCACCTGCTTCGCCTTCCGGAAGGTCTCGGCGTAACGGAGCATGTACCCGGCCATCGTGACGAGCTTCTTGTCGGCCACTTCGTGGATCAGCGGTTCGGCCTCGGGGGCGTTCAGGCTGAGCGGCTTCTCGACCAGGAAGTGGATCCCGCGCTTGGCGCACTCGCGCATCATCGGGACATGCAGCTTCACCGGCGTGGCGATCACGGCCGCATCGGGCTTCTCGCGATCGAGCATCTTCAGATAGTCATCATGAACCGGGATGGGTTTGAGGTTCTTGACTATGCCGAGCAGGTACTTGGAGGTATCGGACATGGCGCACAGCTCGACTCCGTCGAGTGCGTTGAGGATGCCTGCGTGCAGCAGGCCCATCTTGCCGATGCCGATGATCGCGACGCGCATCAGGTTCTCCGTGGACCGTTGGGGGGGGGAGCCGATGCCGGCTCCGAAGCGTCACTCGCGGCGAGGTGGGCGGCGACTCGAGGCATCAGGCGGACGATGGCGAGCGCGGCCAGGACGATGATCATCGGCTCGACCGGGATGCGATAGCGGGCCTGGCTGAAGAAGAGGGAGTAGAAGCCCGCTGTCGAGAGGACGACGGATGCCAGCACCCAGCGGGACTGGAGCGCCCCGGCGCCGAACAGGAGTCCGAGGATCGCGAGGAGCAGGATGGGCGCGAAGTGCAGCGCTCCAGCCCATAGCGTCATCGGCTGATTGAACTTGTTCTGAGTCTGGACCCGGTCGGGCAGCGGATTGAAGAAGTGGATGAACTCCCGAGTCACGTCCGCCGCATACGCCGTCGGCTGCGTGGTGATCAGGCCCCACTCGCGCGCGAGGAACTCCGTCGCGCTCAGCGGGACGAAGGTGTCCGTGTCAGGCACGCGCACGTGCCGCGAGCCGGCCATCTTCGGGTCACTGCGCGACCAGTCGAGCACGTACTGCGCCTTCTGCATGAAGGCGCCACCTTGGCCGCCGGCGGGCGTCGTGGCCTGTCGGTAGGGAACGATGATCGCGGTCATGACGAGAAGCGCGACGGCGAGCGAAGCCGCGAGCTTCCGCCCGTGCTTGGGCAGCGTGCAGGCGAGGACGAGAACGAGCGTGCCGGCGGGCGCGAGGAACACCGGGTCGGTCAGCCAGCCGAGCGGGATCAAGACGCCCAGCACGGCTCCGAGCGCCAGTGTCGGGCGCGCGATCAGGGCCAGTGCGGTCATGGCCGTCCCGGACAAGAGCAGCGAGTAGATCGTCGTCGGGTACAGCATGCAGCTCGAGAAGACGAGCAGCGGTGAGAATGCGGCCGCGAGGAGTGCCGGTCTCACCGCGAGAGGGCCTCCGAGGATGCCCGCGAGCCGGCCGGTCAGTGCGACGAGCCCCGTGCCGAGTGCGAGTTGGAGCAGGCGTGCGACGAACCGGTTCTCCTCGCCGCCGATCGCGAATGCCACGGCGAGGAAGCCCGGAAAGAGCGGCGCTCGAGGGCTGGATTCACCAGGTCCGAGCCCGCGAAGGATCCGTATCGCTGTTGCTTCGTACTCCGCCGTGTCCGCGAAGTAGAAGCGGTCCCCCATGACGATCGCCAGGGCCAGCCGGACGAGCGCCGCCATCGCGATGATCGCGGCCGGTGCCAGGAGGAGACGAGCGAAGCGGGATCCACTCATGCTGATGGACTCTCCGAAGAGGATTCGACGACCTGCCCGCGGGCCCAGGGAGTGGGCGAGAGCGCCAGGCCGATCAGGCCGGGAACGAGCGTGGCCGTCGCGAACCACAGGAGGCTGAAGGCGGGGCCAGCAGATGCAGTCGCCCCCAACTGGGCGAACACGATCGCCGAGACGTGCTCACGCAGGCCGAGACCACCGAACGCGACCGGGAGATTCCCGAGGAATGGGATCACCGGAAGCGCGAGGAAGAGGAGCGGCGGAGCCGTCGGCGCGAGGTCACGGAGTAACAGGAAGGCGGCGAGGTACGAGAAGCAGTAGAAGAAGAGGCCGCCGAGGATCCCGGTGCGGAAGGCGCGGCTCGACAACATGCCGGACGACTGGGTGCGCCACGCGCGAGTCGGCTCGGCCAGCTTCGGCCACCGACGGGCGAGGTGGTCGAGGACGTGCGGTCGATCGAGCAGCAACACGAGGCCGATCGAGACGGCGGTGATCGCCAGGTAGATGAGAAGGAGATGTCCGCGCCAGGCCGGGATCAGCAGGAACGCGGGGAGCGACATGAGCTCCAGGAGCAGGATGTCGGCGATTCGGTCCCACAGCATGGACGGTACGGAGTCCTTCCTCGAATTTCTCAGGTGAAGCGCACGTGCGAACTCACCGACGCGACCCGGCGTGAGCAGGCCGTAGCCGGTTCCCACGAGCGTCAGGACGTAGCTCGAGAGCGCGGTCAACTGGATCCCTCCACGCTCGAGCAGGGCGGACCATCGGCGAGCGCGGCCGAGATACCCGATGAGTGACAGGAGAATCGCGCTGACCACGGTGAGTGGGTGGACCCGCAGCAGTGTCTCGACGGAGTCGCGCAGCGGAACGCGGACCGACAGTAGCACGAGGAGACCCACGGAAATCGCGATCTGGATGAGCAGGGTCAGCCGGGCACGGCTCACGTCGGATCCTCCCGCGAGGACGTGTCGCGGGCCCTCGTGGACCGCACGTGCAGGAGGATCTCCTCCGTCAGCCGCCGGTTCATGGCGATCAGGTCGGCGATCACACCGAGCACGGCCACGATGAAGCCGATGACGGCCAGCGCGCCCGCGACGATCACGGACTGGATGTGCCCGGGCGGGCCCGGCGTCACGATCCAGATCCAGACGAACCTCGCGAACAAGACGGCCGAAGCGATGAGGAACACGGAGCTGATGGACCAGAAGAATCGAAGGGGCTGGTACAGCACGTAAACGCGGAACATCGTGCCGAGCGATCGCTGGATGTACGCGCGCATGCCACGGAAGAGGCGCGACTCGCGGAGCTTGCCGTTCGTGCGGATCGGCACATGGGTGATCGCGATGTCCTTCTGTCCCGCCTGGATCAGGGTCTCCAACGTGTAGGTGAAGCCCGTGAGCACGGTCAGCTTGAGGGCCGCTTCGCGCGTGTAGGCTCGGAATCCCGACGTGGCATCCGGCACGTCGTTCTGCGAGAGCGTGCGGACCACTCGGCTGCCCAATCGCTGGAGGAACTTCTTCAGTGGGGAGAAGTGCTCGATCTGGTCGATCGGCCTCGTGCCGATCACCATGTCGGCTCGCCGCTCGATGATCGGCGCCACGAGCTTGCCGATGTCCTGCCCCTGGTACTGATTGTCGGCATCCGTGTTGACGATGATGTCCGCGCCCATCGCGAGCGCCTCGCGCAATCCCGCTTCGAACGCCCGCGCCAGCCCGCGACGACCGGGGAACCGAACGACCCGATGAGCCCCGAGTTCGCGCGCGACCTCGCTGGTCCGATCGGTGCTCCCGTCATCGATCACGAGGAACTCGATCGTGTCGATCCCGGGCAGCGACCGTGGGAGATCCGCGAACGTCGCGGGGAGGCTCTCTTCCTCATTCAGGCAGGGCACTTGGATCACGAGCTTCATTGGTGTCTCCCCCTCATGACGGTGCTCCCGATGCGACTCGCGCCGGCAATCGCCATTCCTCGGCCCGCTCGGGGGCTCGATCGATCCACTGCTGGTACCAGAGTTCGAGCGTGAGCAACGTCCAGAGCTCGCGACCACGATCCCTTCGGCCCTCGACATGCTCCGACACGATCGAGCGCAGGGCATTGGGTTCGATCAGCCCTCGGCCGAGAGAGGCCGACGACAGCAACGTATCCTCCAGCATCCCCCGAAGCGGGCCTCGGAACCAAGGCGTCAATGGGACGGTGAAGCCCACCTTCGGGCGGTCGACGACTTCTCGCGGGATCATCGTGCGCGCCAGGCGCTTGAGCAGCACCTTGCCTTCGAGTCCCCGGATCTTGTGGTGGTCGGGAAGTCGCATGGCCCATTCGATCAGTGCGGTATCGAGCAGCGGGACACGGGCCTCGACGGACGCGGCCATGCTCATCTTGTCCATCTTCATGAGCAGATCGTCCGTCAGCCACAACTTGAGATCCACATCCAGCATCCGGTCGAGCGGTCGGCGCGCCGGCGAGTCCGCGAGGGCACGGTGGAAGGGGGCCGAACCCGCGGCGGCGTGCGCTCGCAGGCGGGGCCCCAGGATGCGGTCGCGTTCCTCTCCCATGAACCCCGCGAACCACGCGGCGAGCCGTTCTCCCTCGTCGCGGAACCGGGCGCTGCGACCGACCACCTGCAGCTTGCGGAAGCGGAAGGGCAACCGATCGATGAGTTGATCGAGGATCAGACCCCGCAGACCGGTCGGAAGGTGCGCCAGTCGCCTCGCAAAGGGTTCGACCGCGTGCTTGGGATAGCCCGCGAAGAGCTCATCTCCGCCCTCGCCGGTCAACACCACGGTGACGCTCTCGCGTGCGAGGCGGGTGACGAGATAGGTCGGGATGGCCGCCGGTTCGGACACGGGTTCATCCTGGTGCCAGGCGAGGTGAGGCAGCTCGCGCGCGATGTCCTCGGCGCCGACGAGGATCTCGTGGTGCTCGGTTCCGCAGTGCTCCGCCACGGCCCGAGCGAACGGCAACTCGCTGTAGGGGCCAGGCGCATCGAAGCCGACGGAGAAAGTCTTCGCTGGTCGATCGAGCAGTCGGCTCATGATCGCGACGACGAGGCTCGAGTCCACCCCTCCCGACAGCAGCGCTCCCAGCGGCACGTCGCTCATCAAGTGGGACTCGATCGAGGCGGTGAGGCGCCGCTCGACCTCGATCAGCGCCTCGGCGTCCGAGAGTTCGAGCTTCGGCTCGTAGCTCGGCTGCCACCAGCGGCGGATGCGCTCCACACCGGGTTCGAGCGTCATGCAGTGTCCTGGAGGCAACTTGTGGATGCCCTCGAACGCGGTGTTGGGGGCGGCCACATACCGAAGCGTCAGATGCTCCGCCAGCGAGGGCAGGTGAGCGCGGCGCTCCACGCCGGGGAACTCGAACAGAGCCTTGATCTCCGAAGCCAGGGCATAGCCGCCGCCCGATGTCCGGGTCCAGTACAGCGGCTTGATCCCGACGCGGTCGCGCGCGATGAACATGCGCCGAGCCGGTCGGTCCCAGATCGCGAATGCGAACATGCCGTGCAGTCGATCGAGGCATCCTTCGCCCCACTGCTCGTAGGCATGCACGATCGTCTCCGTGTCGCTGTGGGAGCGATAGCGATGACCGAGCGACTCCAACTCGCGTCGAATCGGAGCGTGGTTGTAGATCTCGCCGTTGAACGAGATCCAGATGGTCCCATCCTCGTTCGAGAGCGGCTGGTGCCCCGCCTCGAGATCCACGATCGCCAACCTGCGGAATGCGAGACCCGCGAAGGGCTCGACGTGCACGCCCTGGTCGTCGGGGCCGCGGTGGCGCATTGCGCGCGCGGCACCGAGCAGCCACGAGCTCTCGGGCGTGAGGCCCTGGGGGTCAAAGAACGCGGCGAATCCGCACATGAGAAGGCCGATTGCTCCGGGGGATGAGGGGAGAGGTCAGTGACCTGCTGGCGCGAGCGTGGACACAGGGCGGGAGTGGGCGACTCGGTGGGCTGCAGCCCAGATGGCGAACATGAGCCAGATCTGGAACTGGTAGTTCGGATTGCGCCAGAACTCGATCTTGAACTGGTCCACCATGAAGAAGACGAGCTGAGTCTGGCAGATGATCAGATAGGCCTTCGCGAAATCCGGATGATCGAGCCGATCGACGAGCGGGCGGGTCATCTTGGCGAATCTCACCATGAGCCACATCCAGGCTGCGAATCCGAACAGGCCGACCACGTTCAGGATGTACAGGTAGAGATTGTGCGGCCAGTACCAGAGCTTCTGGCCGCCGCGCTCGGCCGAGTAGTAGAGCCCGTGCCCGAGCAGGGGGAAGGCTTGCCAGCGCCCCCAGGCATCGGTCCACGTGCCAGCACGTGAGTCCGGCATCCAACCGACGAACTCGGAGTGCTCCATCCGCTCGAAGACATTGCCCGCCGTGGTGAAGGTCGCCACGTACATGTTCATCCCGATGAAGGCCGCGAGGAGGACCGAAACGGTGATCGTGAACGGCACGATCCGCACGTGCCGGCGCACCAGGAAGGTCAGGTAGGCGCCTGCGATCAGGAGCGCGATCAGCGCGCCACGAGTGGCGGTCGAGAACAGCGTGAACAGGACGAGCACGATGATGGCCGCGAACCAGACGCGTTCATAGGTGTTGCGGGACCGCAGCGCGAGGAACGCCAAGGTGAGCAGACTGAGCCCGCAGAAGTCCGACAGCAGCTCGTAGTCGTAGAACATCGAGCCGGCGCGTGCATTCTCGGTGCGATCCGATCCCGCCGTGCCCGAGAACGTGATCCAGCCGGGGACCAGGGTCCCGCCCGGGTTCTGCAGTTCCCACACGCCGACGAGCGAGATCGCGACGACGCTGAGGACCTGGAATCGAATGATGCGTTCGAGGTCCCGGGCATTGTTCACGTTCTGGTAGACGAGCCAGAACATCACCAGCGTGCCGACGAGGAGTTGGAAGTTCTGGAGTGCGAAGTAGAGGTTGTTCGCGCTCGCCACGTTGTAGAAGGACATCACACAGGCGAGGAAGAACAACGCCACCGGGGCGAATGCGGGCGAGGAGCGTGGCGGCGGCACGATGCGCTGCGACGTCCGGAGCAGGTAGAGGATCCCCAGCACCAGGATCAGGGCGAGATTGGTGCTCCCGAACACCGTGCCGCGAGGGAACGGCAGCGCCAGGATGAGAACGCCCATGGCGGACACCATGTCGAGTCGCCACGCCACGCCGATGACCAGCACGGCCGCGGCGACGGCGACGACCCGGATGTTGGGCTCGATGTACTGGAAGCCCAGCGCCACACCCAGAGTCAGGATCGCGAGGAGGGCCGCGGCGCGCCGAATCCACACGCCGAGTGGTGAGGCGCGGTCGACGGGCTTGGAGGGATAGAGCGAGTCGATCAAGGACGTCCCCCCGACACTCGATCTCCCGGATCCGGCCTGCTTCGAGCCACGCCGATCACGCCCGCCGCGCCGCGAAGGCCCGACTGCGCAAACGAGCGATGGAAGAGAGCGTGCATTCGAGCCTTGATGGGGTGGGGAGCGTGGTTGCGCGGCTCCGAGGGGAAGTGAGCCGAGTCTATCAACCGCAGTCATCGGCCAGCAAGCGATGAGTCGCCAGAAAGTGCTGTGGGACTTCGGCTTGCGTGCGGATTGCACGATGCCGGCAGGGTCGTTCGGGGCTCTGGGACGCCTCAGGGCGAGGCGGGCAGTATCCGGCCCCAGCGAACGACGTGCACGGCGTTCGCCTCGATCGAGAAGCTCGAGTCGGCGCGTGCTCCCGGCACGTCGAGCGTCGAGGCGGTCACATCCGGCCGCCCGAGGGCGATCCGGGTGAACGCGCTCGGTTCGGAGGTGGCGATCAGATTGAAGATCGTCCGGCCGGCTGGGGTCTCCCCTCGGCCGGCATCGATGAACGCCACGTGCGCGCCCTGCGGCAGGGTGGCAGCGTCGCGCCTCAGGTCCCGAACCAGCCCACGTTCGAGCTCACCGAAGCGATGCCATTGGATCATGTAGAGCGCGCCAGCGGTCAGCGTCAGGGCGAGCAGGGCGTGCGTCCACAGGATGCCCGGCGACCCACGGGGGGGAGCGTCCGCTCGGGCGGCCAGCCACGTCAGCAGATGGGCGACTCCGTAGGCCACGCCGAAGGCGGGCGCGAGGAGGTAGCCATACGAAGGTCGTCCCGAGATGGGCAGATAGAGCAGGAGTGCGGCCACCGCCCACACGAAGCCGGCGATCGCCTCACGCCGCGCGGCGGACTCGATCGAGGACTCGGTGGCCCTCTCCCGGAAGGCCGTCGGCATCCGAAGGCGGGCGAGCAGCAGTGCCACGATGGGCAGTGCGCCGAGGTGCGCCGCGAAGAACAGGATGTTCCGGGGGATGTGCATCCCGAGCCGCAGATGATAGCGGTCCTCCCCGGTCTGGGGCGTGGGCAGGATGAGCAGACGGAAGGCCGCGTAGCCCGCCGCGATCGCGAGCAACGCCCCGGTCACTGCGATCGAGGCGCGACGCTCGGAGCCGGACATGCGCGGCGATCGAGCCACTTCGAGGATCGCGATGAACAGTGGCAGCAGGACGATGTCCTCTTTGCAGAGCGCCCCCAACAGTGTGACCACACTCATCGCGCCGAGGGTCCAGCCGGCTCCTTCGCCCCGCGTCAGCTTCCTCACAGCGCGCGCATGCAGCACAGCGGCGAGCAGCGTCGCGGTCACCATGAGCGCGCCGGTGGCGTTCGAGATCCACAGCGTCGTCCACGTGTACGTGTTCGGTTGGGCCCAGATCGCCGCCGTCGCCATCGCGGCGGTCTCCCGGCTCCCGCCTCTCGCCCGCACCAGCCGCGCGAGCAGCACGCTCTGGAGCAGCAGATTCGCGATCAGCAGCGCCATCATGGGCGGCGCGTTCAGCCCGAACACCCGAAGCCACAGGCCATGCCACACGTCGATCAGCGGGCGGTAGAGTCCGAACGGATTGAGCGTCGCCCACACCGCGCGCGCGCCATCGGTCGACCACGCAGCGGCACCGCGCTCGAGATTGATCCAATCGTCGGCGCGGAAACTGCCCAGGAGCGATGCGGCGCCCTGGGCAGTGATGAGCAGGGCCACGAGCAGCCACAGGCGCGCGCGCGAACCCGGGGGGGACGGGGACATGGGAGAACGCTAACAGAGGTGCGGGGGGAGTTGCGACGTGCATCATGCATCGCGGTGCCTTGGGGGCCCTGTGCTAGCCTGCCCGCTCCCATGTCACCCCCCCCGATATCCCAGGCGGATGCCACGAGGCCCGCAGACGCGGCCCGAGTCGCGGTCATCGTCCCCGCTTGGAACGAACTCGGCAAGATCGGCAGCGTCGTGCGCAAGGTGTCGCGTGACATCGCCTCCTTCGTCATCGTGGTGGACGACCATTCGAGTGATGCGAGCGCCGATGAGGCTCGCGAAGCGGGAGCCGAACTGGTCCTGCGGCACGAAGTGAATCGCGGTGTCGGCGCCGCCATCCGGACCGGGCTGGTCGAGGCCAAGCGTCGCGGATTCGAGTTCGCCGCCATCCTCTCGGGCGACGATCAACACGAGCCCGATGAACTGCCCCGGATCCTCGAGCCCCTGTTCGCCGGGCGCGCCGATCTGGTGCAGGGCTCGCGCTGGCTGCCGGGAGGGGCCACCCCGGGGATCCCCGTCGAGCGGCGCTGGCTGACCCGCCTCTACCCGGTGCTGTTCCGGATCGCCAGCGGCTATCCCATCTCCGATGGAACGAACGGCATGCGCGCGTTCCGCCTCTCCCTGCTCGACGACCCTCGCATCCGACTGGATCAGGCCTGGCTCGATCGCTACGAGCTCGAGCCCTACCTCCTGTTCCAGGTGGTGCGCGCGCGCTACCGGGTGGAGGAGGCGCCTGTCACCGTCCGATACCATTCCCGCGGCACCACCAAGATGCGCCTGTTCGCCGATGGCTGGCGCATCCTCCGACCGCTGGTCCACCTGCGGCTCGGCCTCAAGCACTGACACGGACGAGGAGCACCGACGTGATCGCACTGGAAGGGCAACGCGTACTGGTGACGGGGGGCGCCGGTTTCATCGGCAGCAATCTCGTGCGACGACTGCTGCGTGAGGGCGCCGTCATCACGGTGCTCGATGATCTGTTCACCGGGCGACTCGCGAATCTGCCGGCCTCGGGCTTCGATTTCGTCGAGGGCTCGGTCTGCGACGCTTCGCTCGTCGCTCGTCTCGTGCCTGAACACGACGTCGTGTTCCATACCGCTGCCCGCAACATCGTC
>JAYWEM010000182.1:0-15697 GCA_043779265.1 bacterium | reverse complement strand
ACCGCGGCGACGCTCAAGGGAGCGGTCGAGGTGAGCTGGACGGCGGAGATCGTCGACGTGGACTGACCGAGTCGCGATGACGCGAGTCGACTAGGGCGTCACTTCCATATCGGTCACGGCCGCCGGGGGGATCGTGTCCGCCACGGCCTCGATCAGGAAGAGCGCGTCCTGGGCCGCCACGGTCACGCTCTGGACGAGCGCGCCATCGTTGATCCCGGGGCTCACGGTGCCGCGGATGCGGCGGTAGTCCCGTCCAAGCGGCACCTGCAGCGGCTGGCTCGCGGGATTCACGAGCACGATCCCGTGCTCGAAGTCTCGCCGGTACAGGTTCGTGGCGCCCTGCTGGAAGTGCACGTCATCGAACCAGATGTCCCCCGCCCCGCCACGAGCCAGGTAGAGCTGGAGCGAGGACTGCACGCTCAGACTGGGTGTCAGGATGACCTGGTGCTGCTTCCACTCGGGCCCGATCGTGAGCGTGCGAGACGCCACATTCCCGCCTCCCGGCCGGCTCGCGATCACCTGCACTTCGCGCGTCGGCACCGCACGCGCCCAGAACGTGACAGCGTAGCTCCCGCCGGCGACGACCGTGAGCGAACCCGGCGTGGCGAGATGGACGCTGTAGTCCTGAGCACCAGTCGCGGCGATCGACACATGCAGCGCAGCGCTGCCGACCGGCGCGTTCCCGATCACGCGCGTACGCGTCGCCACTGCGGGAGCGATGGTCACGAAATCCCATCCGGTCGTGGCGCTCACCTCGAAACCCGGATTGCCGACGGCGTCGGGGTTCGTTCCCGCCCAGATCATCTGATGCGCCGGCCCGAGCGAGGCGCCGAGCCAACCGGTGTGCGAGAGGGCTGCGGAGCTGTTCCCCGAGAGTCGATCCACGGCGTACTCGTCGTACCAATAGGCGTGATAGGGCGCCGTCGTGGCGACACGGTCACTGGGCCCGAAGGTGGCGAAGCCCTCGCCGAGCGAGGCACTCCCCAATCCGAAGCGGACACGCCTCGCGTTCTCGCCGGAGTACTGAGCCCCGATCCCGCCATTCATCGCGGTGAAGATCCAGTTGTGCGAAGGCGACAGGAAGTCGCGCTCATCGGCGAAGTAGCCGTAGGGGTCATCCAGCATGTTGCGATACCAGTCGCCGCCACCTTGGTAGGGGAAGTTCTCGCGCATCCACCCCTGGAAGACGGCGGTGTGCGCACCCTGGGCGCAGTTGCCGCACAGCACGGGGCCGGGCCCCGAGAGGCGGCGCAGGCGGTTGGCCAGCGTGTCGCTCCCCGCCGACCACGCGGACTCGAAGGCGGCCAGCGAGGGATAGCCAGCCCGCACGAAGTCGAGCTGCTGCGACGCGCCCTGGGACCAGGCGATCGTGCGGCAATACACGTCGATGAACACGCCGTCCCACAGACCGCTCGAGACGACGGCGTTGTGGAACAGATCCGCCAAGCCCTCGGCCACGACGAATCGTCCGCTGCCATCGCGCTTGGCGAGGTTCACGTTCGCGCCCGGGTAATGTGCGGCGGTCACCGAGTTGAAGAGGAACCCTCCGAGGTCGCGCACGAGTCGCCGATAGCGCGTCGGGAAGTGGACCAGCGAATCGGCATCCGCAGCGCCCCAGATGTCGTGGCCGAGCACGTAGCCCAGGATCCGGATGTCGGGGTTCCGGCGTCGCAGTTCGGCGAGCAGCTCGGGGTGATAGGGCGCGACCGGATTCACGTCGAGCGTGATCACGTCGTAGCGCGCCACAGCGGCGACAGCGGTCGTGTCCATCGACCCATCCGGGAACAGCAGCGGATAGCCGTCGCCCATGATCGAAGCGTAGAGGCCGAGCCGAGGATGTGGCTGCGCCTCGGCCGACTGACTGAGCGGCCCGGCTACGAAGGCGGTCAGAACCGCCAACACTTGGAAGTGTGCGCGAAGGGTCATGGTTCCCCCTCGGGTCATCGGCTCCTCTTGGCGGAGTCTTCACCCCGCCGAGCGTCACCGGCCGCTGGGCGCCTGATGCAGGTCGAGCGTCCGAGCCGGGGGATAGACGTCGTCTCCGATGAGAAACAGCGCATCCGCCGGTCCGACGTACTGCACCATGCCACTCGAGCCGTCGTTCGTGAAGGGGTCGACTGACCCCCGAATCCTCCGGAACGAGCGTCCGAGCACCACGTCCGCTCCCGAGTCGAATGCCGGGTTCACCAGCACGATGCCGTTCTGGAAGTCGCGCCGGTAGATGGTCGAGAGCCCCGCCTGGAAGTGGACGTCATCGATCCAGACATCGCCCGTGTCCTTGCCCAGGAAGAACGCGATGCGCGTGGAGTTCGGCTGTTCGACGACTCCCTGCGTGAGAAAGGGGATCTGGATCTGCTTCCAAGTCGTGCCGATCTCGATCTGCCGGGAGATCAACTGCGTCGCGTTCGTGCGGGAGATCACGACGTTGACGAGGCGCGGCGTGGAGGCCTTGACCCAGAACGTCGCAGCATGATTGGTGAACGGCATGAGCGGGATCCCGATCAAGGACTGGAACGACACATTCCAGTCGATCGGGCTCGCCTGTTGGATCGTGACGCGGGCGCTCGCCTGACCGACGGCGGCTGTCGTGGTGTCGCGCTTGAGCGACGATGGCGTGCCCGAGTAGAACGCCCAACCCTGCGTCGCGCTGCTCTCGAAGCCGGGATTCGCGATTCCCTCGGGGTTCTGTCCCGCCCAGATCATCTGATAGAAGGGCGTCAGAGCCTGACCGAGCCATCCCGTGTGCTGAAGCGACTGGGAGGCCATGCTGCTCGCGAGATCGACGGCGTACTCGTCGTACCACCACTCGTGGTAGTCGCCGGTGAAGGCATCGCGATTCTGGACCGCGAAGACGCCGAAGCCGTCGGCCATCGCCGCACTGCCGAGCCCGAAGCGCATGCTGCGATTGTTGACCGAGGAGTAGTGGTCGAGCCCGATCTGGAAGCTGAAGATGTAGTTGCTCCTCGGCTCCTGGAAGTTGCGCTCGTCGGTGATGTAGCCGCCCGGCTGCTGGAACATGTTCGAGTACCAGTCGCCACCGGCCTGGAACGGGAAGCCCTCACGCATCCACCCGTTGAACGTGCTGTACTTGGTACCGAGCGCGCAGTTGCCGACCATGATGAAGTCCGGGCCACCCCAGTTGCGCAGCCGGGCCGCGATCGTGTCGGTCGCCGCACTCCAACTGGCATTGAACTCCGCGAACGTCGCGTAGCCCGCGCGCACATGGTCGATGCTGTCGCCCTCGGCCTGCGGCCAGCTCATCTCGTCGCAAAGGATGTCGAAGAAGACGCCATCCCAGATGCCCGGATCGATCAGGTTCTGCTTCCACAGGAGCGAGAGCGAGTCCGCGATGACGAGCCGGCCCGTGCCGTCACGCTTGGCGAGATTCACGTTGCCCGCGTAATACTTCTGCCCCGTCAGCTTGCTGTAGAGCCAGCCGTTGTTGTTGTCGAGCAGACGGCGATACCGCGTCGGGTAGTGACGGAGCGAATCGCGATCGCGTGCGCCCCAGATGTCCTGACCGACCACGTACCCGAGTACCTTCGCCTTCGGATTGCGCTGCTTGAGCTTGGTGATGATGTCCGGGCGATACGGATAGATCGGATTGATGTCGAGCGTGATCTCCTCGTAGCGTGAGACCTGGTCGAGCACGCTGTCGACGAGGGCGCTGTCGATCGGCGCGTTGTAGAACGGATAGCCGTTCCCGCGGATCGAACCGTAGAGCGCCAAGCGGGGATAGCCGTTCGGCGCGGGCAGGCGCAGCGCGCTGGGCGCGGATGCAGCATCCGGGATGGAACCGAGGAGCGCGAAGCCGAGAATGGCGATCGGGACGGCGAGAGAGCGTATCGAGAGCACGGGGGACTCGTGTCCTGGGGTCGAAGTGGGGCCGGCCTGACCGGCGGAGGCTGTGTGAGCGAGCGGAGCAGTGGCGAGTATAGTGAGCCGTCCATGACACGGGAAGACTCGATTCCATGCTCCGCCGAGCCGGACCAGCAGCCGGGGACCGACTTGGCCACCGCCAAACGCCTGCTCCCCTTGGTCTCACGGACATTCGCGATCAACATCCGGGTGCTGAACCGGCCGATGCGGCACCCCGTGAGACTCGCTTATCTTCTGTGCCGGGCCTGCGATGCCCTCGAGGACTCGTGGCCGGGGCCGGCCGAGGAGGTGGACAACCGCTTCGAACGGCTCCTTCTGGCCCTGGAGGGCGACCCGGCGGCTCTCCGCTCGCTGTCCGAGGCGGCAGCCTCGATCGCCGGGTCGAGGAACGACCTGCGCGTGCTGGCCGAGCTTCCCACCTGGCTGCGCTCGCTCGAGACGACCCCGGCGCCGGTGGCCGAGGCGGTGCGTGTGGGCGTGAGAGCAATGGCCGAGGGGATGCGCCGTTACGCGGTGCGAGAGGCCTCGCGTCCTCCCGAGACCTCCTACCTCGATGATGAGGCCGAGCTCAAGGACTACTGCTACGTGGTCGCCGGATGTGTAGGCGAGATGCTCACACGGATCCACGCCCACACGAGCCGACTGAGCGAGGACGCCGACTTCGAGGCCCGCATGCGGCTCTCGGTGAAGGTTGGCGAGGCGCTTCAGCTCACCAACATCCTGCTCGATTGGCCGAGCGATGTGCCCAAGGGACGCTGTCATATCCCGACGCAATGGCTGTCGGGGCATGGCATCTCGCCCGGCGGGCTGGCATCCGCGGATCGGATGGTGGCGCGCGAACTCGCCCTGCGGCTGGCCGGTCATGCGCACGCCGCACTCGATCAGGTCGCGGACTATCTCGATCTCGTACCGCTGGGACACGTCCGCTACCGATTGTTCGTGCTGTGGCCCGCACTCTGGGCACGCGCTTCGCTGCATGCCGCCATCCGCGACCGGAACTTCCCGACCTGTGAGGACCGGCCCCGTCTGAGCCGCGCACAACTCTGGGGCAGTGCCGCCGGTTCGTTGCTCGTGTCGGCCAGCCACGCGGGCGTCCGTCGCCTGCTCGAGGCCCCCGCGCGCTGAACTCAGCGCATCGGCTCGGGAGTGCTCATCGTGCGACGCTCCGCGTCCTCACGCGCGGCCACGTGACGCAAGCGACCGCTCACCCACATCGCCCCGAGCAGCAACAGGATGGCGCAGACCGAGGTCGCGATCGGGGCGCTGAATCGCTCGGCCAGCGACCCCGCGAGCAGCGCACCGAAGGGCGCCATCCCGACGAACATGAACGTGTACAGGCTCATGACGCGACCACGGAATCCGTCGTCCGTCGTCATCTGCACCAGCGTGTTCGTGCTCGAGATGTAGAGGATGAGTCCGAAGCCCGAGAGGAACCCCATCGCGAGCATCATATGCAGCGTGCGCGACCACGCGAAGCCCGCCTGGCCGAGCCCCGCGATCACCAAGCCGATCAGGAGCTGCCGCCTCAGATCCCAGCGCGTGAGCGTCCGCATCATGAGGATGGCCGCGAGGATCGAGCCGACGCCGAAGGCCGAGACGAGGAGCCCGTACTCGCGCGGGCCCGCATCCAGGATCGAACTGGCGTAGACGGGCAGCAGCACCATGTACTGGAAACCGAATCCGCCCATCAACCCCAGCAACAGCAGCAGCGCGCGTAGACCTGCGTTGCCCCAGGCGTAGCGGACACCCTCGACCAGCCGAGAGGTCGCCGAGCCCGTCGACCGCACGACGCGCATCGGCAGCTGCATCCGCATCAGCCCCGCAAGCACGGCTCCGTAGGAGAGCGCGTTGATCCAGAAGCAGCCAGCCTCCCCGACCCACGCGACCAGGATGCCAGCGAGTGCCGGACCGATGATGCGTGCCGAGTTGAATGCCGCCGAATTGAGCGCGATGCCGTTGGAGAGGTCCTCGCGCCCCACCAGTTCGACCACCAGCGACTGGCGAGTCGGAAGATCGAACGCGGTGATCGATCCGAACACGAATGCGGCGACGAGGATCATCCACGGCTGAACCACGCCGAAGGTGACGACCACTGCGAGCGCGAGCGCCTGGAGCATCGCGAGGCACTGCGTGATGAAGAGCAGCCGTCGACGGTCGAAGCGATCGACGATCACGCCCGCCCACAGCGACAGGAAGAGCACCGGCAGGAACTGCGCGAAGCCGAGCAGGCCCAGCATCAGGGGCGAGTCGGTCAGCCGGTGCATCAGCCATCCCTGCGCCACGCTCTGCATCCAGGTGCCGATGAGCGAGACGAGTTGGCTCGTCCAATAGAGCCGGAAGTCGCTGTGCCGCAAGGCTCGCAGGCCATGGGGCAGATGCACGCGCAGGGAGGGGAGGCTCACGGCGGGACGCTAGCACGGTCGCTCTCGGGATGCCGCTCGGATTGCGAGATGCATGCTTCCATCGCGCATGCTGGCGCTGCGGATCGACCGCAATAATCGCTTGGGAATCGCGTCATGGGATTGTTAGACTCCCAGCCGCCTGTCAGCCCCGAGGCACACGCTCACACGCACATCTCGCACCTGACTTCGTGAGGCTCCCCCCGTGATCCTCTGGCGTCCCCCTGCCAGCCGCTTCACGTTCGTGGCAGTGTTCACCGCGCTCATCGCCGCCCAAGCCGGGTTCGCGCAGACCCCGACATGGACGGCGGATACCGTGGCCACGGGCATCAGTTCGCCGACGTCCCTCGCCTTCGGGCCGGACGGGCGACTCTACGTACTCCAGCTGAACGGTCGCCTGCATATCTACACGCTGGGCGCCGACCGCAAGCCCATCGCGACGCAGGTCGTGAGCACACTGAGCACCGACCCGATGGGCTACTCCTGGGCCTGCCTCGGCATCTCCTTCGATCCGCTCGACTCCCCCGACTCGGTGCGTGTGTACATCTCGCGCACGCGTGTCTACCAGCCGGCCAGTGTCGGCGCGTACCTCGGTCGGATGACCAAGCTGACCGGCCCCTCATTCTCCCAGCCGGTCGACATCATCAGCGGATTCCCGGTGTCGCGCATGGACCACGCCAACAACGGGACGTTCTTCGGCGACGACGGCAACCTCTATATCCAGCAGGGCGGCAACACGAACAGCGGCGTCCCGGGCTCCGGCCTGAACGGCAATCGCGAGGAGTCGTTGTTGTCGGGCGCCACGCTGATCGCCTACGTGAGGCGGCCCGGCTTCGATGGCCGGATCACCTGGAGCGATCCCGACCCTGCGGTCGCCACTCAGACCTCGGGCTTCGACGTGAAGGTGTTCGCCCCCGGCTTCCGCAATCCTTATGACCTCGTCATGCACTCGAACGGGTTCCTGTACGGCACCGATAATGGCCCGAACTCGTACTTCCCGAACGGAACCCTGTGGGGCTGTGATTCCATCGGGCCGTCGATCACGACCAGTGACGAGTTGGTGCTCATCGAGAAGAACCACTACTACGGTCATCCCAATCGCCCTCGTTCGTTCACCGATCCAAGGCAGTGCTTCTTCCGGCCACCGACCGATCCGAGCGACGCCGGCTACACGGCTCCACTGCGCGTCGTGACGTCCTCGACCAACGGGATCCTCGAGTACCGCTCGCGTCGGTTCGGGAGCGTCAACCGAGGGGATCTCTACACCGCGCGCTTCGAAGGTGGACTCGGGCGCGCAACGCTCTCGCCCGATGGCCGCGCCGTCACCGGCTATCTCCCGGGCGGCCCGATGTACGGTGCGCTGGATGTCGTCGAGGGCCCGGATGGAACGCTGTTCGGAGCCCGCTATGGCACGGGCCAGGTGCTGATGCAGTGCCCGATCGATCCACCGAGTCTCTCGGGCCCCAAGATCGTGCGCATGTGGCCGGAGCGCGGCCCGCATAACCAGGCTCGCACCGCGACCATTCGCGGCAGCCGACTCGCGCTCGCCTCGGCGCCCCAGGTCCAACTCGGCGGCGTGACGCTCCAGGTCCTCTCGTTCGACAGTTCGAGCGTCACGGTGAGCATCCCGTCGATGGGCGCTCCCGGTTGGCGCTCGCTCACGGTCACCACCGCCGAGGGAACCGATCTCGCGACCAGTGCCTACCGCGTCATCCGACCGGATGTCAGCTCGGGTGACGTGACGCCGCCGATCGTCGACATCGAGGAGCCCGAGCGCCGCTACTACGACCGCTTCCCTCCCACCCTCACGATCCACGCCCACGACCGGCTCGGTCTGGCCTCGGTGGAGATGAGCGTGGATGGAGGAGCGTGGCAGTTTCTCGCGACGTCCGTGCCGGACACCAGCGCCTGGCTCCTCGAGACGCTCTCGAACACGGTCTGGGCGGCGGCCTCGCCGGGCGAGCACGAGGTCCGCATCCGCGCCACCGATGATGCGGGACTCGTCACGATCGAAGGTCGGTCCTGGATCAAGGGTCTGCCCGCGGCCGGTTACGTGCGGATCAACTCCGGAGGGCCCGGTGTGTGGAGCACCGACGGGCTGTGGTTCTCGCCGGACTCCGCCGTCGTCTCGGGCACGTCGGTGGTGACCGAATTGCCGATCGCCAAGACCGCCGAGCAGTCGCTGTTCCGTGACGCGCGCGCCAGCGGCCCGACGCAGGCTGCTCCCGACTATCAGCTCCAGCTGCCGAATCGCGCCTACATGGTGCGACTGAGCTTCGCCGAGATCGACACGGCCTATGCCTGTCCCGGTTGCCGTGTGTTCGATGTCGTGGCCGAGGGCGAGAAGGTGATCGAGAACCTCGACCTCTCGATCGACCCGGGCGCCTTCCATGCCACCGAACGCATCGTCGAGACGCTCGTGATGGACGGCAGGCTCGACCTGTCGTTCGGTCCGGGCGTGCATGCCTCGCTCGTCTCGGCGATCGAGGCCTATCCGCTCGGCCTCAACGATGTGACGCCGCCGACCGTGGCCAACATCCCCGAGCCGCAGTGGTTCGTGTACGCGACGCCCCCGAATGTCACGATCTCGGCTGCCGATCCGGCGGATGGCGAACTGGCCTCCCTCCAGTTCTCGATCGACGGCGGCGCTTGGCAGTCGATCCAGTCGCGCATCGGCGACCCGAAGCGCGATTTCGTGTGGACGATGCCCGGAGTCGTGCTGCAGGGACTCACACCAGGCATGCACGCTCTGCGCATCCGCGCCATCGACCTCGCCGGGCAGGTCGCCGTGTCCGCGGCATGGAACTTCGGACGCGACGCGGTCGTGGGCGTCGACGGGCCCGGGCTGCCGGTCGCCGGACTTCGCGCCTGGCCCAACCCGGCGCGCGGCGCGGCGCTTCGCGTTGCGTTCTCGCAGCCCGTCGCGGGTCAGGCTCGACTGCGCCTGTTCGATGTCGCCGGCCGCACCGTGCTCGAGCGATCCCTCGGCTGGCGGCCCGCAGGTGGCTCGGAGACGATGCTGGATCTGGAGTCGGCGCGTGTCCCCGCCGGACTCTACTTCGTCCGCTTCGACGCGCCCGGCGTGGAGCACACGACGCGCGTCATCCGAATGCCCTGACGTCGCAGCGGAGGCAGACCGCTGCTTCGACGCGCCACCCGGAGAGACCCCATGCCGGGTGGCGCGGTCACATGCGGTGGGCTGGCGCTGCCGCGAGGCGCACGCTAGCGTCGCGCCCATGGCCATCCTCCGATTCCCCCAGTCGTTCCTGTGGGGCGCAGCCACATCGGCGCATCAAGTCGAAGGGCACAACTCGGCCAATGACTGGTGGCGATTCGAGCAGGTCCCTGGCGCCATCCGAGGCGGCGACACGAGCGGTGCAGCCTGCCGTCACTTCGAACGCTTCGACTCGGACTTCGCGCTCGCGGCCGCCGACGGCCACAACGCCCATCGACTGTCCTTCGAGTGGAGCCGACTCGAGACAGCGCCCGGGCGATTCGATGCCGCTGCGATCGCGCACTACCACGCCGTGCTCGCCTCGCTGAAGGCGCATGGCCTGACGCCGATCGTGACCCTGCATCACTTCACGAATCCCCTGTGGATCGACGACGAGGGCGGCTGGGAGGATCGCCGGATCGTGGATCGATTCGAGTCCTTCGTCCGCTTCTGCGCCCGCGAGTTCGGTGGCGAGGTGGATTGGTGGTGCACGGTGAACGAGCCCGAGGTGTTCGCCTTCCGCGGCTGGTCGGAAGGCGTCTGGCCGCCACGCGTGCGGGATGACTCGCGCGCGCTCTCGGTCATCGCGAACCAACTGGAGGCGCATGGCCGTGCCTATCGCGTGCTCCATGCGGAGGATCGCTGGGATGCCGACGGCGACGGGCACGCGGTGCGCGCCGGCTTCGCCAAGCACCGCCCGCAGCTCGAACCGCTGCGCCCATGGCACCCACTCGACCAGCTCGTGGCGTTCTTCGAGCGGCGCGTGTTCAACGAGGCCGTCGAGCGTGCCGCCGTCGATGGCGTGATCGACCTCTCGATCCCCGGCGCCAAGGGCGTCCGGCGCGAGCTGCCCGAACTCAAGGGCGCGATGGACTGGTACGGACTCAACTACTACACGCGCTGGATGGTGAAGGCGTTCGCCGACCCCTCGCACGTCGCGCGACCGGGCTCGACGGTGAACGACCTCGATTGGGAGGTCCACCCGGACGGATTCGAGCAGGCGTTGCTGGCCGCCTCGCGACTCGGCCGCCCGATTCTGGTGACCGAGAACGGTCTCGCCGACGCGAACGACACGCTGCGTCCCAAGGCGATCGTCGAGTTCGCGACCGCCATGCATCGCGCGATCGCCGCCGGGGCCGATGTGCTCGGCTACCTGCACTGGTCGCTGCTCGACAACTTCGAGTGGTCGGACGGCTATCACGGCCGCTTCGGCCTCTACGCCGTGGACTTCGACGATGAGCAGCGGCCTCGTACGCGCCGCGGCAGCGCCGAGGTGCTGGCCAAGCTGGCGCGGGCCAATGCCGTGACGCCCGAGCTTCGCGCCTCGGTCGGCCTGCCGGCCGAGTGAACACCTCGCGTGTGGCTGCTCGAGCCCGGATGCCGGATGGGGCGAACTCGACTAGACTCCCCGCGGTCCACCACCCAAGAGAGGGGCTCCATGTCCAAGTGCCCGCTGTGCAACGACGCCAAGCGTCCGTGCCAGGTCGTCGAGCAGCCGAACGGCCGTCTCGCCTGTGAGTGCGGCAAGCACCAGTGGCCGAACAGCGCCGTGTTCGCCGAGAGCCTGCGGCGCGCCGACCTGACCGTCGTCAAGACCGTGCACGACTGGACGCAGAGCCTCTAGGCGCCGGCTCCCCGTTCCGCGAGGAGTCGCGCGAGGGAGCGCAACTCGCCCGAGAGATCGGACATCTCGACCAGATCCGCCGAGAGTCCCCAGGCGCCGCGATCGAGCGCGAAGCGCGCTCCCTCATCGAGCGCAGTGACCCCTCCGCCCCGCACTTCGCTCGCGATCACACGCTGTCCCGCCCGCGACAGTTGCGCCAGCGTGAAAGGCGCATCGGGCGTCATCGACGTTCCGAACGGGTCGATCGGCGCCATCACGAAGTCGGGCTCGATCCCCCAATCGTAGAGCCGCGCCAGCAGCCAACCGGGATTGCGCGTCTCGAAACCCATGATCCCGAAGCGCGAGCGCCCGTAGCGCAGGAGCCGTTCGAGCCCCTTGGCGTTGCCCGCTGCGAGCACAAGATCGGTGATCGGCGCGCACAACAGCAGCCCCGCACGCGAACGAGACGGCCAGGCGCCCGCCTCATGATCGATGCGATCGGCGACACGAGCCGAGAGATCCCCGGTGAGCGCGGCGGGCAGCATGGCGACGCGCGCAGCCGCACCCTCGAACGGGAAACGTCCCTCGCTGCGCTCGCGCGGCTCGCGCAGCAACCAGTGATCGTCGCGCAGATCGAGCGCAGGCGGCGTGAGCGGGAGTCGCGCCAGCACGGGCAGCGGCTTCTTGAGCGCCGCGAGCGCTCCGCGCATCGGCGCCGATGGCACGGCGCACACCGCCTCCGCCCCGGCATCGAGTGCCTTCACGAGGCCGACGGCGAGGGACTCGGACTCGCGGAAGCGACCGGTCATCTCCAGCAGACGGTCGCGGCTCGCGCGCACCGGCAAGTCGAGCGAGAGGATCGAGAGCACCAGGCGAGGAACACGCCCGCTCATGGCGTCGCTCGAGCGGCCACCAGCGGCGTCGCCGCCCGGATGGCCTCACGCAGCCGCGTCACGCGAAGCGCGCGCTGCGGGTCGAGTTCCGCCATCGCAGCGGCATCACCGTTCAACGCGTCGACGAATCGGGCCAACACGGCGGAGGGTTCGCCGGCTTCGAAGGGCGCGCGAGGCGGGCCGCCCTCGTCGACCACGCGATGCTCGCCCACTCCCAACTGCCCGAACGGCTCAGTCAGGCTCAACTCGATCGCATCATCCGAGGCGAGCAACCGCCCTCGGCTTCCCTCCGCCTCGACCACGATCGCCGGGCGGGGATAGCCGGGCACGCACCACGACAGATCGAGCGACCCCGTCGCACCATGGGCGAGGAACAGCTCGGCGTGCAGCTCGTCGGGGCCGGTTCCGTACAGCGCCTGCGCCCGCACGGCTCCGGCCGTCGCGGGCCCGACGAATCGATCCAACAACATCAGCGCATCGTCCGCCATCGGATCGAGCACATCGCGATCGGTGGGTCGCGACGCCGCTGAGAACACGCGCGACACATACGCCGAGGTCTGCACGCGCACGAGTGGACCCAGAGCGCCATCCGCGAGCCAGGTACCAGCCCTACGGAAGAGCGGGTGGAGAAGCACGGCGGAGCCGCACGTGACCAGAGCCCGCGCCCGCGCGATCTCGCCCTCGAGCGCATCCGCCTCGGCGGTGCGGTCCGCGAGCCGGCCGTCGGCAAGCACGGAGATGCCGGCAGCGATCGCCGCCGTCACATCTGCGGCGCGCGATGATCCCGAACCACAGAGCACGATCGCGTGCGGCGCCGACTTGGCGACGAGTGCGCCGAGCGAGGACTCGAGCGGCGCCTTGAAGCCGGCCCCCTTCATGAAGGCGCGACGGTCGCCGCGCGAGTCGATCAGCCCCGCCAACTCGCAGCCGGGGTGCCCGGCGATGGCCATCGCATAACCCACACCGGCACGGCCGAGCCCGGAGACGGCGATGCGCCAACGCGCGCTCGTCTCGGAGGGTGTTGCGTGGTCGGCGGGTGGTTCGTGGGATCGCATGGGGGGTGGCGCGGCACGCTACTGCCCGCGACCGGTGGCGGCAAACCCGCAACGGAAGAGCCCCCATCGCGCGAGGCGACGGGGCTCCGGTCCGACGATGGATGCGGCTTCAGGCGCTCATCTTGAACTGGATGTCGATATCCTGGCGTTCGGCATCCGACACCTTGAACAACTCCGCCGGCTGCAGCGCCATGCCCTGCGCCACCCACAGATCAGGGATCTGCTCGATGCGGGTGTTGAACAGCGTCACGCAGTCGTTGTAGAACTCGCGACGATCCGCGATGGCGTTCTCCAGCTCGCTGATGCGCTGCTGCAGCGAGGCGAACGACTGGTTCGCCTTCAGCTCCGGGTAGTTCTCCGCGACAGCGAAGAAGCCACCCAGCGCCTGGGTGAGCTGGTTCTCGGCCTGCGCGCGCTGGCCCACCGAACGAGCACCCGCGAGAGCGGCACGCGCCTCGGAGAGCTTGTCGAACACGGCGCGCTCGTGCTGCATGTACGCCTCGCAGACGCGCACGAGTTTGGGCAGCTCATCGTGGCGCTGCTTGAGTAGCACGTCGATGTTCGCCCACGCACGGCCGATGTGGTTCTTCATCTCGATCAGGCCGTTGTAGATGGTGAGGAAGTAACCGACGCTCCCGACCAGCAGGAACCCGATCACCACGGTCCAAAGGATCTCTCCGGGATGCATCACTTGCCTCCACGTGCGAGGGAACTGCACCGGCCGGCGGCCGGTCCGACGTCAACGGAACAACTGACCTGCTTTGGCCAACTCGAGCAGGCACCACACTCCGAACAGGGTCACGAGAGGTCCGCCGACCACTCCGCCGAACGCCTTGATGGCGTACTCGGCCGACATCGCCTTCTCCGACCGCGGGCTGATCAGGTAGCAGGCGTCGCCCTGCGAGCGGCGCACCACGCCCTGCACTTGCCCATCCACCTGGGTGAGCCGTCTCGAGGACCAGGCATCGGTGCCGGTCGCCTCGAGCTCGTCGTCCTGGATCTCGCTGACGCTGTGCGCCATCGGCTTGGGATGCGCACGGCCGAGCACGTAGACGCCCTGCCCTTCGGCGAGGATGCGCTCGCGGAACCGCATCGGACCGACCGCCCACACGGCACGCATGCCGAGTCCGGCCTGCTTCATGTAGTCCATGTACATCGAGGGCACGCCGAGACCATTCGTCTGTTCCTCGATGCCGAAGGACATGCGGACGTCCGCTCCATCGGGGAACACCAGCGCCACGCCGGTCTCATCGCGCAGATAGAACGGGCTGCCCGAGTGCGCGCGGTGGACCGTCGACCAACTGCGCTGCCCCTTGCGTGAGGCGCGCAGCGTCTGGACCTCGATCTCCCAGTACGCCACGGGCTGGCCCGAGAAGGGCGCCGTGACCCGGCTGCGTGATTCGATCCGACCGTTCAACTCGACCAGGCCCATCGCCATCGAGCGGATGCGCGCGGTCGGCGTGTGCTCGATCAACTGACGGATGCGCAGTTGGCGGAACCCGTAGAAGAACAGCGCGGGTCCACCGATCGCTGCGGAGGAGGCGAGGAGCGATGCCTGGAGGCCCATGACTAGAACCGCCCGCCGATGGAGCGATCCAGCGCTTGCGCGATGTGGATCAGCCCGAGAAGGCTGAGAACCGGGCCCAGCACGACCAGCACCACCTGCCACGAGGGCGGCGCCATGGCGCGCAGGTCGGGCGAGCGGCCGAAGACTCGAATGGGCATCGCGTCGCCTGCTTCGATCCAGAGTTCGGGTTCCTGCTGACCCGAGGCCTCGATCAGGAACGCGGTCGCATCGTCCGTTCCGGTCGCGGCGAGGACGCGCTCGACCGCGGACTCCGCGGGCCTCGCTCGGCGCACGACACCGGCCACCCACACCTGGGCCGACGGCAGCAGTGCGCGCTCGACGATCCGCATGGATCCGCGTGCACGCAGCCATCTCGCCTCGGGAACGCTCTCGATCAACTGTTCGAGTCGCGAGGGCAGGACCTCGTCCGCCGCGACTTCGCGTTCAGCCGTGACCTCGGGCGCCCAAGCAGCCTCCTCGGCCGCGACGTGCGCCTCGACGCCATCGCCGATGAGCCGGAAGGCCCGGCGTTCCTCGATGCGTCCGCCGATGGGGGCTCCCGGAGCCGCCACCTCGAGCACGAAGCCCGCGCAGGCACGCTGGGAGAGCGGAGCGAAGAGCGGGCTCTCGAGCTGGATCCGCCCGTGCACGAGCACGGGACCGGCGAGCATCGCACCGAGCGGTGCCGCCTCGAGCGAATGCGCGGCGCGACGGCAACGCACGGCCGCGAGACCGGCAGCGAACAGCGGGCCGCCGACGATCACAGCCGCAGTCGCCACCAGCAGACCGACCGCAGTGACCGGCAGATGGAGGAGAGCGTCCATACGCCATGGTCATCGGCAGGGCGGAGCCGCTCATTGAGGTGGGTCGCTCGTCGTGCGGGGACCCCTCACTCCACCGCCACCCCGCGCGCCACGCGCACCTCGGTCCCGTGCCGCAGCCGCAGCACGTACATCCCCGGCGCCGGGCGCCCCTCCAGCCGCACCGCGTGCCGACCGGGCCCGAGCCCGCTCACGTCGCGCAGCAGCACGCGGCGGCCCGCCAGGTCGAGCACCTCGAGGCTGCCGCGCGCCTGACTCGCCAGCGT
>JAYWEM010000181.1:0-6591 GCA_043779265.1 bacterium | reverse complement strand
GGGAATGGATCGGACCATGGCGCAGACGCTGGATGGCGTGGTGGATTGCGTCGGATTGCGCGAGCGAGAGGGCGAGGCCGTCCGGCGATACCTGCAGGGCTCGGGAGCCGACTGAGGAATTCTCCGTTCCACGAGCGCGCTGGGCGGGTATCATCAAGGTCCCTGGCGAAACCGGCGGGCGGTTCACCGCACGCCTCGTCTCTGGAGACCCGATGCGCCCGTTCGGCAACGCCCTGCTTTTCGCCTGCCTCCTCCTATCGCCCGGCGTGACTCGCGCCCAGACCTGCCCCACCTGCCTGCCGCTCGATCAGATCGGCGGTGCGCCCCATCGGGGCCTTGCCCTCGGCCTGTACGGCCCGGGCACCAACACGACGACACCCGGTCACCAGGCCCTCGCGCAGGCCGAGGCCGCGCAGGTCGTGCCGCGCGATGTGAACGGTGTGCCCTCGCCGCACGGGCTCATCGGCTTCCTCGCCTTCGGCATGAGCAACACCAATCAGGAGTTCGCGGCCTTCGAGCGACTCGAGGACACGCGCGCCGGCCGCAACGCCCGACTCGTCGTACTCGACGCCGCGGTCGGCGGCCAGAGCGCCGACGTCATCATGAATCCCGCCGCCGGCTACTGGACGACCGTCGCAAGCCGTATCGCGGCTTCGGGACTCGATCCCGACCAGGTGCAGGTCGCCTGGCTCAAGCAAGCGGACGGCGCGGTCCCCGACACGAGCTTCCCGGCGCATGCGGAGACGCTGAGCGCGCACGTCCATCGCATCGTCCGCGACCTGCGCGTGAGATTCCCCAACCTCCGGCTGTGCTACCTCTCGAGCCGGATCTACGGCGGCTACAGCGGCGGTGCCGCGCGATCGGAACCGTTGAGCATGGAGACCGGGTTCTCGATGCGATGGTTGATCGAACAGCAGGTGGCAGGCGACCCGCTCCTGAATGCCGATCCGGGTGCAGGCGCCGTGGTGGCGCCGGTGCTGTTGTGGGGGCCCTATCTGTGGGCCAACGGCACGACACCCCGCGCGAGCGATGGCCTGACGTGGGATCCGGCCGATCTCGAGGGCGACGGTGTGCATCCCTCGCCATCCGGCGAGGCCAAGGTCGCGGCGCTGCTGCAGTCGTTCGTCGCGACCGAGCCGACCGTTGCGCCCTGGAGTCCGGCCTCGGCTGGCGAGTGGTCGTTGGCGATCGACGCCGACCGCGATGCCTGGGTGGAGGATGCCCAGCCGAGCGCCAACCATGGCAGTGATCCTGCGTTGATGTGGTCGAATCCCGGGAGTCGGAGCTACGTCGGATTCGATCTCTCGGGTGTCACCGGCGGCTCGTTCCACGCCAAGCTCAGCATGATGACCCCATTCGGCGCCTCGCTCTCGAGGGTCGAGGTGGTGGGTGTCTCGAACACGTCGTGGAGCGAGGCCACGATCACGGCCGCCAACTCACCGCCGCTCGATGGGGTGATGTTCGGTGTCGTCCCGACGGCGAGCCGGGGCACCGCAGTCTCGCTCGATGTGACCGACGCGGTGCAGGCGGCGCTCGCGACAGGTCCCGGCGCCCGTCTCACGCTGGCCCTTCGCACGCTGGCCGGGCCGAGCTCGCCCCAGCAGGTGATGAGCCGCGAGGCCGGCGGTGCGCCACGCCTCGTCCTGAGCCTGACGAATGCCACGGCGTCGGTGACGCCGACTCGGGTCGGCCCCGTGCAATTGAGCGCGCGTACCCACCCCGTGCGGGGCGATGCCACGATCGACCTGACACTCGAGCAGGCGGTCGAGCACGCGGTGCTCGAGGTGTTCGATGTGCGCGGCCGCCGCGCGGCGGTCCTGCATCGCGGCCCACTCGTCGCGGGCTCGCGTGCATTCGTGTGGTCGAACGATGGGCTCTCGCAGGGCGTGCACTTCGTGCAACTGCGCGATCTCACGTCCGGGGCATCACTCGCACAGCTGAAGGTGGTGCGGCTCGGTCGCTGAGCGATTGGGGCGGCGGCGCTCGAAGGGGCTAGGATGGGAAGCGTCCGTTCGCAGCCCCCTCGAGAGGAGGTCGTTGATGTCAACGCTGCCGCGCGCTCTGCGCGCCATGGTCTTCCCTGTCGCTCTGGCGATCGTTGCCGGCTGCAGCGGGCCGCCGGATCGACGCGGGGACTCCTCGATCTTCGCCCCTGCGGATTCCTCGGAGCTGGCGCCGCCCGACTTCATCAACACGGTGTGGGTCGTCGCGCGCTCCTCGGCGGCCGAGCCGGGCATGCTCTACGCCTTCCTCGCTGACAGCACGCTCGTCATGTCGTCCTCACATGCCAACGCGGCGTTCGGCACGTGGCGCTACGCGGGCGGCCAGCTCACCCTGGTCGAGAGTGGCCGTGCCTATCCGGTCGACGTGTTGAGCCTGACCGCCGACAGCCTGAGCATCGTGCTGCGCGGCCCCGGAGCACCGGTCAGCATGACACTGGTGCCCGCGAGTCGGCCGCTGCCGTGATCGCGCCTGCGGCAGGCGATGCGGACGAGTCGCCCGCTTCGCCGCCGCAGGGAACTGGCCTCAGGCCGAGACGTACTCCTCGATCGGCGGGCACGAGCACACGAGATTGCGGTCGCCGTAGGCCCCGTCGACGCGGCTGACGGCCGGCCAGAACTTGCGCTCACGCACGTAGGGCAGCGGGAACGCGGCCTTCTCCCGGCTGTAGGAGCGCGACCAGTCGTCGCTCAGCACCACTTCGAGCGTGTGCGGCGCGTGCTTGAGCGGGTTGTCGTCCTTGGGGCTCGTGCCGCGGGCGATGTCGTCGATCTCGCCACGGATCGCGATCAACGCGTCGATGAAGCGGTCCATCTCCGCCTTCGACTCGCTCTCGGTCGGCTCGATCATCAGCGTGCCGGGAACCGGGAACGAGATCGTCGGGGCATGGAAGCCGTAGTCCATCAGGCGCTTGGCGATGTCCTCGACCTCGACGCCGGTCGCCGCCTTGAGGCCGCGCGGATCGACGATGCACTCGTGCGCGATGGTCCCGTTCGCGCCCTTGTAGAGCACCGGATAGTGCTTCTCGAGTCGCTTGGCCATGTAGTTGGCATTGAGGATCGCGATCTTCGTGGCCTGGGTCAGGCCGTCGGAGCCCATCATCATGATGTACATCATCGAGATGGGGAGGATGCTGGCGCTGCCCCACGGTGCGGCGCTGATGGCGCCGATCGCCTGGGTGCCGCCGGTCGGGATGACCGCGTGGCCGGGCAGGAACGGCGCCAGATGCTTCGCGACACCGATCGGTCCCATGCCGGGACCGCCGCCGCCGTGCGGGATGCAGAAGGTCTTGTGCAGGTTCAGGTGACAGACGTCGGCACCGATGTCGCCCGGTCGGCACAGCCCGACCATGGCGTTCATGTTGGCGCCGTCCAAGTACACCTGACCGCCGTGCTGGTGCACGATCTTGCAGACCTCGGTGATCGACTCCTCGAAGACTCCGTGCGTCGAGGGGTAGGTGACCATCAGCGCCGAGAGGTCGGCGGCATGCGCAGCCGCCTTGGCCTTCAGGTCGGCGACGTCGATGTTGCCCTGCTCATCCGTCTTGACCACGATCACCTTGAAGCCCGCCATCGCGGCGCTCGCCGGGTTCGTGCCGTGCGCGGACTGCGGGATCAGGCAGACGTCGCGCTTCGAGTCGCCGCGCGACTCATGGTAGGCGCGGATCACCAGCAGTCCCGCATACTCACCCTGCGAGCCGGCGTTGGGTTGCAGCGAGACCGCGTGGAAGCCGGTGATCTCGGCGAGTGCTCCCTCGAGCCGGTCGAACAAGGCGCGATACCCTTGCGCCTGCTCGACGGGCGCGAAGGGGTGCATGCCGCCGATCTTGGCCCAGGTCACCGGGAACATCTCGGCGGCCGCATTCAGCTTCATCGTGCAGCTGCCGAGCGGGATCATCGAGTGCGTCAACGACAGGTCGCGCGACTCGAGCAGGCGCACGTAGCGCATCATCTCGGTCTCGGAGCGATGGATGTGGAACACCGGGTGCGTGAGGAACGCGCTCGTGCGCGCGAACTTCGAGTCGAACGACCGCTCGGGCGCGGTCGCCGGCGTCGCGTCGGCCACGCCGCCGAAGATGGCCGCGAGGTCCGCGAGGTCGGCTGGCGTCGTGGTCTCACCGAACGAGACGCAGACGCTGTCCGCCGAGGCGTAGCGCAGGTTGATCCGCCGTGCCTCGGCCGCCGCCCGCACACTCGCCATGCCGGCCGCGCCCTTGGCGAGCCGCACCTGCACGGTGTCGAAGTAATCGGTGTGCACCACCGCGTGACCGCTCGCGCGGGCTGATGCGGCGAACGACGCGGCAGCGCGATGGATGCGCGATGCGATGCGCTGGAGTCCGTCGGGACCGTGCCACACGGCATAGAGCCCGGCCATCACGGCGAGCAGCACCTGCGCGGTGCAGATGTTGCTCGTCGCCTTCTCGCGGCGGATGTGCTGCTCGCGCGTTCCGAGCGCCATCCGCAGCGCCGGCTTGCCCTGAGCGTCGCGTGACAGGCCGATGATGCGGCCCGGCATCAGCCGCTTGAAATCGTCCTTGGTGGCGAAGAACGCGGCGTGCGGGCCGCCATAGCCGAAGGGCACGCCCAGTCGCTGCGCACTTCCGATGGCGACATCGGCGCCCCACTCTCCCGGAGGAGCGAGGAGTGTCAGGCTCAACAGATCGGTCGCCGCGACGACGAGCGCGCCAGCGGCATGGACCTTGGCGGTGAGTGCGCGGTGATCGGCGATGGCGCCGAACGTGTCGGGGTACTGGAGGAGCACGCCGCACACGCTGGCATCGAGTGCGAACGCGTCGGGGTGCTGCACCTTCACGGTGACGCCGCGCGCGGCGGCGCGCGCCTTCACGACGTCGATCGTCTGCGGGTGGCAGTGGTCCGCGATCAGGAACGTGGCTCTTGCCGGCAACGCCGCGTTCACCAACTGCATCGCCTCGGCCGCCGCAGTGGCCTCATCCAAGAGCGAAGCGCTCGCCAGCGGCAGGCCCGTCAGATCGGTCACCACGGTCTGGAAGTCGAGCAGCGCTTCGAGGCGGCCCTGGGCGATCTCCGCCTGATACGGCGTGTAGGCGGTGTACCAACCCGGATTCTCGAGCACATTGCGCTGGATCACCGCCGGCGTGTGCGTGGTCGAATAGCCCAGTCCGAGGTAGCTGCGCCAGACCTGGTTGGGGTCCACCAGGTGCTGGAAGGACGCGAGCGCCTCCTGCTCCGAGGTCGCCGCCGGCAGTTCCAGGGCGCGGCCCAGTCGGATGGCCGCAGGGACGGTGGCGCCGATCAGGGCATCGAGTGAGTCGAAGCCGAGCGCGTCGAGCATGGCGCGCACGTCCTCGTCCGAAGGACCGATGTGGCGCGGGATGAACGAATCGGGAGCGGGCAACGGGCTCACGGCGGACTCCTGAGAGTGGTTCGTGGTCGGGGACTCGATGGGCGCAGCAGGCGCGAGGAAGGAGAATAGTGGAGTTCGGGCGAGCGGGCATCCTGCGGGGCGACGGAGCGCGCCGGGTCACGGAAGGCGCGGACGCGGGGATGAACACGGTTGCTGGCGGTCGCGCACTGCTGCGCGGAGCGCGATGGTGCGCGTCTTGGCTACACCGCCGCGAGGGTGCCGTGTAATCTGATACGCGGCGGCGCTGCCTGTGCCACGCTGGCGGAACCAGAGGCTGTGGCGAGCGGCGACCAGATTGACGAGATCACTACACTGACCGGCCGGGGTCGCATAGCAGGCTATGCGGAACCGTCTACTACGCGTTAGGCCGACCCAAGGAGCCATGTTGATCAGGAGCCAATTTGCCCGAGTCCTTGAGGACGCCCTCGCTTCGGACTGGGACACCGTCCGCCGTCGGCTTGACGCTGAATGCGCCGAGTTCGAGCGTTCCCCTGATGGCGCCCCACCTATCGTCGTGCAGCGCCTACTTGTCTCCGGCGAGGATCACAGGCACGCGCGCCACCCGGGTTTCGACCTGATCGCAATCGGACGCGCGTGCTGGCGCCGGCTCAGCCGAGGGACGCATGAGGGTGCGAGTACGATTGAGCAGCAGATCGTTCGCGTCCTTACCGGACGGTACGAGCGTACGCTTGCTCGGAAACTTCGCGAGATTCTGCTCGCAACTCTTGTTGCCCAACGGTACCCGAAGCGGTGCCTTCCAGCGGTGTACCTGGCAATCGGGTACTACGGGTGGCGAATGAACGGCTACTCTCAGGCCTGTCGGCGACTTGGCCTATCAATGCATTCTCCAAGCTCAGACGAGGCGGCCCGGCTCGTTGCTCGTTTGAAATACCCGCAGCCTCGGAAGGCGTCCGCGCACAGGGAGTCTCAGATCGAACGGCGGGCCAAGCACCTTCGTGCTCTCTACCAGCGCCACCTTCTCGACGGAACCTATAGGCACCTCGATGGCTCAGCCCTTCGCAACCGACCCACGCCTCTCGACCCAGTTCCCCAGTCCTGAAGAACTCAGGACTCTCATGGCTGGGGCGCCTCGCGCTGCGCGAGAGATAGTCGCCCGTCTCTGGCTGACCGAAGGGCTTCCGTCAGCGTTTTTCACCTCTCCGGCTACCTATGAGGATCTTCGCGGTTGGCTCGGCTCTCGCCTAG
>JAYWEM010000180.1:0-32267 GCA_043779265.1 bacterium | reverse complement strand
TCTACGAGGTCGGGCGCCAGAAGACCGCCAGAACCGGGTGACATCGCAAACGGCTTGACGATACCCAGCAGGGTTACCTTCTCAAATGGCTTGACGGGTGTCAGACGGCCGAGAACGGCCACGGAAGTCACAGTCGCAGCTCTCGTGGAACTGGCCGCGGCCCGAACAGGGCCACAGCCATCGACTCAATCGGCGATCCGCTCGATGTTGGCGCGAGGCACCAGCACGGACTCCTGTGAGCCCTCGAACGCGACGCGCAGCACGCGCACACGGGCCTCGCTGTCGAGCGCCTGCAGCTCGGGCGGCAGCTCGACTACCTTGCCGAGGCGACCGAAGTAAGGCTGACGGATCACGCGGATCAGTGCTCCGATCTCGAGACCGCCTTCGGAGTCCTCGCTCGGCCTGGCAGCGCCGGCATCATCGCGCGGGATCAGGATCTCCGGCCTCATCACGCCGGCGCGGATCTGAGTCGCGCCACTCACGGAGGCCACGTGACCGACATGGTCCTGCAGCATGCGGAACGTCCGATCGGCCATCGGGATGTGACCGAAGCCCTCGGTCAGCACCAGCGTGAAGCCGAGGTCCTCCTGCCCGGTGATCGCGACGCCCAGGTCCTTGCCGAGCAGTCGCTTGAGGTCGTGATCATCGAATCCACCGACCACGACGGCCGCGACCCCGATCTCCTTGGCTCGCATGAGCGTGTCATGCGCGACGTACGCGCCGCCCACCACCACGGCACCGCGATGCTCCGGCTTGAGATGCGAGGGCCCCAGCACCTCATCCGCGCGGCTCACCGCAACGGCGATCGGGCCGAAGGTCTCGCCCCCGACGCCGAAGATGCCCTGCATCAGGGCACCCTGCGACTCGACGACGACGCCCTCGCCCGCCAGCACCTCGGAAATGCGACCTCGCACATAGGCTTGCACTTCGACGGGGATGGGCGGCTCACGCAGGATGAGCTGGCCGGTCACCGAGGAGACACTCTCGATCGTGCCATCGGCGGGTGACTCGATCTGGCTCTTCATCAGTCCGAACAGGCTCTTGGCACTCGCGATCGGCTGTCCCTTCTTGACCAGCGTTCCGAGCGGGTGCAGCAGCGTCTCGGCCGACTTGGCCGGATCCACGGACAACTTCGCTGCGACGTTCACCGTCTGGACGTTGCCGGGCAGCTGCGTCCTGGCGACGACGGTGTCCGGCTCGACTTGAGCGCCGGCCTGGACCAGCACCTCGCCCTTGAGCGGAAGACGACGTTCGCGGCGGACGAGAGCGTGAGACGTGACCCTCAACCCCGGCGTGTAGGAATGCGCCATGTCACACCTCCCGCGGATACAACGAGAGCGCACGGTTCCAGGCGCGCAGGCGATCGATCCGCTTGCTCGAGTCGGTCGGCAGCACGAACGGCTGACGGCCGCGCGTGTCGATCATCAGTCCCACAACCCCGCCGCGCACGTCGCGCGAGACGGGCTTGCCTTTGCCGGCTCCCATGTCGAACGAGCGGTCGGGCGTCACGGTCAGTTGCAGGCGCCCTTCCGCCGGGATGGGCAACAGGACGAGTTCGCCGAAGGGGACCTCTCGAGTCTCCGTCTTGCCGTCGGGGAGCTTCACCTCCACCGACACACAACGCTGACCTGGCTTACCTGCACCGATCGGCGCGACGCACGGACCCAGTAGGATGAGGCAGTCGCGCTCGAACACCTGCGTCGCAGCCTCCTCATGCACGGTCGAGAGCACGCCGAGCTGCGGCGTCATGAAGATGCTGTCCACGGCCAGTTCGGTGATGCCCTCGGGCAGGAACGCATCCACCATCATGAGTGCGGACTGAGCGCGGCGCGGCGCGTGCGAGAGCACGCCGCCGGAGCCGACCAGTAGCCCCAAGTCGAGCAGGTTGACGAGCGTCGAGCCCGACGCCGATTGATCGAACGTGTCGGAGATGTCGCGTGCCGTCTGCTTGCCCTTGAGTCCCACGGCCAGCGACTTGTGCTGCTCGAACGAGAGGCGGAGCGCCTCTCGGCAGATCGCCTGCTCGATCACGAGATCGTCGAGTGTCTGCGGGATCGTCGTGGGCCGGATCATCTTGTTCTTGATCCGATTGCGAAGCTCGACCTCGTCGACCGGGAACGGCACCCAGCGGAGGATGTTCTCGATGCCGGCTTCCGCCATGACATTGGAGACCGAGTAGCTCATGCCGAGGTTGGCCGAGACCGTGCGGTTGAACACGGTCTCCTCGTTCTCCGGCACACGGAAGACCGAGAACACGTCGGTCGTCGCCCCGCCGATATCCACACCGACGACGGCGATACCATCTCGCTTGGCGACCTTCTCGATGATGAGCCCGACGGCACCTGGTGTCGGCATGATCGGCACGGGCGTCCACGTCATGAGCTTCTTGTATCCGGGCGCGTGCGCCATGACGTGCTCCATGAACAGGTCATGGATCGCGTCGCGAGCGGGCTGGAGGTTCTCCTGTTCCAGCTTGGGCCGCAGGTTCGGGACCACGAGAAGCGCCGTTTTCTTGGCGAGCAGGTCGACGACGAACGGCGCCGCATCCTTGTTGCCGGCGAAGATCACCGGAAGCTCGTAGCCCGCTCCGAGCCGGGCCTTGGGGTCCGCGGCGGCGAGGAGCTCGGCCATCTCGCAGACTCGCTTCACGTCGCCACCGTCGGTGCCACCCGAGATCAGGATCATGTCGGGGCGCAGTTGGCGCATGCGCTGGATCTTCTGGTGATCTTTACGCCCGTCGTTGAGCGCCATGACATCCATCACGATGGCGCCCGCGCCGAGCGCAGCTCGCTGCGCGCTCTCGCCGGTCATCTGCATGACCAGGCCCGAGACCATCATCTGGAGGCCGCCGCCCGCGCTCGATGTCGACAAGTAAAGGTCGACGCCGTCCTCGCCCTGCTGCGGCGTCAGGATGCGTTCGCCGTCGAGCAGCCGACGGCCGCGGAGTTCCTCGACCTCCTTCACCGCGTTCAACACGCCTCGCGTCACGTCCTCGAAGGGCGCCTCCACGGTCGTCGGGGCCTCCCCACGGGTGACGAGGCGGAAACCCTCCTCACGCCGCTCGATGAGCACGGCCTTCGTGGTCGTCGACCCGCAGTCGGTCGCGAGGATCGAGCGGATGTTCTTCGGGATGATCTCGGGGTTCACTGGGGTTCCTGTCGGTCGGAGGCTGCCGGGGTTCGACGAGCACGGTGGCGTGCCTCGGCGCGGACCTCGATGAGCTGAGTGAGCGACTCGAGCGTGTCACGCCGTTCGAGCAGGCGCGAGAGTCGCTGGTAGTCGGTGAATCGGAACAGCGACTGCACGATCGGTTCGAAGAAGACCATCGCCTGCGAGGCGAGGAACGACATCGGCTTGGCGGTCTCGAGCGTCAGGATCGCCGCCGTCTCGATGCGCAACTCGACGACGCGGTCCGCGAGGCGCTCGAGTAGGGCCTGATCCTCCGGTAAGAACGCGGGCGCATCGGTCATCGTGATCGCTCCAGTGCATCGGTCACGAGACGCGTCAGTTCCTCGCGACGGTTCGCGGGCATCGGCAGGACCATCCCGCGCGCACTGTCGAGGAGATTGCGCTTGCTGTAGGGCGAGACGAGCACTCCCGCGGGGAGCCGGTCCATCCGACGCAACATGCTCCAGTCACGTCGCTCCCAGCCGAGCCAACCCCGGCGTGCGACGCCATTCGGGTCGATCCGGCACTCGACGCGTGACAGCGCAGGCGCGAACGCGCCGACACAGAAGAGGCACAGTCCGACGCTGACGAGGAACGACTCTTCGAGGTTCACGACGAGCACGCACAGCAGCAGCGCGGCGATCGCCGCGATCCACGCGACCTGCGGCTTCTCCGCCCAAGGGTCGTACTGCCAGGTGACCGTCTCGGCCGCCTCCACCCGTGAAACGTCTGCCACGGCCAGCATCACGCCCGCGCCACGCGGGCAGGGCGCGGTGCTCTGGTGCTGGCGGTTCCGTGCGCGAACGGGAGGCTCACGCGTGCGATTCCTCCACGTGCTTCTCGTAGTCCGCAGCCGTGAGCAGGGACTGGATGGCCGTCGGATCGCTCGGGCGGACACGGATCATCCAGCCCTCGCCGTAAGGGTCCTGATTCACCAGCGCGGGATTGTCGGCGAGTGCGGCGTTGACCTCGACCACCTCACCGGCAATCGGCGCGTAGAGGTCGCTCACGGTCTTCACCGCCTCGACCACGCCGAACGGCTTGCCGGATTCGATCGAGCGACCCGCATCCGGCAGCTCGACGAAGACGACATCGCCCAACTGGTCGGTGGCATAACTCGTCACGCCGATCGTGAGAACGCCTGAGGCCTCTCGGACCCACTCGTGTTCGCGGGTGTAGCGCACATCATCGGGATACGTCACTCCGGCCTCCTTGCACTCACGAACGATGTGAACCGCGTGTGTAGAACGGCCGCGCGGTCACCCGCGCGGCGAGCTGACTGCTGCCCGCATGGATCTCGAGCGATCCGCCCGTGGCAGCATGCGCCTTCTCGACATAGCCCATCCCGATGGGACGTTCGAGCGTCGGACTGTAGGTCCCGCTCGTCACCTCTCCCACCTGTCGGCCGTCGGCGAAGATGGGCATCCCGTGGCGAGGGACACGGCGACCCTCCAGTTGGAATCCGACCAGTCGGCGTTTCAAGCCCTCGGCCTTCTGCTTCAGCATCACCTCGCTGCCGTGGAACTCACCCTTCTGGAGTTTCACCGTCCAACCGAGACCGGCTTCGAGAGGCGTGGTCGAGTCCGTGATGTCATTGCCGTAGAGCATGTAGCCCATCTCGAGTCGCAGCGTATCGCGCGCCCCGAGTCCGACGAGTTCGAGCCCGTGCGCCTGACCCGCGGCCGTCACGCCCTGCCACACCGCATCTGAATACTCGGGAGCGACGTAGATCTCGAAACCATCCTCGCCCGTGTAGCCCGTGCGCGAGAGCGTCACTGGCGCACCGAACAGCGTGGCGAGCGTGAAGCGATAGTAGCCGAGCTCCAGGGCTTCGGCGGGGACGTGCGGTCTCAGCAGATCCGCGGCGCGCGGCCCCTGCACGGCGAGGAGCGCGGTCTCGTCGGATCGATCCGTCAGCGTGACCGAGGCCGGCTTGTGCTCCAGCATCCAGGCCAGGTCCTTCGCGATGTTCGAGGCGTTCACCACCACCATGTGGTGGCCCGCATACCGATAGACGAGCAGGTCGTCCACGATGCCGCCATCCGGCCGGCACATGGGCGAATAGAGCGCCTGCCCCACCTCGAGCGCCGCGACATGATTGGTGACCACACGGTCGAGGTACTCGGTGGCCCCCGGGCCACACACCTCGAACTCGCCCATGTGGCTGATGTCGAAGAGCCCGACACCGGTTCGCACAGCCTGGTGCTCACGGACGTCGCCCGTGTAGCGGACCGGCATCTCGAAACCGGCGAAATCCATGAGTTTCGCCCCGGCCGCTTGATGATGGGCATGGAAGGGGGTGCGGCGCAGAGCGGAAGAGGGTTGCACGCGATGTCCTCTGGGTGAAGGTCCGAACCGCCCGAAGTTATCCGCCTGCCTCAAGCAGGGTCAAGCCAGAGGTCGAATCCGCAGCCCGATGCGTTCCGGGACCGCTGCATGCTCAGGCACCAGCGTGACGGATGACGCCCAGAGCCTCCCCGACACACGTGAAAGCGGCCACGGCACGGTCGATCTGAGCCTCCGAATGAGCCGCGGACACCTGCACGCGGATCCGGGCCTTCCCCTTGGGAACCACGGGGAACGAGAAGCCGATCACGTAGATGCCCTCGGCGAGCAGCCGGGAGGCCATCTCATGCGCGAGACGCTCGTCCCCCAGCATGATCGGGACGATCGGGTGGCCCCCCGGACGGATGTCGAATCCGGCCGCGGTCATCAGGTTCCGGAACCGCGTCGTGTTCGATTCGAGACGATCCCGCAGCTCGGTCGACGAGTGGAGCAGGTCGAGTACCGCGATCCCCGCTCCCACCACCGCGGGCGGCAGCGTGTTCGAGAAGAGATAGGGCCGTGAGCGCTGGCGCAGCATCTGGACGATGGGAGCGCGCGCCGCCGTGAATCCACCCAGGGCACCGCCGAGCGCCTTGCCGAGCGTCCCGGTGACGATGTCGACTCGGCCCTGCACTCCGTGCAGCTCGATCGTGCCGCGACCGGTCGCCCCGATGAAGCCCGTGGCATGACACTCATCGACCATGACCATGGCGCCGAATCGGTCGGCGAGGTCGCAGATGCTCTTGAGGTCCGCGATCGTGCCATCCATCGAGAACACACCGTCGGTGACGATCAGCGTCTGGGCACAGCCCTTCGCCTTCGCCTCCTCCAGGCAGCGCTCGAGGTCGGCCATGTCGTTGTTGCGATACCGCCAGCGCTGCGCCTTGCACAGCCGCACGCCGTCGATGATCGATGCGTGATTCAGCTCATCGCTGATGATCGCATCGGATTCTCCGAGCAGCGGCTCGAACACGCCGCCGTTGGCATCGAAACAGGCGGCGTACAGGATGCTGTCGTCCATCCCGAGGAACCCGGCGATGCGCTGCTCGAGCGCTCGGTGCAGGTCCTGCGTGCCGCAGATGAACCGGACCGAGGACAGTCCGAAGCCGTGCGAGTCCAGCGCTCGATGCGCAGCCTCGATCACTACAGGATGACTCGAGAGTCCGAGGTAGTTGTTGGCGCAGAAGACGAGCACGCGTGAACCATCCTCGAGCGTGACCTCGGGACCCTGCGCCGAGGCGATCACGCGCTCATGCTTCCACAGACCCGCCTCGCGGATCCGCTCGAGTTCCGCTTCGAGGGCTGGCTTCATCCGTTCGAACATCGAATCCTCCTAGGCCGAGCGGCCCCACGGAACCAACACGACCTTACCGGCGCGGCCGTCGCGCAGCAGTGCGATGGCCTCGTCGAATCGCTCCATCTCCATGACGTGCGTGATGGCGGGCCGCAGGTCGAGTCGACCCGAGCCGAGCAGTTGATCGAGCTGGAACCAGGTGTCGTACATGCGCCGCCCGATGATGCCGTGCAGCGTGATCCCCTTGAAGATGACGAGCCGATTCCAGTCGAGATCGAACGGCTCGGTCGGCAGCCCCAGCATCGAGAGCCGTCCTCCCATGCGGAGCGCCCCCAATCCGTCGCGAACCGCCTTCGGATTCCCCGACATCTCGAGCACGCCATCGAGCCCGCGGCCCCCCGTCAACTTCATCGACGTCGCGACGAAGTCCTCCTTCGACACATCGATGACCGCATCCGCATGCATCTGGCGTGCGAGATCGAGACGGAAGGGCGAGACATCCGAGGCGAACACGCGTGCGGCCCCCGCTGCACGAGCGACGCCGATGGCGAACAAGCCGATCGGGCCGCAGCCGGTCACGGCGATGTTGCAACCCGAGAGCGGCCCGGCGAACGCCGTGTGCACGGCATTCCCGCACGGCTCCATGACCGCAGCCACCTCGAGCGACACGCCGGAAGGGACGGGCCAGGCATTCACGGCAGGGACCGCGACGTACTCGGCGAAGCCGCCGTTGATGTCCACGCCGAGGATGAGCGTGTTCTCGCACACATGCGCGCTACCCGTGCGACAAGCGAGGCAGGTCCCACATACGACGTGGCTTTCGCACGAGACGATGTCCCCGCGCTTCACGTTGAGGACATCCTCGCCGAGCTCCACGACCTCCCCGACGAATTCGTGTCCGAGCGTCACCGGCGGCTTGACCCGCCCCTCGGACCATCGGTCCCAGTTCCAGATGTGCAGGTCGGTGCCGCAGACGCCGGCTCGCAGGACACGCAGCAGGATCTCCGCGCGCCCAAAGGTGGGAATCGGGACCTCGCGGATCTCGGCTCCGGGGCCGGCAGTGGCCTTGACCACCGCCCGCATCGTGCCCGTCGGGGCAGTTCTCGTCGTGGAACGCGTCGACTCCGTGCTGGTGGGGCTCATCGGGCGAGTACCTCTCGAAGTGCGATGCCGGTATGGGATCCCCTGGCGCGTGCGAGCGCTTCGGGTGTCCCTGCAGCGACCACCTGACCTCCGCGGTCGCCACCTTCTGGTCCCAGATCGATCAGCCAATCCGCGCTGAGGATGACGTCGAGGTTGTGCTCGATGACCACGACCGTGTTCCCACGATCGACCAGCGCCTGAAGCACGCCGAGCAACACTCGGACATCCTCGAAGTGGAGTCCGGTGGTCGGTTCATCGAGCACGTACAGCGTGCGGCCAGTCGCGACGCGGGAGAGTTCGGCGGCGAGCTTGACGCGCTGCGCCTCCCCGCCCGACAGCGTCGTCGCGGCCTGACCGAGGTGAATGTAGCCGAGCCCCACGTCGCGCAGCGTCTCGAGCTTGCGCCGCAGAGCCGGTACCGCCCCGAGGAACTCCAGTCCCTCCTCGACCGTCATCTCGAGAATATCCGCGATCGAACGCCCCCGATAGAGCACCTCGAGCGTCTCTCGATTGTAGCGGCGCCCGTGGCAGGTGTCGCAACGCACGAACACATCCGGGAGGAAATGCATCTCGATGCGCTTGGAGCCATCCCCTTCACACGCCTCGCACCGGCCACCCTTGACGTTGAAACTGAATCGTCCGGGACGATATCCGCGCACTTTGGACTCCGGCAGCTTCGCGAACAGGTCGCGGATGAAACTGAACGCTCCGGTGTAAGTGGCCGGATTCGAGCGCGGCGTGCGTCCGATGGGGCTCTGGTCGATGGCCACGACTTTGTCGAGATGTTCGAGGCCCGTGAGCCCGGCATGCTTGCCCGGATCCTCCGAGCCCTGGCCGAGCTTGAGCTCGAGCGCTCGCAGCAGGATGTCGTTGACGAGCGTGCTCTTGCCCGAGCCGGAGACGCCCGTCACGCAGATGAACGTGCCGAGCGGGAAGCTCACGTCGACACCCTTGAGGTTGTGCTCCCTGGCACCCTTCACCACGAGCGCCTCGCCACTGCCCTTGCGGCGCTTCTCGGGTGCGCGGATGCGTCGCTTGCCGGAGAGGTACTGCCCCGTCACCGAGTCGGCGATGCGCATCACCGCCGCGGGGGTGCCCTGCGCCACGATGCGTCCGCCGTGCCGTCCGGCGCCCGGGCCGAGATCGACGAGGAAATCCGCGGCGCGCATCGTCTCCTCATCGTGTTCCACCACGACGACCGTGTTCCCGAGGTCCCGCAGTCGTCGCAGCATCGTGAGCAGGCGTTGGTTGTCGCGATGGTGCAGCCCGATCGAGGGCTCATCGAGGATGTAGAGCACGCCCGTGAGCTGCGATCCGATCTGCGTCGCCAGTCGGATGCGCTGAGCCTCGCCACCCGCAAGCGTGCCCGCCGAGCGGTCGAGCGTGAGGTAGCCCAGTCCGACGTCCTCGAGGAAGCCGAGGCGGCTGCGGATCTCCTTCAGGATGGGCGCGGTGATCGTGGCCGAGCCTCCCTTGAACACGAGCGACTCCGCACGAACCCTCGCCTTCGAGACCGAGAGGGCCGTCCACTCGCCGATGTTCTCGCCATCGACGCGCACTGCGAGGCTGGCCGGCTGGAGCCTGCGACCCTTGCACGATGGGCATGGCGTCAGGTTCATCATCGCGGCGATCGACCTGCGAACCGCCTCGCTCGTGCTCTGTCGATAGCGGCGTTCGAGGTCGGGCAGCACGCCGCGCCACTCGGCGCGATGCACGAAGCGCGAGCCCTTGGCGCTCTTGTACTCGAAGCGCACCTCCTCATCCCCTGCTCCATTCAGGATGATCTGCCGGTGCTTGGCCGACAGCTTCTTCCACGGCGTGTCGAGCGGGATCTTGAATGCCGTGGCCAGCCCCTTGAGGGTGCCCGCCGTCCAGGTGCCTCCGGCATCGCCCATGGAGCTGATCGCCCCCTCGCGCAGGCTCTTGCCGGCATCCGGGATCACACGGTCGGGATCGACCTTGAGCTGCGTTCCGAGTCCATCGCAGTCCTTGCAGGCGCCATAGGGCGAGTTGAACGAGAAGTGGCGCGGCTCGAGATCGTCGACCGCCGTGCCGCACTTGGGGCAGGTCCCTCCGATGCTGAGCGGCATGTCCTCGGCTCCATCGCGAGCGACCAACACGAGACCCTCGCCCAGCTTGAGGGCGGCCTCCAGGGATTCGGTGAGGCGACCGCGATCGTCACGCTGGACCTTCAGCCGATCCACGACGACCTCGACATCGTGACGCTGATGACGCTTGAGCGTCGGCGGGTCCTCGAGTTCGACCCAGGCGCCGTCGATCCTCGCGCGCAGGTAGCCCTGGCGATGGAACTGCTCGAGCTCCTTCTTGTACTCGCCCTTGCGCCCACGCACCACCGGCGCCAACAGCGCGATGCGCTGCCCCGGCAGGTCGGCGAGCAGCTGATCCACCATCTCCTGGATGCTGCGTCTCGCCAGCGGCGTGTCGCACTTGGGACAGTGCCGGGCCCCGACTCGCGAGAACAACAAGCGGAGGTAGTCGTAGACCTCGGTGATCGTCGCCACGGTCGAGCGCGGATTGGAACCGGCGCCCTTCTGCTCGATGGCGATCGCGGGCGACAGGCCCTCGATCGCATCGACATCGGGCTTCTCCATCTGTCCGAGGAACTGGCGCGCATAGGCACTCAGCGACTCGACATAGCGACGCTGCCCCTCCGCATACAACGTGTCGAAGGCGAGCGAGGACTTACCCGACCCCGAGACCCCGGTGATCACGATGAGGCTCTGCCGCGGTAGCCGGAGTGAGAGATCCTGGAGATTGTGCTCCCTCGCGCCACGGATGTGGATGTCGCTGAGGGCCGAGGAGCGTTCGACGGGGGTCTCGAGCAAGGGTGTCATGGAGGGCCGAATCTACCGCATCGCCCCGGGGCTCGCGCGCTCACTCCCACCGCAGTGCCTCGACCGGATCGAGCCGCGAGGCGCGCACCGCCGGATAGAGCCCGAAGAACACGCCGACTGCCGCGGAGAATCCGAAGGCAAGCACCACCACCCACAGCGGCGTGTAGGCCGGCAGCGCCGTGAAGATGCGCACGACCTGGGCGATGCCGGCACCGGCGGCGAGGCCGATCGCCCCTCCCACCGTCGTCAGGAACACCGCCTCGAGCAGGAACTGCAGCAGGATCGTGCGCCTCGGCGCGCCGACCGCCTTGCGTAGACCGATCTCGCGCGTTCGCTCCGTCACGGCCACCAGCATGATGTTCATCACGCCGATCCCGCCCACGAGCAGCGCGATCGATGAGACGAGCAGCATCACGACGAACGTCGCCCCCGTGATCTGGTTGTAGAGCTCCGACAGGGCCTCCTCGGTGAACACCGCGAAGTTGTTGGGTCGGCGGTGCGTCAGCCCCCGGCGCTGCCGGAGCACATCCACGATCTGGTCGACTGCGGCGGCGGTCCGCTCGGGCTCCACAGCCACGGCATTCAAGTAGTACTGCCCCTTGGCGGGAACGAAGAACGAGGCGTCTGGACCCGGCGGGAAGAGCTTGGTCATCGTCGTGTACGGGATCGTGAGGATCTCGTCGGGATTGAAGAAGAGTGAGCGTCCCTTGGGCTCCAATTCCCCGACGATGCGGAAAGGCACGCCGTTGACGTGGAGGATCCGACCGATGGGATCGATCCCTCCCATGAGATCGTCTCGAATCGACTTCCCGACGACCGCCACCTGAGCGCGACGGCGCACCTCCTCCTCGGTGAAGAACCGCCCCACCCAGGGATCGTAGGAGTTCACCTCCTGGATCGAGGGGTCGGAACCGATGATCTGGATGCCGCGCGAACTCCGGCCCCGGTAGCTCACTTTCGCGGCTTCGACGAATCCGATGATGGAGACGCCCTTCACGTCCGGGCAGCGGCGGCGCAGCGCCTCGGCGTCCTCCACCGTGAAGGCCTGGGTGCGGCGGACGCTGTCGATCAAGTCGGGGTTGAACGCCCCGGGACGGGCCTTGCGCATGTAGATCACATGCGAACCGAACGACGAGATCGAGAGCTGAACCGTGCGATCGAATCCCTGGATGATGCTCGTCATCGCCACGACCGTGCCGACCCCGATCACGATCCCGAGCGTCGTCAGGAGCGAGCGCATGCGATTGGCGCGCAGGGCACGCAATGCCATCGAGACCACTTCACCGAACATGTCGCGTACGCGTGGGCTCATCATTCGTACCGGAGCGCTTCGATCGGGTCGAGGCGCGCCGCTCGTGCTGCGGGATAGGCACCGAAGAAGACCCCGACGAGCGTGGCGCTCAGGAGCCCGAGCACCACCGCCACCGGGCTGATGAACGCCGGCAGAGGCGTCAGCGCTCCGAGCAGCAGCGTGACGCCGCAACCCAGCAGGAGTCCGATCGCGCCTCCCAGTGCCGACAGCGTCATCGCCTCGATGAGGAACTGCGTCAGGATATCGCGCCGCGTCGCTCCAAGTGCCTTGCGGATGCCGATCTCCTTCGTCCGCTCGGTGACCGAGACCAACATGATGTTCATGATCACGATGCCGCCGACGAGAAGGGAGATCAGCGAGACGCCGACGATCACGATCGAGATGGCGCCGGAGAGGTTGCGCCATAGACCGAGGTACATCTCGGGCGTCACGAGCTCGAAGTCATCGGGGGCTCCGGGACGGACACCGCGAGCCGTGCGCAAGATGGCGCGAGCCTCCTCCTGCGCCTGCGCATAGTGCTCGGGTCCCTTCGCCTTGACCGTGATCGCGGCCGATCCGCCACGACCGTTCTGCTTGCGCCAGGTGGAGTAGGGCACGAGCACGTAGAGATCCTGACTCTGACCGAACGAGGAGCCCTTCCGCTCGCCGATCCCGACCACCGTGTAGCGATGGGATCCGATCCGGATCTCGGAGCCGAGGGGATCGAGATTCGGATAGAGGTCCTCGAGCAGGTCGGCCCCGAGCACGCAGACCGATGCTCTGGACTGCTCATCGCGGGCATCGAGCGGACGGCCCCGCGCGACCGGCAGGTCCTCCACCTCCATGTAGCCGGGCTGCTTGCCCTGAACCGACACGCGGCGCAGCTGGCGGCGTCCGGAGCGGATCGTCTTCGAGGAGCTCTCGCCCGCCACCGCGGCCTCGATGTGGACGCCGACGCTCTGGATGATCGCGGCCACGTCGGGATCGATGGGCGCGCGCTTCAACTTGTCGCGCACCTTGGTGAAGTCGAACTCGAATCCGACTCGATCGATGGTGAACACGTCGCCGCCCGCCGAGGAGACCTGATCGGCCACATAGCGATCGAGCCCCTGAACCACCGACATCACGACGATCACCGAGGAAACACCGATGATCACACCGAGCAACGTGAGCGCGGTGCGGAGCACATGCGTTCTCAGGGCTTCAAGGGCGAGTCCCGCACTCTCGCGGATGTTCATGCGCTGCTATTCGTAGCGCAGAGACTCCACCGGGTCCAATCGAGAAGCGCGCATCGCCGGGTAGAGCCCGAAGAACACGCCGACCACCGCCGAGAAACCCAGCGCCAGGATCACCGACCACGGCGAGACGAATGTGGGCAATGGACTCAGCGCCCGTACCAACCCCGAGACGCCCGCTCCCAGCAGGATTCCGAGCACCCCGCCGACGGCGGTGAGCATCACGGACTCGACGAGGAACTGAAGCAGGATCGCCTTGCGCGGGGCCCCGAGGGCCTTGCGCACACCGATCTCCCGGGTGCGCTCCGTGACGGCCACCAGCATGATGTTCATGACGCCGATGCCACCCACGAGCAACGAGATCGAGGAGATCAGTGTCATCAGCGCCACGATCCCGCCGGTGACCGTGTTGTAGAGCGAGAGGAAGGCATCGTCACTGAACACGACGAAGTCGTTCAACTTGTTACTCGGGAGTTGGCGGCGGACACGGAGGACCTCGCCGATCTGCAGCATCGCGGCCTCGCTCTGATCCGGCGACACGGCAATCGCGTCGAGGAACAACTCGCCCTTCCTCGGCACCCAGGGTGGAGCCGATGGCGGAGCGGTCCAGTACTTGTCCACGACGGTGTAGGGAACACAGGCCACTTCGTCGAAGTTGTTCCCGAGGAACTTGCCCTTCTTCTCGAACTCCCCGAGCACCGTGAACGGAATCCCGTTCAGATGGACGGTCTTACCGACGCCCGAACCGTCCCCGAACAGAGCCTCACGCGTGTCCTTTCCGAGCACGACCACATTGGCGCTCCGCTGGACCTCCTCCTCGGTGAAGAATCGTCCCGCAGCGAGGTCGTAGCTGTGCGTCGTCAGGTACTCCTGATTCGTGCCGTAGCAGAATGTCGTCTTGGTCCGCTTGTCGCGATGGCGAAGACGGATGTCATCCCACGGCCACTTGAATGGTGCGATGGCCTTGACGGCGGGCGCGCCAGCCATGATGGCCCTCGCGTCGTCCATGGTGAACGCCTTGCGGAGCCTCAGGCTGTCCGGGAAGTCCCCATTGATTCGGATGCCGGGACGGATGCGCCGGATGTAGAGCGTGTTGTTGCCGAAGGACTGGATGCTGTCCTGGAACGATTTCTGGAAGCCATTGATCAACGAGACCATGCCGATCACGGTGCCGACGCCGATGACAATGCCGAGCAGCGCCAGCATCGAGCGGAGGCGATTGGCCAACAGCGCGGCCCGGGCCATCTGGAACGTCTCGCGAAGCAGGTCGGAGGTGCGCATGGTCACTCGTACCGGAGGGCGTCGATGGGATCGAGTTGCGCGGCGCGGTACGCTGGATAGGAGCCGAAGAACATCCCGACCACCGTGCTCATGACGAGTCCCATGATGATCGCCGGAGCACTCACGGCTGCCGGGAGTGGGCTGATCAATCCCACCCCGAGCGCCAGCGAGCCGCCGGCGATGATCCCGAGAATGCCGCCGGCCAGCGAGAGCGTCGTCGACTCGACGAGGAACTGCGTCATGATGTCCCGTCTCCTCGCGCCAAGCGCCTTGCGGATGCCGATCTCCTTGGTCCGCTCGGTCACGGACACGAGCATGATGTTCATGATGACGATCCCCCCGACGAGCAGCGAGATCGCCGCGACACCGATCGAGACGACGAAGATCCCGCCCGTGAGGTTGCGGTAGAGCTCGAGCCAGGTCTCCGAGGTCGTGATGCCGAACTGGTCGGGCTGACCCGGCCTCTGATGGCGCATCGAGCGGAGGATGTTGCGCGCCTCCTGCTCGGCCCGGGGCAGCGAGGCCTGATCGATGCTCTTGACGGCGATCGCGAAGGACCCGCGCTCCTGCCAGTACTTCTGGAACGTATGGATGGGGACGGTGACGAAACGATCCTGGCTCTGCCCGAAAACCTTGCCTTTCGCCGCGGTCACGCCCACGACTTCGAACTCCCATCGGTCGACCCGGATCCGCCTGCCGATGGGATCGAGATTGCCGAACAGTTCCTCGGCGACCTCGGATCCGATCACGCACGTCAGCCTGCGATTCGAATCGTCGACGTGCGTCAGATGGCGGCCGAACCCGATGGCCTGATCGTCCACCACCTCATAGCCAGGACCACGCCCGTTGAGCGAGACCCCTTTCATCGACTTGGCGCGATATCGGACGGGCGCGCTCCCGTTGGCCTGAGCCACGACCATGGAGGCATGGGCGACACCCTCTCGAAGCGCCTGAGCATCGTCGAGCGTCACGTCCGGACGCTTCTGAGCCTCCTCCCACGCCTCCTCACTCGTGATGAAGCCGTACTTGTCGACGACGAACACGTTCGCGCCAGCGTTCAGGAGCTTCCGCGTGACGAACTGGTTCATGCCCTCGACGAACGACACGACCGCGATGACCGAGGCCACGCCGATGATCGTGCCGAGCAGCGTCAGGAACGAGCGGAGCTTGTTGGCCCGCAGCCCGGCGAGGGCGATCCCGACGCTCTCTCGGAGGTTCACGCGTGCGCCCCGCTCGCGGAGGCACCACGCGGGTTCGGGTTGACCGTGTCGCTCTCGATGCGCCCGTCCTTCACGCGCACGATACGGTGGGCGTGCTCCGCCACATCAGCCTCGTGGGTGACGAGGATCACCGTGTTCCCGGCGCTCCAGATGCCATGGAACGCCGTCATGATGTCGTCACCGGTCTTGGAGTCGAGGTTCCCCGTCGGCTCGTCCGCCAGGATGATGCTCGGCTTGTTGACGAGTGCACGCGCGATCGCCACGCGCTGACGCTGACCGCCCGAGAGCTCGTTCGGCTTGTGCATCATGCGATCGCCCAGCCCGACCAACGTCAACGCCTCCTTGGCACGCCTCCGCCGCTCCTCATGCTTGAGGCCGGCATAGACGAGCGGCAGCTCGACGTTGTGCAGAGCATCGGCGCGAGCCAGCAGATTGAACGTCTGGAAGACGAATCCGATCTCCTGGTTCCGGATTCGCGCCAACTCGTCATCCGTGAGCGTTGCGATCTCCTTGTCCTTGAGGCGATAGGAGCCCTGCGTTGGCGTGTCGAGGCAGCCGATGATGTTCATGAGCGTCGACTTGCCGGAGCCCGAGGGGCCCATGATCGCGAGATACTCGTTCTGCCGGATGTCGAGGTCCACGCCATCGAGCGCGCGCACCTCCTGGTCTCCGACTTGATAGACGCGATGCAGGTCACGGATCTCGATCAGCATCATGCGCTCACTTGCGACCGGTGGCGGTGACGGTCTCCCGCTTGACCTTGCCGCCCGGCTTCAGTTCGCGAAGCGCCTTGTACGGTCCCGAGACCACCGAGCTGCCCTCGGTGACCTCTCCCAGAACCTCGATCATGGTCTCGCTGGCAAGTCCCGTGCGCACCCGCACGAACCTGGCGACATCGTTCTCGACGATGAAGATGCCCGCGATCTCCTTGTCCTTCTTGCCGACGGTGTCGTCCTCGGCGGCGATCGCCGCACCACGCTTGGCCTTGGGCTTGCCCTTGCCGCCCAGCTTGGCCCGCTCGAGCTCGCGCTCCGTCCGGATGACCACAGCCTGGATGGGCACGGCGAGTGTCCCGGCATGCGTGCCGGTCTCGATGTCGACGTCGGCCGTCATGCCGGGACGGACGCCGGGCACGTCCTCGGCGAACACGACCTCGACCTCGAAGTTCGTCTGCCCTTCGACTGACGACGTCAGCGACCGCTTCGCCGTATTTCCGATCGTGGTGACCATTCCGACGAAATGGGTGTCGGGATAGGCATCCACCGTGATGCGCGTCTTCTGTCCGATGCGCATGTCCACGACATCCGTCTCATCGACTTCGGCACGGACCAGCATGCGCGAGAGATCCGAGACAACCATGATCTGCGAGCCGGGGTTGTTCATCGTGCCCGTGATGACGGTCTCCCCTTCCTCGACGTTCAGTGCGCTGACAACGCCATCGAACGGCGCCAGGAAGCGGCACTTGGAGAGGTAGTCCGCCGTGGACTCGAGCGACGCCTGGCCGCGCGCCACGTCCTCGCGAGCCGTGGCGGCCGCGACGCGGGCGCCCTCATTCACGCTCGATGCCGCATCCCACTCGGCCTGCGAGAGCAGGCGCTGCTGGAACAGCGTGCGCTGACGCTCGAAGTTGGCGTCGCTCACGCGCAGCGACGATTCCGCCTCACGCAGACGGGCCTTGGCCGAGGCCAGCCCCGCCTGAGCCTGGCGATGGGACGCGCGGTACTGCGTGTCGTCCAGTTGGAGCATGAGCTGGCCGCGCTTGACGCGGTCGCCCTCCTTGACCCGGAGGTCGAGCACCTTGCCGGCGATGTCGGCACTGATCTTCACCTGCGTCTTCGGCTCGATCTTGCCCGGTGCGCGCACGCGGGACGTCACGTCCTCCAACCGCACGCGAGCCAACTGCACCGACTCGACCTTCCCCTTGTTGCTCTGCATGGCGCCGATGACGATCAACGCCACCACCACCACTCCTCCGGCGACGAACCAGACCCAGGGCTTCAGCTTCATCGGTTCACTCCTCGATTCACTCGCCGCGGCCGCGCACGCGATCGAGCGTGGCGTCAGCGACACGGATGGCGGCCATGGCGGAGACCAGATCGCTCTGGGCCCGCTGGAGCTGAACTTGTGCGTCGATCAGCTCGAGGATCGTGGAAGATCCGACGTTGTACTTCTGCTGAACCAGGTTGAGGTTCTCGGCGGCGGACTCGAGCGTCCGGCGGCCGAGCACTTCACGCTCCGTGGCTTCCTGGTACTGCAGCAGCGCCTGACGCACTTCACTCTCCAGATTACGGACGAGCGCGTCCCGGGTTTCACGCGTCCGCAACAAGCGCGCGCGCGCCGAAGCGGTCTGCGCGTCGGTCGCGAAGCCGTCGAAGATCGGCATGCTGAATCCGAGCGTCGCCGAATAGCGCGTATCCGACGTGTTCTCGACGTCCTGCACCTGGCGATCCGAGAACACGCCATTGCTGTCGGCGAAGGCCACTTCCGATTCGCTCTTGGTCTTCGAGGGGAAGCTCGCCGATGCGCTCAGATCGAGTGACGGGAGCCGGCGCCAGCGAGCGGCATTGAGCCCCGCCTGCGCCGCCTTCACCTGCCGATCCGCCGCCTCGAGATCGGGCCGCGATGCGCGGGCATCGGCCAGCACTGCAGCCGGCTCGTACACCCGCTTCACGCTGATGAGCGCCGTGTCGACCGCGCTCATCTCCGACTCGGCGACACCGAGGAATGAGGCCAGCGAGATGCGCATATTGGTGACCGCATTGCGGCTCACCAGCGAATCGAGTTCGCTCTGCGATGTCCGCACTCGAGCCTTGAGCAGGTCGCTCTTCGAGACCGACCCGACCTCGAACAGCGCGCGAACGCGCCGCTCGTCATCGCGGGCCAGCCTCAGAGCGCCGGCCGAGACCTCGGCGAGCCGCCACGACCGGACCACGTCGTAGAATCGTCGGCGAGTCTCGAGGATCACGTCCTGCCGCGTGGATTGGCGAGAGGCCTGTGCCGCTGCCATTCCCTGGCGTGCCGAGGACAGGCTGCTCCAGGACGACAGGTCGATCAGCGACCAACGACCGGTGATGCTCGGGGACGTGGTCGTGCTGGTGGACGAGATCGTGCGGTAGTCCACCGGGACCGGTCCGAAATAGGTCGTCTGGGTGCGATCCGAGGGGTCGGCGACCGTGCGGGTGTAGCTATAGTTGGCCGAGACGCTCGGGAGCACTCCCGCGTACGCGCCCCACAGGCCGCCGCGCGCATCGAGCACCGACGCCTCGGCTGAGATCGCCTGGGAGTTGCGGAGCAAGGCGATCCGCACCGCCTCATCCGCGGTGAGATCCGCCGATCGGGCGGGTGAGGCACTTGCCACTGCCAGCAGCAGGGTGAGGGCGGGAAGGACGGGACGCATCCTCGGGACACTCCTCTCTGAGTAGGTCACCGCGGGACGTCCCCGGCGGCGCTCATGGATACGGGTCATTGGTCTACGGGGTTGCACGCGCGGCGTCACGCCCCCGGCGCGAACATCATGGCGACCGCGGAAAGGACGATCGCGAACGCCACATAGAGCCCGGCCAGCACCCAGGTCACGTTCTTGCGGGGTGCCCCGGAGAGCACGCTCGCACCGATGATCGTGACGGCGAGGAACCACAGGCTGAAGGGGTTCATCCACTGGAAGAACGAGATCAGACCCGCCTCCAGCTTGCTCGCCTCGCTCATCGCAGGAAGCAGCACGGCCGGGCTCAGGCGGACGTCCATCGTCTGCTGGAACCAGCCCATCACGGAGTGGATCACGGCCCCGGGCAATGTCACGAGTCCGGCCCAGACCACGACCTCGAATGCCGAACGGAATCGCAGCTTGCAGCCGAGAACGAATCCCACGCCGAATCCGATCGTCCCTGCGGCGACCAGATAGAACAACAGGGTACCGAGCACGACCATCACGAGCGTGACGCCCATCATCATCGGGGAGTCGATCATCTCGACAGCCCGATCGAATGACTCGGGCGGCATCTGGCCATTCAGGACCTGCATTTCCATCTGCTCGAGTTGCATCGGGACGATGGCGCGCGGGTAGAGGATGGCCGTCGACGCGAGGCTGAACAGCATGGTCACGAGAAGCGGCAGGAGGAACTGCGGCTTCGCTCCGAGCCCGGACCACGCGTTCGCGGGGTCCGTGAAGACACGGCCGACTCGTTGGAGGAAGGAGAGCGGCGACCCGTCCTGGCTCTCCGACGACACCGGTGCATCGAGCGGCAGGGACATGTTCGGGCTCCTGGCTGGGGGGAGGTCGGACGGACACGGGGCCCGGGGGCGGCTATGGACACTCGCCCGGAGTCTCCGGGAGCGCCGCAGGAGGGTCAAATGTCTACTCGACCGGCGCAGGAGAACCCCATTCGGGCGCGGTGGTTCGGGGGCCGAAGCCACCACGCCCGCAGGTTCAGTCGCGCAATCGGAATCGGATCGGGACGCTCACCCACGCCCGAACTGCCTGGTCGCCGCTTCGGGCAGGTATGAATCGCCACTGGCGGACCGCATCGAGAGCCGCCTGGTCGAGCACCACGATGGAACGACGGATGCGTGCCTCTTGGACCGTTCCCTCCTTCGAGACGAGAGCCCAGACCTGGACCGTGCCCTCCACCTGTGCGGAGATCGCGAGTTCCGGGTAGATGGGTTTCACACTCCGAACCACCTCGGGCATCCGTTCGAACCAGGTGAAGCCGGGTTCACTGGAGCCGACCTCCGTGACCGGCGCCGTGCCCGACCCCGAACCCGCGATCGAGGGAGGCGATGATCCCTCCGCATCGGCCCTCCCGGCCCCGGAGACGGCTTCCGCAATGGTGCCCCCATCAGGCGCAGGGACTGCGATGGCGTCCGCTCGCGCGGGAGCCGACGGCCTGGCGGCGATGCGATCGACTGGCGGATGCTCGATCCGAGGTGGCGCGCCCCACTCGCGAAGCTCCACGGCGATCGAAGGGCCCGCCACCTGCTGGGAGCCTCGGTCCGGCAGCAGGCCGACGATCGCGAGCGCGGCCATGAGCAGCAGCGACGAGGCGGGCAGCGCCCTCGCGATCGAGGTCTCCCCCGCCTGCCGCCGGGAGCGGATGTCCTCGAGGAACGAGTTTCGTTGTGGATGGTCGTGGCGTACGACGAGTGCGGTCATCGATCCCTCCTCCGTTGGGGTCCGCAGTGGCTACGCGAAGCAATACCTGCGCATTCCGCCGCGATCCGCCCGGAGACGAGAACTAGACGGGCGCCTCGCCGCTTTTCGCGGTGAGGCGCCCGGTCGACGACTTCGAATCTGGACCTCGTGGAACTTCAGTTCAAGCTGAACTTCACTGGAACGGCCACCCACACGGCCACCGGCTTGTTGTTCGAGAGGGCCGGCTTGAAGGTCCACTGCTTGACCGCATCCACGGCCGCCTGATCCAGCATCGGGATGCTCTTCTGGACCTTCACGTCGCGGACCTTGCCGTTCTTATCGACCAACGCCTGGACGAGCACGGTACCGTCGATTCCGGCTTCGCGAGCCAGATCCGGATAGCGGGGATGGACGCGCTTGATCGCCTCCGGGAGTTCCTCGACGTACACGTACTGCCCCAGGCCGGGCATGGATTCCTCGGAAGGAGGCGCGACGACGATCTGTCCGCCGTCCCCCTCGGTCGAGATCCCCGGCGTGGTCTGGGAGATCTCCTCCTGAGTCATGATGGTCTGCTCGGGCGGGGCCTCGGCATCGGGCACCGGCACCGGGATGGCCGCCACGGGCGGAGCTTCGGTGGGCTGCACCTGGACCTGCGGCGGCGGCGTGTCCTGGCTCAGCGGCGGCGGGGCAGCGAGATCGCTCACCTGCATCTGCACGACGGGGATCGACATCTCCTGCCGCGACTGGATGAAGTTCACCAGCGCGAACAGGCCGAAGCAACCCAGGATCACGAGGATCCCGCCACCGAGTGCGCGCAACATGTAGGGCTTGGCGACTTGCTTGAGTTCAGGCGCCCCGTAGGGCATGAACTCGAAGAGGCTCGGACGCTCGGAGTTGGCACTCACAGCGACTCGACCTCCTTCTTCTCCTGCTCCTTCATCGGGCTCACCGAGAACCGCGTCAACTTGGCACTGTGCAGGTGATCCAGCGCCTGCACCATGTAGTCGAACGGCGACTCACGGTCGATCGCGACGACGATGATCATCTCGGTGCGACCGGCGTAGGGCGCGAGCACGTCCTTGAGCCCGGTCACCTCGGCACGCGTGAACGCATTGGCTCCATGCTTCCAGTAGAGCCGACCGTCCCCGAGCAACCGAAGCTGGATCACCTTGGACTCCGCGACCTCGATCTCGGACTCCTGGTCGGGCGGGAGATTGATCTCCATCGCCTGTGGCGTACGGAACACGGTCGTGACCATGAAGAAGATGAGCAGCAGGAATGCGATATCGACCATCGGCGTCATGTCGATATGGATACCCACGCGGCGCTTCTTGCGCCGTGTGCTCTTGCCCTTCTTCTTACTGGACCGATCCGGTGTGTCTACCATTCCCATATGAACATCTCCTTCAAGGGGACCGGGCTACTGCCCGCTCGCCTGCTTGGCGAACGCGCCTGCGCCGCCCTTGAGGTTGGTCTGCACGTTGAATCGGGTGGCGTTGGCCTCCTGAAGACCCGCGATCATGTCGGCCATCACTCCGTACTTCGCATCCTTGTCCATCTTGAGCAGGATGCGGGACGCCGGTGCCGCGGCACGAGCTGTCTTGATGGCATGACCGAACGTCTCGGGGAGGGTCGCGGCATCGAGCACCAGTTCGACCTCCTCGCCTCCGAGGGGCTTGTAGGTCAACTTGACCGGCCCTGTCGGAGTCGCCGAGATCATGATGATCTGCGACTCAGGTGACTTCGCCTCCGAAGAGGAATCCGGCAGCGTGATCTTGTCCTTCTCCGGCGGCTTGAACTGAGTGGTGCACATGAAGAAGATCAACAACAGGAACGCGATGTCCACCATCGGAGTCATGTCGATGGCGATGCCGACTCGGCGCCGTTTCTTGAGCATGGAACGAGCTCCCTTCGGCCGACGCTACTTCGCGTCCGAATGGGCCTTGGCGGTGAGCAGCTGGAGCACCTCGTAGGACGCCTCGTCGATCATGTAGTTGAAGCTGTCGACGCGCGTGACGAAGACGTTGTAGAACACGATACCGAGGATGGCGACGAACAGACCGCCGGCGGTGTTGATGAGCGCCTCGGAGATACCCGTGGCGAGCGCGCTCGCATCGACCGCGCCCGTCGTGCCCAGCGCCTGGAACGAACGGATCATCCCGACCGTGGTGCCGAGCAGTCCGACCATCGTTCCGATCGAGGCGATCGTCGACATCGCGATCAGGTTGCGCTCGAGCAGCGGCGTCTCGAGGCCAGCCGCCTCCTGGATCGCCGCCTGCGTCTCGGCCTGGATCTTCTCCTTCGGAGCATTCTCGGAACGAAGTGCGCGGTAGCGCTCGAGGCCGGCGCGCATCACGTTGGCGGCCGAACCCTTCTGCTTGTTGCACAGCAGCACGGCTCCATCGACATCACCGGCGTGGAGCTGCTTGCGGACACTGTTCAGGAACATCGGCAGCGAACCGGTGCCCTCGGCCTTCTTGAGGCTCCAGAGGCGCTCGAGCACGAAGGCGATCTGCAGGATCAGCAGCGCGATGAGCAGTGCGACGAGCGGACCGGCCTTCTTCATCTCCTCGCCGAAGTGGCCGATGAACAGCTGCATGTTCGCCCAGATCAGGAACGAGACGACGAAGACCGAGATGAAGCCGAGCGGCATCAGATAACGGTTCATGTGACGAAGATCCTCCGTTGACGATCCGGGGCACCGAAGTGGTGACCCCGAACGGGCTACTCAGAAGTGACGGTCGAGACCGACACGGGAATGGAACGCTCCACGGCGGGACACGTTCCAGCGATGTTTGCGACTGCCGGCCCGGTCCGCCGGCCCCACCTCACGAAGCCGGGGCGGTGAAGGCCGCGAGGGCCTCCTCCTCGGTATCGTGATGGTCGAACACCATGATCAGCTTGGTCATGGTGAACAGATCCTTCAGGCGCTTGCCGAGACCGCACAACTTGATCTCGCCTTCGCGACCCTTGTAGTTGGCATACCCGCGCATGAGCACACCGAGTGCAACCGAGTTCACCACCTCGCACTGCGTCATGTTCAAGATCAGTCTGGTGTTGCCCTTCGCTGCCTCATCCATCACAGCCGTCTCGAGCTCGTCCGTCTCCTTGTCTCCGAAGAAGCGGCCGGAGAGACTGAGAACGGTGATGGTGAGGACCTCTTTGCGACGGACTCCCATGCGCAATCCTCCCTAGACCGACTCTCGTTCCGCGAAGCTGGCGATCGCCTGCTCCTCGGTCGAGTAGACGTCGAACACCAGCGACAGCTTCGTGATGACGAAGATATTCTCGATGCGCTTGTCCACAGCCGCGAGCTTCATCTGGCCGCCGCGACGGACATAGCTCGAATGCGCCTGGATGAGCACGCCCAGCGCCGTCGAGTTCAGATGCTGCGTATCGCTCAGGTTGATGATGAGGTGGAGGTTCCCCTCGTTCCCGAGCGTCTTGATCGCCTTCTCGAGCTCCTCCGTCTCATCCCCGCCGGTCAGATACCCCTTCGGTGCGAGGATGTGGATCGAGCCGACCTGCCGACTCTTCAACGACGCCATCGTGGTCCTCCGTGACGACCCGCCGCGAAACGGTCGGGTCGGACTCGAAACGGTCTCATGCCCCGAGGGACTTGAGACCTTTCACCGCGTCGGTCTGACCCGGCTGGAGCGAGATCACCTTGCGGTAGTAGTCGATCGCCTGTGATTTGTTGCCTGCATTCTGATGAGCCTGCGCAAGCCAGACCAGCGTCTGGACGCTGGCAGGATCGATTGCAGACGCCTTCTCCAACGTGGTCACGGCGCCCGGCCAGTCCTTGCGAAGCAACTGGCGGTAGCCGATCTGCTGGAAGCCGAGTGCCGCGTTCTTGCTCGTCGAATCCAACTCGACCGACCGTTGGAATGAGACCTCGGCGACGTCGGTGGAGTCCGCCCGCATGAGCGCCATGGCCAGCCACAGGTGTCGGTCCCCCTTGTCCGGGGCGATCTCCGTGGCTCGGCGGAGCGCTGCGATGGCTTCCGGCGACTGCTTCAGCTCCAAGTAGGCCAAGCCGGTGTAGTAAAAGGCCTCATCGCTCGGCGGGTCAAGCGCGTTCCGCTTCTGGAACGCAGCGATCGCGCCCGCGTGGTCCTTCTGGCGATACTTGAGCTTGCCCCACTCGACCAGGGCCACTTTGGCCTCCCCCGAGGACGGGTCCTTGTCGACCATCTGGGCATAGACCGAGTCGGCCCGGACGATATCGCCCAGAATCGCGTGGACCTGGGCGATCCTGAACAGGTCCGAGGATTCCAGATCGGCGTTGGCATAAGCCGCGAGGGCAGCCTGCCACTCGCGCTTCTCCACGTAGGTCCGAGCCAGCAGCCGGTACATCTCCTTGGACTTATCGCCCAGGCTCTGCGCGGTCAGCAGCGCGGCGGTGGCGCCATCGCGGTCCTTGAGGAAGAACAGGGTCCGTCCGAGCGCGCTCCACCCCTTGCCATCCTTGGGGCTCATCTTCGTGTACTTCTCGAGATAGGGCTTGGCGTCAGCGTAGCGGCGAGGATCCGCCTGCCCCGAGAGGTAGTAGAGGTACCCGAGGGCGTACTGACCCGGGGCGAACTCCGGATCCTCCTCGGCGACCTGCTTGTACTGTTCGAGCGCCTCATTGTAGCGCTGCGCGTAATAGAAGCCCTGACCGAGGGCGTAGCGCAGCTCGACATCCTTGGGATCGAGCTCCACCGCTTTCTCGAGGTACTGCACCGCGAGCGAACCGATGTTGCGCTTGACGTAGAACTCGCCGAGCGCGCGGTTCGTCGCTGGATCATCAGGCGCTTCCTGCTGCGCGCGCGTGTAGTAGATGCCGGCGTCCCGCAGCGAGTCGCGTGAGAGTTCGGCGTCGCCCAATGCGATCAGGAACCGCGGCCGCACCTTCGTCCCCCAGTTGGTACCGGGCTCGAGCGCCTTCACGGCGTCCGCATGCCTGCCGAGCGCAACGAGACAGTTGCCGAACGCCAACTGGGCCTCGGGGTACTTGCGATCGAGTTCGACTGCGCGCTGGAGCTTGGGGACGGCGTTCACGCAGTCGTCTCGGCGGCGCAGCACCTCACCCTGTCCGTACCACGACATCGGGTGATTGGCGTCCATGCGCTGCGCGAGGTCGAACTGCTCGAGTGCCTTGTCGAGTTGCCGACGGCGCAGGTGCACCATGCCGATGCCGGCGCGGCCCTCGGCGTAGCCCTGTGCCGCTGCCTTCTCATAGGCCGCGACCGCACGGTCGAACTCGCCGGCCGCGAACGCGGTCCGGCCATCCTTGAGGTCATCGGCGCTCACCGCGGACGCGCTCAGCGCCGCTGCGGCGACCACCGCGGGGATCACGAGGGTGCGGAGGATCCGGGTCGGGAGGTTCATGGTCTGGGGCTCACTCCTCAATGACTGCTCTGTAGCGGGGAACGACGGACGAAACGGACGGGGATCGCGGTCGGGACGAAGCCGGCCTCATGCAGCAGGCGCTGGCCGTCGCCGCTGGTGACGAAAGTGATGAATCCGCCGGCCAGTCGCGGCCCGGCGGTCCGCATGTACAGGTGGATGGGACGGTTCAGCGGATAGCGACCATCGTAGATGGTCTCCGCATCAGGGCGGACGTAGGTCAGTCCGTCGAGAGCCGCCACCTTGAGGGCGCGGACGCCCGCGGCAGGCAGCGCCGAGATGTCCACGAAACCGATGGCGTGTCGATCCGTGCGCACGCTCTTGACAACCGCCGAATCCGACGTGACCACGCGAGTCGGCACGGCGATGCTCGCGCTATCGAGGAGTTGGTGCGCCACCGAGAGCGAGGTCTCCCCATCGAGCGGCGGCAGGACGGGGACGATGCGCGAATCGCCGCCCCCGATCTCCGACCAGCGCGTGAGGCCGCCGTTCAGCATGCGCTGCAGCTCGAATCGCGAGACATTCTGGACCGGGTTCGACTCATGGACGATCGCGACGAGCGCGGAGCGCCCGACCAGGTAACCCTCGAGTTCGATCCCCGCGCTCGAAGCTGCCGAGCGTTCGGCAGCGGCCAGCAGCCGAGGCAGCGCGATCAGATCGGCACGCCCGCCGAACAGCTCCGCCACCGCCTGCGGAGACGGCAGCTCGGAGAGCTCGAAATCGGCTTTCGGATAGGTGGTCGAGAACATCTGGGTCTCCTGACGCATGAGCGGCATGAGCTCGCTTCCCGCAGCGATACGTATACGCCCGCTGATCTGGGAATCTTCCACCGCGTCGGTGCTGCTGGAGCGGGTCGTGCAGCCCGAGAGTGAGACCACGGCCAACACGAACACGAGCCCGACCGGCGAGAGGGAGCACCGCGCAGTGGCCCGGAAAACGAAGTGATGCAAGTCTAGGAGGAGGCCTTTCCCCATGTCAATCACGGACTTGCGACTTCCGGACGCTGAAACCACATCGATCGTCGCGATCGCGGCGATGGCCTTCTTCCGGGCAGGTCCAGAGGCTGTCACGTTCGCTCCGACCTTCCGGCTCAGGGCGTGAGCCGGTAGAGCATGCGCGGGAATGCGGCGGTCTCGCGCACGTGCTCGATTCCGGCGATCCAGGCCAGGGTCCGCTCGAGCCCGATTCCGAAACCCGAGTGGGGCACCGTGCCGAATCGACGAAGGTCCTTGTACCACTCGAACGCCTCTTGCGGCAGACCGTGCTGATCGATTCGCTGCGTGAGGAGTTCGAGCGAGGCCATGCGCTGCCCTCCCCCGATGATCTCGCCATAGCCCTCCGGGGCGAGGCAGTCGCACGACAGGCACAGCGCAGGATCGGCCGGATCGGGCTCCATGTAGAAGGCCTTCACCTTCGCCGGATAGTTCGTGACGAAGATGGGTGTGTCGAATCGGCTCGAGATCTCGGTCTCGTCCGGCGCACCGAAGTCGGCGCCATGCTCGAATGGCATGCCCTTCTCGTGCAGCATTCTCACCGCATCGTTGTAGTGGATGCGTGGGAACGGCCCGCTCATCCGCTCGAGGATGGTGGTGTCACGCTCGAGGATCTTGAACTCCTCGCGCCGACGATCCAGCAGGCGTGCCACACACGAGAGCAGCAGCCGCTCCTCGAGGGCGATGACATCCTCGAGCGTGGCGAACGCCCACTCGGGCTCCATCATCCAGAACTCGATGAGATGCCGTCTCGTCTTGGACTTCTCGGCGCGGAACGCGGGTCCGAAGCAGTAGACCTTCCCGAGCGCCATCGCCGCGGCTTCCATGTACAGCTGGCCGCTCTGGCTGAGATAGGCCTTGTCGTCGAAGTACTGCACTTCGAACAGTGTCGTCGTGCCCTCACAGGCACTCGGCGTGAACATCGGCGCATCGACGAGGGTGAAGCCCTCGGAATCCATGAAGTCGCGGAAGGACGCGACCAGCTCGGCGCGCAATCGGAGGATGGCCGCCTGCCGTGGACTCCGGAGCCACAGGTGTCGGTGGTCCATCAGGAACTCGACGCCATGTTCCTTCGGCGTGATGGGGAACTCGGGCGCGAGCGAGACGACCTGCAGCGATTGGAGCCCGAGCTCGACCCCGCCCACCTGCCGCGTGTCGGCCTTGATGACCCCACGGAGGATGACCGCGGATTCCTGGGTCAGCGCCTGGCTCGCCTCCCACTGCTCGGGCGGGAGGTCCTTGATACCGGCAACGCACTGGATCTGGCCGCTGCCGTCGCGAACCACCAGGAACTGGACCTTGCCGCTCGATCGCCGGTGCACGATCCAGCCGCGGATCTCCACGACCTCGCCGATCGCCTCGGGCGCCTCGGAGATGCGGATCCAGCGGGCTTCCAAGGTCGGAACGGGCTCACTCATGGGTTCTGGGCTCCTGGGCCGCGGGGGCGGTGGGCGCCGCCGGACCTCATGAAGAACGCCCCGGCGCAAGCGCCTGGGGCGCGAATCGGACGTCAAGCCGGCACGGGAGACCGCCGATACCCGCGGCGGAACACCTGCACGGTAGGAGTGCTCCAACGGGAGTGTCAAGGGAATGCGACGGACGGACCTGCCCCGACTCAAGAACGTCTCCCCCGGATCGGTCGTCGTGCCTTGGATGGCACGCGAACGACGGGCGGGGCTGTCACCGAGACTCGCTTGGCTGAGGATCGCGACGACGTTGCTGCTCACCGCGACGATCGGCGCACTCGCGCTCGCCGAGGAACCGGTCACGCCCGGAGCGGCGCTCGCCGTCGAGTCCGAGGTCGCCGCAGTTTCGACTCCGATCGAGCCGGCTCCCGTCCCCGCCACCGCCCGAGCGGCCCCCGCGATCGAGCACGCCCCGATCGTGGCGGCTTCGGATGTGATCGGCACCTCGATCGCGCCCCCGAGCAACATGCGAGATCCGCAGGCCTGGATCGCCTACAAGCAGGCGCGCCATCTCGCCTCGCTCCCCGAGGAAGCGCGACTCCTCCATCGTCGCGGCACGATCCTCATGCGATCGGGACATCGCGAGGAGGCGACGCTCATGGTGCGAGCGGCGGCCACGCTCGACCCCACTTTCCTCGAGCCGCACCTGACCCTGGCCTCGTGGACGCTCACCCAGGACCCCAGCCAGTCCCTGCTCCACTACGCCGCGGCGCTCGATCTCCTGCGGCGTAACTTCAGCCTCCAGCTCGACCTCGCTGCCAACGCCACGATCCTGCTGCTGCAGGCGCTGTTCCTGGGATTATTGACCGCAGCGCTCATCATCGTCTGGCTCCGCCGTCAGGAACTCGTGCATGGCTGGCAGGAATGGCTCGCGCACTACGCGCACGCCGCAAGCGCCCCGTTCTGGGCGCCGCTGCTGCTCATGCTGCCGTTTCTCGCGGGCTTCGGGCTCACCCTGCCCGCTCTGATGTCGCTCGGATATCTCGGCCCGCAGCTGCGCATCCGCGAACGCGTGCTGTTCGCGAGCCTGTTCATCGCGGTCCTCGCAACGCCACTCGCGCTGCGGACGGTCGAACGCTACGCCCTGCCGATGAATGAGAATGCCGCTCCGTTCCACGGCGTCGCTGCGTTGGAGAACGCGACCTTCCGTCCTGAGCGCCTCGATCAGCTCAGGCGATTGGCGGCGAGCGAGCCCGACAACGCGTTCGTCCACTTCGGCCTCGGTTGGTCGGCTCGCCAAGGCGGGGATCTCGCCACGGCGGAGAAGTCCTATCGGCGCACGCTCGAGATCTGGGAGAACGACCCGCGAGTCCTGACCGACCTGGGCAACGTCCTCGCCATGCAGGGCCGCATCGAGGATGCACTCCAGACCTACGCGCAAGCCGACGCGACTCCCGAAGGAAGCGCCGCGGCGCACTTCAACGCCAGCCAGCTCTACACCCAGCGGCTGGACTACCAGCGCGCCAATGAGTCGCTCGAACACGCGTCGGCCCTCGACTTCGAGCTGGTCAAGCACTACCAGGCGCAGACCACCGAGGACGGGCTCCTGGTCCTCGCCGACCAGTGGCTGTCGCCCGATCGGTTCTGGACAGCGCTGTGGAAGGCCCCGCTCGACCCGAGCACGCAGGGATCGCTTCCGGTCGGATTGCGCGGTCCCATCGAGACCACCGGCTGGCCGTTCAGCGTGGCTGCGGTCATCCTGACGCTGAGCTCATTCGCTTTGGGTCGCATGCAGAATCGTCGCCTCCCACTTCGCCCCTGCGGCAACTGCGGCCGCGTCACCTGCCGACGCTGCGCCACGCGTCGCCGCGAGAACGCGCTGTGCCCCGCCTGCTCGCGTCTCGAGTCCCAGGCGGAGACGCCCGACTTCTCGCGCGTGCTGCTGTTGCAGCACCGCACTCGCATGCAGCAGCGGAGCCACTGGGTGCGCACCGCCCTCGCGACGCTGATCCCGGGATACGGCCTGCTCGCCTACCGTCGCATCATCAGCCCGATCATCCTGCTGATGCTGACCTGGCTGGTCGCGCGCGTCTGGACCGGAATCGGGGCGCCGTTCGCCGCCGAAGCTCGCCTGTGGCTGCCGGGGCACGAGGTCCCGACCCTGCTGCTCGTCGGCGTCCTCGTGCTCGTCCAAGCGTGGTCGCTGCTCGGCTACTTCCATCAGGTCGGGCAGGAACGCGCTCGCGAAGCGCAGTTCGCTTCGGCCCAGCGTGGTCGCTTCACGCAGGCCTCTCACCGGCTGTCGAACGCGGCGTAGGAGGCGACCATGGCCCTGCAAGGCAATCTCCGTGACTTCTCGGCGAGCGAGATCCTCCAGTTGGTGGGTGGGCAGAAGAAGTCCGGCTGCCTGATGCTCGAGTGGAACACCGAACGCTCCATGGTCTGGATCCACGAGGGCCGCATCGTCGCCACGCGGCCGCCGGGGATGACCAAGGATGATCCGCTGCTTCGCTTCCTCCTCGCGACGCACCGGCTCTCCGATGAGCAGCACCGGGGCCTCGTGACGATCCAGAAGGAATCGGGCCGCGACCTCGAGGACCTGCTGCTCAATGGCCGCTACCTCGACTCCCAGGAACTCGCCATGTTCATCGAGCGTCAGATCCTCGATGACCTGATGCAGATCGTTCGATGGGAGAACGGCACCTACCGGTTCGACCCGAACACCAAGTGGCCGAACACGCCGCTCGTCCTGATCAGCATGGAAGGCGCGATGATCGAGGCCGCTCGCCGCGGCGACGAGCAGAAGCGCTATCTCCAGGTGTTCAAGGACCCCTATCAGCTGCTCGGCGTCCGCGATCTGCCCGACCCGGATGAGCCGCTGTCGGAGGAGGAGCGCGATCTGTTCGGCATCATCGACGGCCAGCACACGGTCGCCCAGATCGTCGAGCGCGCGCCCTTGAGTGAGTACGAAGGCTACGAAGCCCTGTTCCGCATGCTGGACTCGAAGTGGGTCGAGGTCGTCGGTCGCCAGGATCCGGGCCTCACGCCGGAACCCCGAGTCGCGCAGGCAGCCTCACCACGCGCGAGCGGCCCGCGGACCTGGTGGCGCGAGTTGCTCGTCGGCGCCTCGTTCCTCGCCGTGCTGTTCGGCATGCGCACGGTCAGTGGCCAGCTCCACCTGAGTGCGAGACCCGCGCAGCAGCACGACGTGTATGCGGCCGCACAGTTGCGCGATATCCGCTTCGCACTCGATCTCTATGAGCGCGAGCGCGGTCAGTACCCGGGCGAACTGAATGCCCTGGTCAGCGAGGACTGGGTGCATCCCGCCCAGGTGGAGATCCCGGGCTACGCGATCCAGTATCGCGTGAATGAGGCTGGCCGGTCCTACGAGCTCGCGCTGAAGCCCCTCTGAGGCGCTTCAGCCGATGACGCGCGCTTCCTCTCGGTCGAGGAACCAGCGCACCGCATCGGGCAGACTGCTGTGCACACGCTGAGGGAGAACCCCGGTCGCGCCCTCCTCCGCACCGCCGTATCCGGT
>JAYWEM010000179.1:0-52671 GCA_043779265.1 bacterium | reverse complement strand
CCGCCACGTTCCAGCATTGGGGTGGTGACGGGTCGTGGGGGCCACGCTACCTCGTGCCGCTGCTCCCGCTCGTCTTGCTCGCCGTCTCGTTCGCCCTGTCGGGAGCCTCCCGTGGGCGACGACGAGTCGCCTTGCTGCTCGCCGCCGGCGGCTTTGTGGTCCAACTCGGCGGCGTCGGGATCTACTACGGCGTGCAGATGCGCGTGGTGGGGGACTATCCCTATCAGCTGGCGCTCGAGCATCCGCGCTTCATGGAGTCGAGTCACTGGAACGCACGCTACTCGCCGATCGCCGGGCACTGGTCGCTGCTCTCGGCCAACCTCCGCTCGCACTTGGCGGGGGACTGGCCGAAGCTCGATGCTGCCGGCGGGGATGCCCGACTCGGCGTGAGCGTGGAGGATCAGCGGCAACTCTGGCGCGGCATCGACCTGTGGTGGCTCTACGCCGCCTACGCGGGAGTGCCCTTCGAGCCGCTAGCCGCGGCGGCGCTCGCGCTGCTCGCCGCGAGTGCCTGGGCGTGGGTCCGGGTCCGCGATGCGCTCGTCGAGGGGGAGTCGGCGTGAAGCGTGTGACGGCACTGGTGCTGGCGTGGAACGGACTCGATCTGACCCGCGCCACACTCGATTCCCTGTCGCGTAGCCGGATGCCGGCGGGCTGGGCCCTCCATCTCATGGTGGTGGACAATGCGAGCACCGACGGAACGGTCGCGGCGATCGCGGCGGACTACCCGCATGTCGAGTTGATCGCACTGGCCGAGAACCGACGCTTCGCGGGCGGCAACAACGCCGGTCTCGAACGCGCGCTCGAGAGAGGGGATGACGCCGTCATGCTGATCAACAACGACGTCCTCGCCGATCCCGGCATGATCGAGCATCTGATCCTGGCGATCGAGCAGACGCCCGAAGCCGGCGGTGCGGCGCCGCTCATCTACCACGCCGCTCCCAGCGATCTCGTATGGTATGCGGGTGGGCGATGCACTCCCTGGATCGCGCACAGCTCGCATGTCGGCATCCGAGAGCGCGACCGCGGGCAGTGGCGCGGCATCGAGGAGACCGGCTATCTGACCGGCTGCTGCCTGCTGGCGACGCGCGAAGTCTGGCAGCGCGTCGGGCTGCTCGATGAGCGCTACTTCATCTATGCGGAGGATGCCGACTGGAGTCTGCGGGCCCGTGCAGCGGGCCTCCGCCTGCTGTTCGTCCCGACCGCGCGACTGTGGCACGAGGTGAGCGCGAGCTCCGGCGGAGCGATCAACGCCTGGAAGATCCATCATCGGCTGCGCGCCAACTGGACGCTGTGGTCCACTCACGCGCGCGGACTCGCTCGTCTCACCTGGGGCCCTGCCTTCATCGCGCAGCAACTGGCACTGATGCTCTCGCTGTTCGTGCGCGGGCACGCAGCGGCGGCAGCCGCCGTGCCACGCGCGCTCTGGGAGGCCTGTTCGGGCCGCCCGATCGAGGGAGCCGGGCGATGACCCGCGCCCATGCGCAAGAGCCCCAGCGCGGCGCCGAGGATCCCCCGGTCTTCCTGCGCGAGGTGATCGCCTCACTGCCGCAGGGCGCGCGCGTGCTCGATGCCGGGTGCGGTCCGAACTCATGGCCTTACGCGCTCCGACCCGATCTGCGCATCACGGGGTTCGACATCAAGTTCCCGCCCGGTCCGCCCGAGCGCTCGGACCGCGTGCAGGTGTTCCGCGCCGATCTCGCGCGATTGCCGGTACGGGAGGGTCTGTTCGATCTCACGGTGTGCCACTACGTCCTCGAGCACGTCAGCGAGCTCGAGGAGTGCTGCGATGAACTGGCGCGTGTCACTCGGCCGGGGGGGATGCTCTACCTCTCCGTGCCCCGCGGCGCCTCGTTCGACGATCGCCTCTACCGATTCGCCGGTCACTTCGCCAAGTACGCACTGGGCAAGTTCAAGAAGCGGATCGAGCACCAACAGGTCTTCGACCTCCGATCGCTGCTCTCGCGATTCGCTGGGCGCGGTCTCGAGGTGACGGCACACGCGTTCGTGCCGGCCGGGTTCTCGTGGATGAACGATTCTCGCACCAAACCGCTTCAGGGCGCGTTCACCGATTCGCTCGCGGCCCTGCACCGCATCACCGGGCTCGACCTGGCGGCACGAGCGAATTTCGTGCTCACGTTCGAACGCACCGGGCGCGCCGCGCCCGTTCCCGCGGTCCTGCCGGGAGGGCGGCGAGTGACGCATGTGTGCCGCGATTGTGGCGAGCACAGCATCGTGGAGGCCGAACGCCCGTGGCCGAAGCGATGGGAGTGTCCGTGGTGCGGTGGCGCGAATCCGTTCGGGAGGCCGCGATGAGAGTGCTCCATGCACCCGCCGAGATCGCGGGGCAGACGAGCATCCTCGCTCGGGCGTTGCGCGAGATCGGGGTCGAGGCCCATTCGCTCGCCTACAACGCGACATTCGCCGAGTACATGATCGACGAACATCCGCTCTACGACACGTTCTCGCCGCCGATTCGCTACGCGGGCTACGTTTCGAGCCTGCTCCGACATGCGGGCAAGTGGGATGTCTTCCACTTCCACTTCGGGCGCACGCTGATCCCACCGCACAACCCCGATCTGCCGCTCTACCATGCCCTCGGCCGCAAGGTGGTCCATCATTACCATGGTTGTGATGTGCGGAATCGCGCGCACATGCTGGCGACGCATGCCCGGTCGACGTGCACCGACTGCAAGCCGTTCTGTCTGCCCAAGCGCCAGAAGCGCATCCTCGCCGAAGCCACCCGGCATGTGGATGCCGAGATCGTCTCGACGCCGGACTTGCTCGAATCGGCCCCGAACGCCCAACAGATCCACGTCGCGGCCTGGCTCGCCGACTACCCGTGGACGCCGGCGCGCGAGATCCCCAAACTCGTGCTGCATGCGCCGACCAATCGGCTCATCAAGGGCACTCGTCACATCGAGGCGGCCTTCGAACGGTTGCGGCCACGCTATCCCTCGGTCGAGTTCCGCATCGTCGAGAAGCTGGACTGGCGTGAGTTGCAACGTGCGATGGGGGAGTGCGACATCTTCGTCGATCAGACGAACATGGGCTGGTACGGCATGGTGAGCGTCGAGGCGATGGCGATGGGCCGACCGGCACTCGCCTGGATCCGCGAGGACTTCGAGTCGAGGCTCCAGGACTGCCCACTCGTGCGGAGCAGCGAGGCCACGCTGACCGACGACATCGCGGCGTTGCTCGAGGACGCTCCGCGCCGAAGGGCCCTCGCGGAGTCCGGGCGCGCCTATGTCGAACGCGAGCACGATGCACACATCATCGCCCGCCGCCTCGTCGAGCTGTACCGCTCGATCGGCGCGTCATGAACCTGCGCGAGCAGTTGAAGCGCCTCTCGGGGGACTCGCTCGTCTACGGCGGCGGGCAGGCGCTCGCGAAGGCCGTGAACCTCCTGCTGGTGCCCGTGCTGACGCGCGTGCTCCTGCCGCAGCAGTTCGGCGTCAATGAACTCGTCGTTGCCTACTCGCAGAGCATCCTGCTGGTTCTGGTGTTCGGCATGGACGGCGCACTCGTGCGCTTCCTCTACGAGCAGAAGGAGCACGCGGCGCGTGTGCGCATGGTGTCGAGCTCGCTGGCATTCCGGCTGGTCACCGGGCTCGCGGCGGCACTCGTCCTGTGGAGCGCAGCCGACCCGATCGCCGAGCACGCGCTGGGCGGTGCCGTCTACGCGAAGTACCTGCGCATCGGTGCGGTGACGATCCCGTTCACGCTGCTCACGCTGTTCTGGAGCGATGTCCTGCGCGTCACGTTCCAGCCGGGCAAGTTCGCTGCGCTCCAGGTGGCCCAGACGGTGACCATCGCGGCCGTCACGCTCTACCTCGTGCTCGTGCGCGACATGGGTGTCGCGGGGGTGCTCTATGGCCGACTGGCGGGGGACGTCATCGCCGCGCTGCTCGGTGCCTTGCTCGGACGCCACTATCTCACCGGCGGGTTCGACCGCTCGCAGCTGGTCCAGATGCTCCGCTACGGCGCGCCACTCGTGCCGGTGGCCTTCGCCTACGGATTGATCGGCTTCGCCGATCGCTACACACTCCAGCAGGCGGCCTCACTCGATGCCGTCGGCGTGTACGGCGTCGCCATGCGCTTCTTCTCGGTGGTGACCATGGGCGTCTCGGCCTTCCAACTCGCGTTCATGCCCTTCGCATTCTCGAAGGCGCAGGAGCCAGGCGCTCCCGCGGTGATCGTCCGGATCGCCTCGCTGTTCGTCGTGGTGGCCAGTGCGCTCGCGCTCGCGGCTGGCCTGTTCGCCCCCGAGGCGCTGCTCCTGCTGGCCGGCGCCGACTACGCGGGAGCCGCCCGTCCCGCGCTGTGGCTCGGCTTTGCGGCGGTGGCGCAGGGTGCCTACTATGTCGCCGCTCTCGGCGTCAGTCTGGCACTGCGCAATCCGATCCTGGGGCTGACCGCAGGCGCCTCGGCGCTCGTGGCCTGGCTCGCGAATCTGCTGTTGGTGCCGCGCATGGGCGTCGAGGGTGCGGCCATCGCCACATTCACGGGCTATGCGTTGTCGGCTGTGCTCACGTACGCCGTCTCCCAGCGTTACTGGCCGATGCCGTATCGACCGTGGCGGCTGGCGGCCGTGTTCCTCGGCGCACTCGTCATCGGCCTGGTCACCACCCGGTTCGCTCCCGAGGGAGCCGCCGGCTGGGCCATTCGCATCGCAGCACTGGTGGTCCACGCCGGATGGGCGTGGGCACTCGGCATGTTCACTCGCGCGGGCTCGCTCCGCGCGGGGCACTGATCCAGGGAGGAGCGGTCCATGTGCGGCATCGCAGGCTTGTTCGATCGCAACGGACGCGCGGACCTGGGCCGCCTGCACTCCATGGGGCAGTTGCTGAGCCACCGCGGCCCCGATGATGAGGGGATGGTGCTCATCGACCCGGTGAACGGACAGTCGTTCACGCACGGTGGGGCCGACACGCCCGCGGCCGTGTTCCGTTCGGGTCTGCCCTGGGCGCCTGCGCGCGCGCGGGGGGATCAGGCGAGCGCGGACTACCGCGTCGGGCTCGTGCACCGCCGACTCTCGATCGTCGATCTCCAGCCGACCGGCCATCAACCGCTGTGCGACACGGACGGCCGCGATTGGATCGTGTACAACGGCGAGGTCTACAACCACGTCGAGCTGCGAGTCGAACTCGAGAAGCTGGGGCATCGCTTCCTGGGCACGTCCGACACCGAAGTGTTGCTTGCCGCCTACCGGCAGTGGGGCACCGATTGCCTGCATCACTTCAATGGCATGTTCGCGCTGGCGATCTGGGACGGCGCGGCGAAGCGGCTGTTCCTCGCGCGCGACCGATTCGGAATCAAGCCGCTCTACTATCAGTACGATGGTGTCCACTTCGCGTTCGCCTCCGAGCCCAAGGCGCTCGTGATGACGCAGCGTCATCGCCTGAGCGCGTATCTTCCCGCCGTGCGGGACCTCGTCGCGCTCGACTGGGTGGATCACGCCTCGCGCACGACGTTCGAGGGTCTCTGGCAGCTGCCGCCGGCTCACTGGATGAGCATCGGCGAGGGCGGCATGCGCACGGAGCGCTGGTGGTCGCTCGATCCGAGCGCCCGCACCGAGGGCTCGAGCGCCGAGCTCGCATCGCTGTACGCCGAGCGCTTCACCGACAGTGTCCGCCTGCGGCTGCGCGCCGATGTCGAAGTGGGCTGCTGTCTCTCGGGTGGGCTGGATTCGAGCGGCGTGATCACCACCGCGTCCAAGCTCGCGAACAAGGGGCTGCACGCCTTCTCGTGCGCTTACGATGAGGGCCCTGCATTCGACGAGCGCCCGTGGATCCGCGCCGCGGTCGAGGCGAGTGGCGCGGCCTCGCACGTCATCGTTCCCGATGGTGGGGACTTCTGGAGCGTGTTCGACCGCATGGCGATGCAGCAGGATGAGCCCACTGCAGGTCCGGGCGTGTACTCGCAGTGGAAGGTCATGGAGCTGGCGCAGGGTGCCGGCCTCAAGGTCCTGCTCGATGGGCAGGGCGGCGATGAGACCCTGGCCGGCTACCATCGTTATCTGCCGACACGGCTGCGCGATCTGATCTCGGTCGGCGACTGGGCCGGATTCGCCTCGCTCTGGGGCCGCGTCAGCGATCGATTGGGCTTCGCCACGACGTTGCTTCACACGTTCCAGCCCTGGCTGCCCGCACCCCTCACCGGCCTGCTTCGCAGTCGCCTCGGGCAGGGCAAGGACCGGGTGCTGTCGTCGATACTCGCCAAGCAGCCGTCACTCGTGCCCCAGGCGGGCCGAAGTGGTCGCAGCGCGCTGTGGGACCATCTCGAGTTCGACACGACCGTGCGGCAGTTGCCGAGTCTGCTCCGCTATGAGGACCGTAGCTCGATGGCGTTCGGGATCGAGACGCGGTTGCCGTTCCTCGATTATCGACTCGTCGAGCTGGCGTTCTCGCTGCCCGACTCCGAGCGACTCGATGGCGTCACCACGAAGGCGGTTCTGCGTCGCGCCTTCGCCGACCGCGTGCCGCAGTCGATCCTCGCGCGGCGCGACAAGATGGGATTCGAGACGCCGACCGACCTGTGGCTGCGCGGCCGGTACGCGGGAGAGGTGCGCAAGCGGCTCACGCGTCCCGGGCCCTTCCAGGACTGGGTGCGGCGGGCGGCCGTCGACTCCGCGCTCGACGACTACCTCGCCGGTCGCCGCGACATCGGTCTCCAGATCTGGCGCTGGCTGTCGCTCGAGGCGTGGTCGCAGCGGTTCCTCGCTCGCGATCCGCGCGTCCGCCCCAAGTCGAGCGAGGTCATCCTGCACGCCGGCAGCCATCGGTCCTACACCGAGGCGACCGAGAGCGTCGAGGCCGACGCGCGCGCAGGGCTGCTCGCCGGCTGAGCAATCGTGGACCTTCTCGTCCTCTCCGAGGTCCGTTGGGGCTACTTCCGCACGCGGAAGCAGTTCCTGTTGTCGCGATTCCCCGCGAGGTGGCGGGTGTTCTTCGCGCAGCCGCCGGCGGCCGGGGGGGATGACCCTTGGGAGCCGCGGCAGGAGGGGAACGTCACCTACTTCACGGTGCCGTTCCTCAAGCCCGCCACGAAGAGCGCTCCTTACAATCTGGTCGCCGCCACCCCCTGGGGCCGAGGGGCCATCGAATTGGCCGCGGAATGGCACCTGCACCGCCAGTTGCGGCGGCTCGGCGTCGAACGGCCGGATGCGGTGCTCGTTTCGAACATCTATGCGCCCGGCCTGCTTTCTCGGCTCCGACCGAAGCTGCTACTCTACGATTTCAACGACGATCCCTTTCAGTTCTCCGGCACACCGGCTTGGGCCCGGAGCTACTGGCCACGCACCGTATCGCAGGCGGAGGTCGTGACCGTGGTCTCGGAATACTACCGTCGACGGCTGGCTGCAGAGGTTCGGAGCCCCTTGATCCTCCTCGGTAACGGTGTGGAGGCCAAGCACTTCGGGACGTCCGCTCCCGAACCGCCCGAACTCGCCGCGCTGCCGCGGCCCTTGATCGGCTATGTCGGGCTGCTCTCGCACTTCCTCGACTTCGAGGTGCTCGAGGCCCTACGAAGGAACCGGCAGGGTGGCACGCTGGTATTCATCGGACCGGGTACCCCGGCCACGGACGGCCCGATGCGCGAGTTGGCGAGTCGGGAGGGAGTCGCCGTGCTGGGTCCAAGACCCTACGCCGACCTGCCGGGCTACCTTCAGCCCCTCGATGTCGGGGTGATCCCGTTCCGGGCAGGAGACCCGTTCGTGCAGGGCATCAATCCCAACAAGGTGTACCAGTACCTGGCGGCTGGCCTGCCCGTCGTGACGACTCCGGTCCTCGACCTCGTGCCGTCGCCGCCGCATCTCGCGTTCGCATCGACCCCCGAGCAGATGGTGGCTGCGGTGCACTTCGCCCTCTCGTCCGATGACGAGCCCGCGAAGCGCCGGGCTCTCGCTGCCGCTCACGATTGGGATGCGCTCGCTGCGCGCCTTGTCGCCGAGATCGAGGCGCGGCTGCCCGCCGCCTGAACCGGAGCCCCACGACCATGTCCCAGAAGCAGCCCGCGCCCACACCCGCACCCGCCATGAAGCGGCCACCTGAACCCTTCAAGATCACGACGCGTTGGGCGGCGGTGATCCTCGGCGTGCTCACCGTGTTGTTCTTCCATGAGCTGCTGCTGGGCGGGCGGAGCTTCGTCGGGCCCGATGCCAACGAGCCGCTCGGGTTCGTGCGCGTCGGCGAGCAGTCGCTGTGGCAGGACAAGGTGTACCCGCTCTGGAATCCCGTCGTGTTCCTCGGTGTGCCGAGCTTCGGCAGCGGCGCGTACAACCCGCTCATCTATCCGCCGGATTGGCCGCTGGCGCTTCTCGGGCGCATCGTGCCGCTGCCCGACATGATCTGGATGATCCTCTACTACTTCCTCGGCGGACTGTTCCTCTTCCTCCTTGCTCGCGAGTGGGGTGCGCGACCCGAGGCCGCGCTGCTCGGCGCGGTGGCGTTCGTGTTCCAACCGAACCTCGTCGCCGTCGGCTCGCACGGGCATGGAAGTCAGCTCGTGAACTCCGCCTACTTGCCACTGCTCGTGTGGCTCGCCTCGAGGTGGTTGCGCTCGGGGCAGCTCACGTCGCTCGGATGGCTGGCGCTCGCCGGCGGTTTCCAGTTGCTGCGGGGCCATGTCCAGATCTGCTTCTACTCCTGGCTTGCCGTCGCCATCCTCACCCTGTTGTGGTTCGCAGCCGGGCTGAGGCAGCCAGCGCAGCTGCCGACTCGCTTCGTCCGCGCGCTCGGCATCGCCGGCGCGGTGGCGATCGCGTTCGGGATCGCCGGGTTCTTCAATCTGCCGCTCAAGGACTACGCCCAATACAGCATCCGGGGTGGCGGCGAGGGCGGTGGGGCAGGGATGGCCTACGCGACGCAGTGGTCGATGGCGCCCTACGAGTTGTTGGCCTCGATCATCCCGAACTGGGTCGGATTCGGCAATGCGACCTATTGGGGTGGCATGCCGTTCACCGACTATCCGAACGCCTTCCTCGGGATCGTGGCGGTTCTGCTCATCGTGCCGATGCTCGTCGCAGGCGGCGCGGTCCCGCTGCTCGGCCGGGTCTTCGCGGTGACGCTCGGGGTCTTCGCTTTGCTCGTCTCATTCGGTGAGTACGGGCCGGTCTACCGCCTCATGTACGACCACGTCCCGCTGTTCAATCGATTCCGCATCCCGGTGATGATCGTCATCCTGCTCCAACTGGCCGCTGCGCTCGGCGCCGCATGGGGATGGAGCGCCGTGCTGGACCGAGGCGCCGCGAGAGCCAAAGGCGATGGCGTGCTGTCCCGTCTGTGGCTCGGGCTCGCTGCAGCCGCAGGCGTGCTGCTGTTGCTCGGTCTGGGCGGCGCCGAGAGTCTGCGCGGTTGGTACGTCGAGATGGCGGTCACGGCCAAGCCCGGATTCAATCCGGATGCCGCCGCTGCGGCGTTCGCCGGCTTCGCGGGCGATCTGCCCAAGGTGGCGCTGCTCGCGCTCGCGACGTCACTGCTCGGTTGGGCGGCCTCGACCGGCAAGCTCAACGCCCGCCTCGCGTCGGGCGGCGTGCTCGTTCTGCTGTTGTTCGAGCTGTGGCCGATCAGCGCCCAGATCATGCGGCCGGTGATCGGCGATCCCATCGTGAGATCGGTGGATCACGGTCGCGATGACGTCGTGCGCTTCCTCGAATCCCAGGGCTCGATGGGCGAGTTCCGGACGCTCGAGCCGGAGCGCTTCACGAGCAATCGTCTCGCCACGTTCAAGCTCTCGCAATTGAACGGCTACCATCCCGCCAAGCCGCGACTGTTCCAGGACCTCGTCGATGCACAGGTGCTCTTCGACACGCGCTGGCTCGCGCTCCTCAACGTGCGCTTCATCGTGCTGAGTCAGCCGTTCGAGTCCGCGCCGCCCTATCTGCGCGAAGTGCATCGGAGCACGGCGGTCGTCTACGAGAACCTCATGGCCATGCCGCGAGCCACGCTCGTCGGCGAGTACGGGGTCGTTCCCGACACGGGACGAGTCGCCATCGACTCGCTCATGGCGTCGGGTCGCGATCCCTCGCGATTCACCTGGCTGGCCTCGGACCCGGGCATTCCGAGCGCCGTCCTCACCAGCGGGCGGCTCGAAGTGACGCGCTACTCGTTGCACGAGGTGGCCATCCGGGTCGACGTGCCGCAGGCGGCGATCGTCCGGCTCGCGGACCTCTGGTACCCGGACTGGAAGGTCACGATCGACGGGCAACCTGCCTCGATGTTGCGTGCCGATCACGCGCTGCGCGCGGTCGCGGTCCCCGCGGGCGCGCATGAGATCGTGTTCCGATTCGATTCACCCTCGATCCGACAGGGGCTCCAGCTCACGATCGTGAGCACGTTGGTCGTCGTCCTGTTGCTGTTCGCGGGTTGGTGGCAATCACGTCGGAAGCCGATCCCGCCGACGGTGGAGGCCTGATGGAGAAGCTCGTCATCGTCCCGACCTACAACGAGCTGGAGAACATCACTCCGCTGCTCGACCGACTGTTCGGATTGCCCTTCGACCTGCACGTGCTCATCGTGGACGACAACTCGCCGGACGGGACCGCGGCCATCGTCCTCGAGCGTCAGGAGCATGAGCCGCGGCTCCATCTGATCCAGCGTCCCGGCAAGATGGGTCTGGGCTCGGCCTATCGCGACGGGTTCCGCTACGCGCTCGAACATGGCGCGGAGTACATCTTCGAGATGGACGCCGACTTCTCGCACGATCCCGACGCGATCGGATCGTTCCTCGACGCGATCCAGGATGCCGACATCGTGCTCGGGTCGCGTTACATCAGCGGCGTCACCGTCGTGAACTGGCCGCTCAGCCGCCTCATCCTGTCGTACTCGGCCAACGTGTACACGCGGCTGATCACGGGGCTGCCGCTGGCCGACTCGACGGGCGGCTTCAAGTGCTTCCGCCGCCGCGCACTCGAGGGCATCCGACTCGACCGCGTGAAGTCCGAGGGCTACAGCTTCCAGATCGAGATGTCGTTCCGCTGCTGGAGGCGCGGATTCCGGATCAAGGAGATCCCCATCCTGTTCGTCGACCGTCGTGCGGGGGTCTCGAAGATGAGCCGCCGTATCATCTGGGAAGCCGCCGGGTTGGTGTGGTGGCTCCGCTGGCTCGACCTGACTGGCCGACTGGAGTGAATGCCATGGTGACGATCCTTCGCAGTGTCCTCCTCGCCTGCTGCGCCCTGTCGCTCGGAGTCTCGAGCGCTATGGCCTCTGGCGCGTGGACCACGTACTTGCGCGTCTACACGTGCAACGATCTCATCGCCACGCGTGACGTGGTCTGGATGGCGACGGGAGAGGCGGGCCTCGTCCGCTACCTTCGGAACGAGGATCGATTCGATTCGATCGTCCGCGAGCCCGGTGCGCTGGCGAGCAATCACGTCACCGCGCTCACTTTCGATCGCTCCGGTCGTCTGTGGGCTGGCACCCCCGGTAAGGGCGTCAGTCGCCTGGCGGCGAACGGACGCGATTGGGCACTCGTCAACGCATTCGACGGACTCCCCTCGGACAGCGTCACGGCGCTGTTCGCGGACGGCGACACGATCTGGATCGGCACCTCACGCGGCATCGCCCTGTGGGACGGCCGGCAGATCGCCGGCTCGGTCCCTGACCTCGGCACGCCCTCGCCATTCGCCAACAATCATGTGAAGGGCATCGTGTTGCTGGGCGACACGCTGTTCGTCGGCACGTCCTCGGGCGTCTATCTCGCGCGCCTGTCGCAACAGCTTTCCACGTGGAGCACGGTCGTCACGGGGCTCATCTCCACCGACATCGTCGCGATGGCGACGGACGGCACCGAGGTGTTCGCGCTCGCGAACGGGGCGAGCCATCGCTGGAATCGCTCCACCGGGACCTGGGGTGTCGCCGGTGGCAACGGCTCATCGCGACGCATGCGCGAGGATGGCGGTCGCATCATGACGGTGTCCTCGCTCGGCATGTTCCGCTGGGCCGGGTCGTTCTGGCAGGCGGTCACCGGCTCTCCGGGATCCGCCCCGTCCGGCGACGGTGGCGTCGAGATCACGCTCGATCCCGATGGCGTCGCGTTCGTGACCCAGAGCGGCCAATTGCTCCAGCAGGCGACACCCTCGTGGATCGCGAGGCGCCCGCCCGCTCCCTCGGGGAACAGCATCACGAACATCGTCGTGGACAGCCTGAGTGTCTACGTCAACATGCCCAACTTCGGTTTCAGCCGCCTGCGCGATGGCGTGTGGCGCAACTGGGAGATCACGACGCCGTGGTTCGGCGTGGACACCACGTTCCGCTTCGTCGGTTACCCGTTCTCGCTTCAGCGCGACCGCTTCGGCCGCAAGTGGGTGGGCTCGTGGGATGCGTCGATGGCGAGGCTCGATGACTCGGGCCCGGTGCCGAGCGTGACGCATCACTTCATCCCGTTGGCCGCGCGCGACACACTCGCGAAGCACACGTACGGCTGGGCGTCGACGATGGACCGCGACGGCTACCTCTACTTCGGCTTCGACACACCGGATCGAGGCAACGTCGAGCCGGCGGGCATCGATGTCTACACGCCCGATGGCGATTGGCTGATCAACTATCGCAGTGCGAGCACCGGGATCCTCGACAACCAGGTCCGCGCACTCGCGATCGACAAGTACGATGTGCTGTGGGCGGGGTTCCCTTCGAAGGGTGTCGCGTGGACGTCGATCGACTCGATGGGGGTCGATCGCCGCAAGCTGCCTCGGTTCTCGCTGCCGATCGCCGGATTCGAGGCGCTCGACATCTTCGGCGTCGAGACGTATGGGGATTCGGTCTGGGTGCTCACCACGAGTTCGTTGCGGCGGATCGATGCCCGCAGCAAGCTGTCCCGTTCGATCCTCGATATCCCGGCCGGCCCGGCCCCATCGGGCGCGGTTCACCCGCTCGACATCGCACGCGATGGCACGGTGTGGGTGGGATCGGTCGATGGCGTCCGCGCCTACACACCCGGCGGCGGGATCCAGGATTTCAAGGTCGGCAACTCGCCGCTCGCCGACAACGAGGTTCGGGTGGTTCGTGTCGATCGCGCGACCGGCGCCGTGTGGATCGGGACCGCGGCCGGATTGCATCGCTATGATCCGGGCTACACACCGCCGCCCGCACCCGTGTTGCCTCGACTGAATGTCTCGGTCTATCCCAATCCCATCGCGCTCACCGCCGCGGGTTTCGAGTTGAGACTGCGTGGCGATGCCACCGCCTACGAGGGCGAGGTGATCGATCTGCGCGGCACGCGGATCCGCCGCTTCAAGGCCGACGGCAATGACCGCCTCGTGTGGAATGGCCGCGACGACGATGGCCGACTCGTTCCCGCGGGCGTCTACTTCATCCGCGCACGAGGGGATGGAGCCCAGGTCACGCGGCGTGTCGTGGTTCTGCGCTGACGGCCGAGTCCGGGCGCCACGTGGAGACGAACTGGCGTGCGGAGGCGCCGAAGGAGTGGCAGGCGCTGTTGCGCGCGGATGAGGGCGCAGTCCCCTCGCACCAGCCGACCATCGCGCTCGCTCTGGCCCAAGTCGTGCCGGGGATGTCCGCGCAGTGGGTGTGTGTCGAGCGCGAGGGGACGCTCATCGGCGGGGCGCCCGTGCTCATCGAGAGGCGAGCCGGCGCCGAGTGGCTGCACGCCATGCCCATGATGCTCTCGGGCGCGCCGCTCGCGAGCGCAGGCGAGCACGCGAACGTGGATGCGGCGATCGCGACCGCGTTCTCCGAGCGCGTGCGACAGGGCGGATACGTCGGCGGGAGTTGGTCCTGCTTCCGTCCATCGGGTGAACGAGTCACGGATCGGGCGCTCGAGCGCATCGCGGGGGAGACTCGGTGGGTCGAGGCCGCGGTGCTCCCGCTCGAGGGCGGAGTGGATGCCGTGCTGCGCCGGATCGATCGCAAATCGCGTCAGGCGTTGCAGCACACGCTGGCGCGCGGACTGCACTTCGGCGAAGAGCCGGATGCGCTCGAGGAGGCCTACGCGCTGCACCTCGCGCAGCGGACCCAGTGGGGAGCGGCGCGAGCGCTACCGCTCGAACTGGCAAGACGACTCCTTGGAGGAGACGCACCGGCGGCACGACTGTTCACGGTGCGCGATGGACGGGGCCTGCTATCGGCTTCGCTCGCACTCGACAGCGATCGCGAGACGTTCCTGTGGTGGAGCGGGACTCATCGCGACGGCAGGCGCTCGCATGCCTTCTCGCGCCTGGTATGGGGTGTCGTCGAGTGGGCCGCTGAGCGGAATCGCTCGCGCGTCGATCTCGGCGCGAGCACGGGGTTGTCACTGGTCGCCGACTTCAAGCGCTCGCTCGGCGCCGAGTCGGTGCGGTACCCGGTGCGATGGTTCGCTGCGGGACGCACCACGGGACTCACCGCGGTGATCGCATCGCTCCAGGGTTGGGTGCGCCGGTCGCGGCCCCGCGGGGAGCGCGCATGAGGATCGCGACGCTCTCGAACGCCTCCGTCCTCCACACGGTGAGATGGGTGCGACATCTGAGGTCGCGCGGCCACGAGGTCCGCGTGTGGTCGCTCGAGCCGGCGATGGAGGGATTCGAGTGCGAACGATTGCCCGCGCCTCCGCTGCCCGGAGCGCTTCGCTACCCGCTTGCCGCACCGGCCCTCGCGAGGAGCCTGCGCGCGTTCGCACCGGATCTCGTGGATGCGCACTATGTCCCCAACTACGGATTGCTCGGCGTGCTCGCGGGCATTCGACCGCTCGCCGTCTCGGCGTGGGGGAGCGATCTGCTTCTGGCTGGAGGGCGTGACGCGTTCCAGCGGGCCCGCGCGCGCTTCGTGCTCACTCGAGCCCAACTGGTACTGACCGACGGTGCCAACCTCGCGCTCGCCGCCGCACGGCTGGGCGCCGCGCGCGAGACGCTGCGCATGGTGCCGTGGGGCGTCGATCGCCAGCGCTTCCGTCCGGGAGTGCGTCAGCGCGGGCTGATCCTCAGCACGCGCATGCACGAGCCGGTCTACGACATGCCGACCGTGCTGCGCGCGGCTGCCGACGTGCTGTGCGCGCACCCCGAGGCCACGCTCGCGATCGCGGGGGAGGGTTCGCTGCGCCCTTCGCTCGAGCGGCTCGCGTCGCAGACGCTGCCGGCAGGTCGCTACCAGTTCCTCGGCCGACTCACGGCCGAGTCGCTCGCCGATTGGCTGGGCAGGTCGGAGCTCTACGTCTCCGCGTCGCTGAGCGACTCCACGTCCGTCTCGCTCCTCGAGGCGATGGCGGCCGGCGCCGTGCCGGTCGTGAGCGACATCGAGGGCAACCGCCCGTGGGTCACCGATCGACGGAACGGGCGCTTGTTCCGACCCGGCGATCCGAGCGCACTGGCCGCTGCGATGCACGAGTCGCTCTCGGATGATGGCTGGCGCGACAACGCACGGAAGTCGGGTGAGGAGGAGATCGCCCGCCGTGGGGATTGGCAGGTGAACCTGGCGCGCATCGAGTCGATGTTCGAGGCGCTCGTTTCCGGCAGCCCACTTCCCGGGGACTCCGCATGAGCCGTCGCGTCCTCGTCGTGTCGCACTTCTTCCCGCCACTCGCCGGAGGCGGCGTGCACCGGGCGCTGTCGTGGGCGCGCCACCTCCCGGCGCTGGGCTGGGAGGTGAGCGTCATCGCGGCCGGTGAGTCGGACTACTGGGTGCGGGATGCCTCGCTCGAGATCCCCACGGAGACCGAGGTGATCCGAGTCGAGGGCGGCAGCGCTGCCGCATGGTGGTCACGCGCCCGAGGAGCAGGCAGTGCGCGCGCCGGTGGTCGGTTCGCTCCGCTGCGTCGCCTCGCGGACTGGTGGTTGTTCCCCGACGCCTACTCGGGTTGGGCGGGACGTGCGCGCCTCGCGGTCGAGGCCCGCCTCGCTCGCGGCGACGTGGACGCTGTGGTCACCACCTCACCGCCCGACAGCGCCCACCTTGCTGCGCTCTCCGTGCGCGACGTGCCTTGGATCGCGGACTTCCGCGATCCCTGGGTGGGACTCCACTTCAAGTCACCACCGACACCCTGGCACCGTGCGAGGCACGAGGCGATGGAGCGCCGCGTGATCGCGGGCGCGGACACCGTGGTGTGCGCATCGATGACGCATGTCGAGCAGATTCGGTCCGGCGCTTGCCCGCCTCGTCGCATCGTGCACGTCCCGAACGGATTCGAACCGCGTGGAGCGAGTGAGCCCGTGCTCGATCCGGACCACATGCACCTGGTCTTCACCGGAACTCTGTCGATGATGGAGGACGCCTCGACCCTGCTCGATGCGCTGCACGAGTTGGGTATCGCGAAGCCCGAGGCGAGGCGGAGGATGCGAGTCGATCTGGTCGGTCCCTATGACGCCGACCACGAGGATCGCGCGCTCTCGCTCGGCCTCGCGGGTGTCGTGCGATTCCACGGCAGTGTCTCGCACGCCGAATCCCGGCGACTCCAGCAGTCCGCCGATGCGCTCCTGCTGTGGAAGCCGCGGGGGCCGGGCTATCGCACGATGGTCCCGGGGAAGCTCTACGAGTATCTGGACTCGGGCCGACCGGTGCTGGCTCTGCTCCCCGATGGCGATGAGGCCGCCGGACTCGTGCGCCGTGCGGAGGGGGAGGTGCTGGCCCCCGGGGATACCGCTGCACTGGCGCGCGCACTCGAAAGACGGTACACGGAGTGGCGCGGGCACGGCCGGGTCGCGGACCGCCGTCCGGATTGGTTGGAGGAGTACGGGCGTCCACGACTCGCCGAGCGTTTCGCCGAGGTGCTCGACTCCACGCTGTCGACGAGGACTCCCAAGGAGAAGTCGTGATCCTGACCGAGAACGGACCGCTCACCCGAATCGAGAAGTTCGGGCTCGCGATCGCCCTCTTGCTGGTGGTGGCGCTGATGTGGCCGCTGCGCGGCTACATCACCGACGACACGTACATCCACCTGCAGTACGCCAAGAACCTCGCCGCCGGCAACGGCTTCGTGTTCAACCCGGGCGAGAACGTGTACGGCAGCACGAGTCCGCTGTGGGTGGCGCTGATCGCCGATGGTATCGCTCTCGGACTGGACGGCCTGATGGTCGCCAAGGGCCTCGGCGCGATCGCGACGATCTGGTCGGTGATCCTCTTCCTGCAGTTGCTGCGGCGCGATCTGCGCATGCCCGAGCTGCGCGCGTTCGGTGTCGTCACGTGGGCGAGCCACGCGTGGATGTCGCGCTGGTCGGTCTCCGGGATGGAGACACCGCTGGCAGTGGCGCTCGTGCTCGCGGGGTTCGTCGCATTCACCGAGGGCAAGCAATGGGGGTCGCGACCGGTGCGGACCGGCGCGCTCTGGGCACTCGCGGCGCTGACCCGGCCCGAGGCGGTGTTCCTGCTCGTCCTGTGGGGGATCTTCCTCATCATCGACACGGACTCGCGAGCCGGCATCCGACGGCTGCTGTTCGGAGCGCTGCCGCCGGCGATCATCTACGGCGGCTGGTTGCTCTATGCGCGGCTCACGTTCGGCTCGTTCTGGCCCAACACACTCGCCGCGAAGGTGGCGGGCGGGGAGGGTTGGGACTACATCGCCGAGCAGCTGATGCGTCAGGCGCAGATCGTCGGCGCCACCGATGCGGCATTGGCGGGTGCCCTCGTGGCGGCACTCGTGTTCGCGGGCGCACGTGTGTGGCCGGGCCGTGGGCAATGGCAGGCGCAGCGCCTGCTGCCCTGGGTGTGGGTGGCGGCGCTGCCCCTGCTCTACACGATGCGCGGTGTGCCGGTGCTCTCGCGCTACCTGCTGCCGATCATGCCGATCCTCGCCTGGCTCTCGTGGTGGGCGGTCGAGCGGTGGTGGAGCGGCAATGCGCCGCGTCGCGAGGACCGGCGCGGAGCCGCGCTGCTCGGTCTCGGGCTCATGCTGTTGAGCGTCGTGCCCAATCTGCTCGTCCACCAGCAGAAGGTCGTGCCCCAGGTGGACTCGCTCAGTGCCGGCATGCGAGCCAGCCTGATCCCGTGGGGGAAGTGGTTCCGGGAGAACACCGCTCGCGACGCCGTGGTCGCCGCGCCGGATATCGGCGCGGTCGGCTACTTCAGCGAGCGGCGAGTGCTCGACCTCGCGGGGCTCGTCACTCCCGGGATGGTCCCGATCCTCGCGCGCATGCCGCAGGAGGATGCCGTCGCGCAGTTCGAGTTCGCCAAGGTCGCGCGCCCCGAGGTGCTGATGGACCGAGCGCCTCGCCCATTCGATCTGCTGGATCGCAGTCCGTTCGCACCGGCGCTCACGCCGGTCGGCCACGCCTCGCTTCCCAATCTCGGCATCGCGCGCCCTGGCGCCGCGGTCTACACGATCTACCGGATCGACTGGGTCGTCGCCGACTCGATCCGAAGGCACCTGGCGACCGGGGCCGACTGAAGGCCCCTGCGAAGCGCCGCGAATCGTCCCCCGGTCTCCCTGCACACCCGTGCAAGTCGAGGCCCCATCGCACGATGCGATGAAAAACGATTGACTCTCCCGAAGCCCCGGTCTACATTGCGGCTTGTGGGAGGAAATGGGGGTTCCGGGGAGAAAATGTCGAACCGGCCCAGCCCCAGGAAAACGCATGGCGACCTTCTACGGCACCAACACCTACTCGATCGACGACAAGGGACGCATCGTCATCCCCGCATCGAGTCGCAAAGTGCCAGGTCGCAAGCAACCTCTCACGCAGTTCGTTCTCGTCGGTGGGCTCGATGGCTGTCTCTGGCTCTATGCGGACGAGGACTGGGTGCATTTCGAGGAACGCCTTCGCAAACTCTCGACCGGTCGCGCAAAGGAGCGTCAGTTCGCGAGAGCCTTCCTCGTCGGAGCCAGCAAAGTGGCGGTGGACGCCCAAGGACGGATCACCATTCCGCCGCCACTGATGAGCCGTGCAGGTCTCGGCAAGGAAGCCGTCCTGCACGGCCAAGTCGGACGCATCGAGTTGTGGGCGCCGGATCGCTTCCGTGAAGCGGTCGAGCCCGCGCAGGCAGACCTCGATGCACTTGGAGAGGAAGTCCTGGGGGGACTCGGGTGATGGTCTCGCTTCCCGACAGAGGATCGCCGCAGACGGCCGTGAATCTCCAATTCACGCGCGGCCGTCACGGGGCCTCCGGCCGCATCGAGTGGCATGACCGTCCGCAGGGGCGCGTCGCCGTGCTCGCGCTGCGCGGTTGGATCGATCTGTCGGCCGAGCGGCGCATCGAGGAGACCCTGGCCGAGATCGCGGCGCGTGGCGTCTCCCAGCTCGTGGTCGATTGCAGCCAGCTGCGCCACGTCGACTACCGCCTGGTTCCAAGGCTCGTCGGCTCACTGGTGCAGTTCGAGGCGCGCGCCGGCGCGACGGTGCTGTGCGGCCTCTCACACTATCTGCGTGATCTCCTGCGCCTCGCCGGTTGTGAGCCGCAGCTTCGCTGCTGGCCCTCGGTCGAGGAGCTGTGGACCAGTCCCACCGCGACCCACGAGTCCACGAATGAGTGCGCGTCATGAGCCCGTGCTGGTCCGCGAGACGCTCGCGTTCGTGCAGCCTGGGGGAGGACTCCATCTCGATGCGACTCTCGGCGACGGGGGGCATGCGTTCGCGCTGCTCTCGGCCGATCCCGAGGTCCGCCTGCTCGCCTGCGACCGCGATCTCGAGGCGCTCGCTTTCTCACGGCAGCGCCTCGCACCGTTCGGGGGGCGTGTGACCTTCGCGTATGCGACGTTCTCGGAACTTCCGAACGCCCACCGTGAGGCGGGCGGGGAACTGCTCGCCGGGGCCCTGTTCGACTTCGGTCTGTCCTCGAGACAGATCGACGATCCCTCGCGCGGAATGAGCTTCATGCACGAAGGACCGCTCGACCTGCGCATGGATGCCTCGCGCGGCGAGTCCCTGTCCCAGCGTCTGACGCACACCGAGCCTGCCGAGCTCGCGCGAGTGCTGCGCGAGTACGGCGACCTCCGAGGTGCGGGCCGTCTGGCCCGCGCGATCCTCTCCGAACATCAGGCCGGCCGGTTGAACGGGACCCGTGCGCTGGCTGCGGTGGTCGAACGCACGCTGGGCGACTCGCGACCGGGCACGCTGGCTCCCGTGTTCCAGGCGCTCCGCATCTGGGTGAACGATGAGTTCGCCCACGTCGACGCCGCTCTCGAATGGTTGCCGAGCGCGATGCGCGACGGCGGTGTCGTCGTGACCCTGTCGTACCACTCGGGCGAGGACCGTCGCGTGAAGCTGGCGCTTCGGCCGGCGCCGCGTCTCGATGTCCGTCGCCGTCCGGTCGTCGAGGACGCCTCGACCAGTGCTTGGGAAGAGCTGACCCGCCGAGTCGTCGTCCCCTCGGAAGAGGAACAATCGTCCAATCCGCGTGCACGCAGTGCGCGGCTCCGTGCTTTCCGCAGGAGGCCTCGATGAGTCCCAATCGTCGCGATGTCCCCTCGTGGCGCCGGCCCGAGGGCCGGGAGTTCCCCCTCCGTCCCGTGCTCGGGGCGCTCGCGCTGTTGGCGATGCTCCTGCTCGATGTCTGGCAGTCCTCGACCGTTCGGAGTCTGAGCGTCCAGACGAGCGAGACCACGCGCAAGCTGCAGTTGGCGACCGCGGAACTGGAGTGGACCTTCACGGTTCGCGAGGATGGTCTGGACCGCGAAGGCGTCGCGCCGATGGCGGCGGAACTCGGACTGCGGCCGACCGATACGCAGCAGTTCGTCGCCCTGCCCGGTGAGTACCTGGCGAGCGCCGAGATCGAGGTCGAGAGTGCACCGCGCGGGCTGCTGGCGACGATCGGGCGCACGCTGTCGCCGTTGGTACCCGATGCGGCAGCACGAGGTCGGGACGTGAACTGATCGGGAGTCCAAACGGACGACCGGTCTCGGGTGAGCCGGCCGCGCCACGGCACCGCGCAAGTCGGGCTGGCGGTCAGCGTGAACCGCCGTTCCACGGAGGGAACCTTGGCCCACAAGGATATGCGCAAGAGTCGGGTGCTCGTGGTGGCGGCCGGCCTCTTCATGATTCTCGCAACCCTCTGGATCCGCGCCGCTTGGATCCAGACGGTCCGGCACGGGCAGTACGAGGCTCGCGCCCAGGAGAATCAGCAGGTCCGCAAGAAGGTCCTCCCGAAGCGGGGGGAGTTGCGGGACCGCAAGGGGCGCGTGCTGGCGCGGGACATGCGAGTGAGCCATGTCGCGGTCTATCGCCCCCAGCTCACCGACGCGGGTCGCGCCGCGCGTGAGCTGGCTCCGCTGCTCGGCATCGACGCCAAGGTGCTCAAGCGGACACTCTCCGGCGATCGAGGCTACCACTGGCTCAAGCGCGATCTGGCGCCGGAGGTCGGTGCGCGCATCCGAGCGCTGCGCATCGAGGGGATCGCGGTCGAGGATGAGACGCGCCGCCAGTATCCGCTCGGGGATGCCACGCTCGAAGTGCTCGGTCGCACGAATCGCGACAACGTCGGGGTCGATGGCCTGGAGTACCAGTTCGATCAGGAACTCGGCGGCCAGACCGGATGGGTCACGCTCGTGCCCACGGGTGGGAGATCCTCGGTGCAACTGCTGCTGCCGGGAGCGGAGCGGCGCGCCGCGCGAGACGGCGCAACGCTCCAACTGACGATCGACGCCGAACTGCAGCAGATCGTCGAGCACCACCTCGCGAAGGCCGTTGACTCGCTCGACGCCGTGCGTGGCTTCGCGCTGTTCATGGATCCGTGGACCGGCGAGATCCTCGCCTCCGCGTGCTACCCGCACCTCGAGGCGGGGAAGGCGAAGAACTGGAACTTCACCGACCAGTACGAACCGGGTTCCACATTCAAGGTGGTGACCGCCGGCGCCGTGATCGAAGAGCGTCTGGCGCGATTGGACGAGTACTTCACGGCGTCGACCCATGGACGGGTCGAGATCGTGCCCGGTTGCTTCATCAAGGATTCCCACGGCCGCGCGGGCTACACGTTCTTCGACTCGATGGTGGAGTCGAGCAACATCGTTCTCGGCAAGCTGGGCGTGCGATTGGGTGCCGAACGATTGCACCGCTACTCGACGTCCCTCGGCTTCGGCAGCCTGACGGGTCTGGAGTTCCCGGGTGAGACGGCGGGTCGCCTGCGCCCCGTCAGCGCATGGCAACCGCGCTCGACGCCGACGATCTCGATCGGTCACGAGCTGTCGGTCACGCCGCTCCAGCTCGCACTCGCCTATGGCGCGATCGCGAACGGAGGCGTGCTGATGGAGCCGCAGCTGATGCGCGAACTGCGCGACTCCGATGGCCGCGTGAACCGCCGCTGGTCCCCGCAGCCATCCCATCGAGTCTTCCAGCCGCAGACCACCGAGGCGCTCCGGCGCATGCTCACGGCGGTCGTGGACAGCGGAACGGCGACTCGGGCTGGAGTCCCCAGCCTCTCGGTCGCGGGCAAGACGGGCACGGCGCAGAAGTTCGATCCGCGCACGAAGCGCTATGGCGCCGGCATGTACATCGGTTCGTTCGCCGGGTTCGCACCCGCCGAGGACCCGCGCCTGGTCGGTGTGGTCGTGATCGACGAGCCGCGCGCCGGTCAGTACTACGGTGGTCAGGTGGCGGCACCGGTGTTCCGCGAGATCGTGCTCGACCTGCTCCGCTCGCCCTCGCGGATGCTCGAAGGGAAGCCCTCGGCGATCGCGGCCCGTCCGCCCGCGGTGCCCGAGGTGATCGCCCCCGACCTGCGTCTGCTGCCGATCCGCGAGGCCGAGCGGCGATTGCGTGATGCAGGATTGCGAGGCGATTTCCTCGGCACGGGTCCACGCGTCCTGTCGCAGTCGCCGGCCGCGGGTCAGCCGGTCGAACGCGGGGCGGCGGTCGTCGCCCACCTCTCGGCGCCGAGCGATTCCACGGGCCAGCGCCTGCCGGATCTGATCGGGCTCTCGGCTCGTGAGGCACTCCGATTGTTGTCGTCGCATTCGGTGCCCTCGAGTGTGCGCGGCACGGGATTGGTGGTGCGCCAGGATCCCCCCGCGGGGACGCCGCTGCCGCTGAAGGGAACGTGCCGGATCGAGTGTTCCCCGGTTCCGCCGACCGCCGATCGCGCGACCGAGCAGACGCGCGTCGCGACCCACACGGGCCGGCGTCCGTGACGCTGGCGGCGCTCGTGGCCGCGATGTCCGGCACGACGCTCCCGGTGGGGCCCGCGCTCGAAGTGACCGGGCTCGCGCTCGATTCCCGCCGCGTGCGGCCGGGCGATCTCTTCTTCGCATTGCCGGGCCAACACGCCGACGGGGCCCGCTTCGCACTCGCCGCGATCGAGGCGGGGGCGGTTGCGGTGGTCGGCGAGTCGGCGATCGACGCGCTCGGTGCGCCCTTCGTGCTCGCTGCCGACGCGAGGCGCGCCATGGCCGAGGCGGCCCGTGCCTTTCACGGCGACCCGGCGCAGGGCCTTCGTGTCGTGGCGGTGACCGGAACGAACGGCAAGACGACCACCACGAGGTTGCTCGAGTCCATCTTCTCCGCGGCGGGTTGGAGGAGTGGCGTCATCGGCACGACGGGCATCCGGATCGCGGGCGAGGCGCGCGCCTCGGCCTTCACGACGCCCGAGGCCCCCGACCTCTTCGCGCTGCTCGCCGACATGCGCAAGTCCCAGGTACGTGTGGTGGCGCTCGAGGCGAGCAGCCACGCGCTCGTGCAGCAGCGCACGCGTGGACTCGCGGTGGATGCTGCGGTGTTCACCAACCTGACGCAGGACCATCTCGACTTCCATGGCACGATGGAAGCCTACCGGGATGCCAAGTGCATGCTGTTCGATGGCCGGAACGGTGGCGATGATCGGCCCGCCACCTCGGTGATCAATGTGGACGATCCCGCGGCAGCCGTGTTCGAGGCCGCCGCGACACGAGGCGGCAGCCGCATCACACGCTTCGGCGAGGCCGCGCATGCGGATGTCCGGATCCACGGCATCGAAGCGGCGCCCGGCGGGCTGCGCTTCGCGCTCACCGATTCCGGCCGCGATCACGTCGTGAACCTGCCGTTGCTCGGTCGCTTCAACACCTCGAACGCCGCAGCGGCATGGGGTGCTGCTCGCGCGATCGGACTCCCTGAGGACGCGATCCGACAGGGGCTCGAGGCCGCCCCCTCGGTGCCGGGCCGGCTGGAGCGCGTGGAGTCGGGGCAGGCGTTCAGCGTCGTGGTGGACTACGCCCACACGCCGGATGCGCTGGAGCGGGCGATCGCCGCCTGCCGCGAGCATGCGACGGGGCGTTTGCTGCTGGTGTTCGGATGCGGTGGTGACCGCGACCGCGGCAAGCGGCCGCAGATGGGCGCGATCGCGGCTGCCGGTTCGGACGCGGCGTGGATCACCAACGACAATCCCCGCAGCGAGGATCCCGCGCACATCGCGCTCGAGATCGCTGCGGGCGCTGGGGCCGCCGAACTGGGCGTGGTGCTCGACCGGCGCGCGGCGATCGGCGAGGCGATCGCGCGCGCTCGAAGCGGCGACCTGGTGCTGATCGCGGGCAAGGGCCACGAGACGACTCAGACGATCGGCGACCAGGTGCACGCCTTCGATGACCGCGCGGTCGCGCGCGAGTGGCTCGTCTCGCATGCGGGAGGGAGCGCCTCGTGAGTGCGGAGCCGCCGCTCATCACGCTGGTCCAATTGGCACAGTGGGCGCAGGGCGATCTCGTCGTGCGTGAGGCCCCGCGCGACCCACAGGCACGTGAGGCGCTGCTCGCCAGCGGCATCACCGGCGCCACGCTCGACTCGCGCGCGATCGTGCCCGGCATGTTGTTCGTGCCGCTACCCGGCCTGAACGTCGACGGGCACGCGTTCCTCGATGAGGCGTTCGCGAAGGGCGCGGGCGCTGCACTCTGCCGTCGGGACGTCCATCCGAGGATCGCCGACGTCCCGCTCGGTCCGCTGATCGTCGTGCCCGATGTGACCGTCGCCCTCCAGAAGATCGCCGGTCGCCTGCGCGGCTTGTGGCCCGGCCTGGTGATCGGCGTGACCGGCAGCGCCGGCAAGACGACGACCAAGGAACTGCTGGCTGCCGCCTTCTCGACCTCGGCGCCGACGCTGCGCACCGAGGGCAATCTCAACAACCACTGGGGCGTTCCGCTCACACTCCTCGCGCTGCGGCGGGAGCATCAGGTCGCGGTGATCGAGTTGGCGATGAATCACCCGGGCGAGATCGCCGCGCTGGCCGCGTTCACGAAGCCCGCTGCGGCGGTGATCACGAACGCAGGCAGCGCCCATCTCGAGCACATGGGCTCGCTCGAGGGCATCGCCCGCGAGAAGGCCTCGCTCGCGATCGCGCTCAAGGCGGGCGCTCCGGCCTTCGTCTGCGCCGACTCCGAACGATTGATGGCGGCGCTCAAGGGCACGTCCGCGTTGCTCGTCCCGTACGGGATGTCCGAGGGTGCGGCGGTGCGGCCCTCGCGCGTCGAGGACCTCGGGGCCGAAGGTTCCCGCATCGAGCTCGAGGGGTTCCCGCCGATCCATCTCAAGCTGGTCGGCCGCCATCAGGTGCTGAACGCGCTCGCCGCGCTCGCCGCGGCGCGTCACTATCGCCTCGACCCCGACAAGGTCGCAGCGGCGCTCGAGGCCCATCGTCCGATGAAGGGGCGGATGGAGGTGAAGCGGGCCTCCGGCGCGACCCTGATCGTGGACTGCTACAACGCCAACCCCGATGCGACCCAACTCGCGCTCGGGACGCTCGCGTCGTGGCCACGCGCGGAGCGCCGCATCGCAGTGCTCGGCGACATGTTGGAACTGGGCGAACGCGCCGCCGAATTGCACAGGGAGACCGGTGCTACAGCGGGCGGGACCGAGTTGTGGACGGTCGGGGCCCATGCGTCGGACTATGTGCAGGGTGCCGAGTCGAAGGGCGTCTCGACTCGGGCCTTCGCTGACAAAACCGCTCTTGCCGCTGCTCTGCGCGATGCACTCGCGCCAGGTGTGGTGGTTCTCGTCAAAGCCTCACGCGGCGCGGCGCTCGAGCAGGTGCTCGAGGGTCTGCCCTGGGAGTCGTGATGTTCTACGAGTGGATCTACCCGCTGCACGAGCTTCCCGGCCTCTCCGTCCTGAACGTCTTCAAGTACATCACGTTCCGTGCCGCCTATGCCGCGATCACCGCGCTCGTCATCAGCCTGTGGGCCGGTCCCGTCATGATCGCCTGGCTGCGGCGCGTGCGGCTCGGGCAGAAGGTGCGCGACCTGGGGCCGCAGTCCCATCTGGTCAAGGCCGGTACGCCCACGATGGGCGGGATCCTCATCGTGGCGGCGATCGTCGTGCCCTGTCTGATGTGGGGCAACTTCAGCTCACGGCCGCTGTGGCTGGCGCTCATCACGACGGTGTGGCTGGGCGGGCTCGGATTCCTCGATGACTGGTTGCGTGTCGTGAAGAAGCTGCCGAACGGACTGCTCGGGCGCTACAAGCTGGTCGGACAGTTCGCGATCGGACTCACCGTCGGCCTGATGCTGCTCGCCTGGCCGGTGCCCGGGCTGCAGCCCACGGTGACGCACGTGCCATTCCTCAAGTTCCAGTTCATCGACTTCGGCTGGTTGTTCGTGCCGTTCGTCATCCTCGTCATCACCGGCGCCTCGAACGCGGTGAACCTCACGGACGGCCTCGATGGGCTGGCTTCCGGACTCGTTGCCATCGCAGCCATCGCATTCGCCGCGATGTGCTACCTGAGCGGCCACGCACGATTCAGCGAGTACCTGAATCTGACCTACCTGCCCGCGAGCGGCGAGTTGACCGTGTTCTGCGCCGCCGTCGTCGGCGCCTCGCTCGGATTCCTCTGGTACAACTGCCATCCGGCGGATGTGTTCATGGGCGACACCGGTTCGCTCGCGCTGGGCGGCGCGCTCGGAGTCGTGGCCGTGTTGATCAAGCGCGAGTTCTGGCTCGTGCTCGTGGGCGGTGTATTCGTCGCCGAGGCCCTGTCGGTCATGATCCAGGTCGCCTCGTTCAAGCTGACGGGCAAGCGCGTGTTCCGCATGTCGCCGCTGCACCATCACTTCGAGCTGATGGGCTGGCACGAATCCCGCGTCGTGTTGCGCTTCTTCATCGCCGGCGCGCTGCTCGCCCTTCTGTCGCTCTCCACGTTCAAGCTCCAGTGAGCTTCGATCTCCATCACCCGGTTCCCGGACGTGCCGCCCTCGTGGCGGGCGCGGCGAGAAGCGGCATCGCCGCGGCGAGACTGCTGCGCCGGCACGGTGTCGATGTCGTGCTCGCCGACCGCCGTCCCGAGGTCGAGTGGCCCGATGGGGCGCGCGCGCTCGCGGACGAGGGCGTGATGTGCGCTCACGGACGCGAGGATGTCGCGTTGCTCGAAGGGCGCGACCTCGTTGTCTGGAGTCCGGGCTGGCCGATCGACCACCCGATCGCACGCACCGCACTCGAGCGCGCGATCCCGCTGATCTCCGAACTCGAGCTCGGGTTCCTCGCCGCCCAGGCCCCGCTCATCGGCGTGACCGGCACGAACGGCAAGAGCACGACCACCGACCTGATCGGAGCGCTCGTGCGCGCCGCAGGTCGCGAGGTGGCGGTGTGCGGCAACATCGGTCGCGCGATCTGCGAAGTGGCCGAGCAGGTGGGACCGCAGGGCATGCTCGTCGCCGAGATCTCCAGCTTCCAGCTCGAGGCCGTCGACCGGCTGCGGCCGCACATCGGCGTCTGGCTCAATCTGACGCCCGATCATCTCGATCGCCATGGCGATCTCGCCACCTACGGCGCGATGAAGGCGCGGTTGTTCGCGCGCCAGGGCGCGGACGACTGGGCGGTGGGCAATGCCGACGAGCCCGCGGTGATGTCGCGCCTCTCCGGCGAGGCGGGCCGCCTGTCGTTCTCGACGAAGGGTCCGGTGGCCGATGGCGCGTTCGCCGAGAACGGCGAGCTCTGGCTGGCGTGGCGAGGCGGACGCGAGCGGCTGCTCGCGCGCGACGAGGTGAAGCTGCCGGGGCCGCACAACGTCTCCAACGTCCTCGCTGCGCTCACTGCCGTGCTGCCCCTGGAACTGCCTCCCGACACGCTGCGTCACGTGCTGCGCGAGTACGGCGGGCTCGCGCATCGGCTGGAGCCGGTGGGTGAGGGGCGCGGCGTCCGGTTCATCAATGACTCCAAGTCGACCAACACGGAGTCGCTGCGTGTCGCCCTCCAGAGCTTCGAGGAGCCGGTCGTGCTGATCGCCGGGGGGCTCGACAAGGGGCAGGATTTCCAGCCGCTGCGCTCGCTCGTCCGAGAGCGCGTGCGCCAGTTGGTGCTGATCGGGCAGGGCGCCGAGGCGCTCGAGGCCGCCTGGAGGGGGACGCCTGCCGCGCGTGCCGACTCGCTCGGCGAAGCGGTGCGAATGGCAGCCGAGGCCGCGAGTCCGAGCGGCGTCGTTCTCCTCTCGCCCGGATGCGCATCTTTCGATATGTTCCGCGACTACGAGGACCGTGGACGCCGCTTCAAGGATGAAGTGGCGGGCTGGATCCAGGGAGGGGATAAGTCGTGAAGCGTGGGGATGGCTGGCTCATCATTCTGGCGTTGCTGCTGACCGCCGTCGGGCTGGTGATGGTGTACTCGGCCGGATCGTTCATGGCGTTCATGAAGTATGGCGACCGCGATTACTTCCTGCGGCAGCAGTTGATCCGCGCGGGCCTCGGCCTGGTCGTGTTGTTCGCCTGCACGCGACTCGACCTGCGACGTTTCGAGCGCTGGGCACCGCTGTTGTTCGGCGTCGCGGTCGCGCTCCTCGCGTTGGTGGTCGGCGTCGGGCACATGTCGAACGGGGCGACGCGCTGGCTCCGATTGGGATTCGCATCGCTTCAGCCGACCGACCTCGGCCGATTCGCTGCGGTGGTGTTCCTCGCGTGGTGGCTCAAGCGCCGGCCCGTCGCCGAACTCGGCTTCTGGAAGGGGATGGTGCCTCCGCTGATCTTCGTCGCGTTGCTGGCCGGGCTCATCCTCAAGCAGCCGAATCTGAGTTCGGCGGCGCTGCTGGTCGTGACCGGCTTCGCCATGCTGTTCCTCGCGGGTGCGAAGCTCCGCCATCTGGCGATCCCGGTGGCGGCGGGGGCGGCGGCGGCGGCGGTCGCACTGCTCACGCATCCGTACATGATGACGCGCGTGCAGACGTTCCTCGGATTCATGAGCGGGGAGGGCCTCGACACACGCGGCACGGGCTACCAATTGAACCAGTCGCTCATCGCCATCGGCTCGGGCGGCCTGTTCGGGCGGGGCCTGGGTGGGAGCATGCAGAAACTCAACTTCCTCCCCGAGGCGCATACCGACTTCATCTTCTCGATCATCGCCGAGGAACTCGGCCTGATCGGCGTGAGCGCGCTTTTCGTGGTGCTGGGCCTCTTCCTGTGGCGTGGCCTGCGTGTCGCGGCTCGCGCATCGGATCCGTTCACGAGCTTGCTCGCCGGCGGGCTCACGATCCAGATCGGGTTGTACGCGGTCGCCAACCTGGCGGTCGCGATCGGGCTCGCCCCCACCACGGGACTCCCGCTGCCGTTCGTCTCCTATGGAGGCTCGGCGCTGCTCGTCAATCTCGCGGCGGCCGGCCTGCTCTATCGGATCAGCGTCGCCAACGGTGACAACGAGGCGTTCACGCGCCAACGTTGGGCGGGGCGGACTGCGTGAAGATCCTCATCGCGGGCGGCGGGACCGGCGGTCACGTGTTCCCGGGCATCGCGGTGGCCGAGGAGTTGAAGCGGATCCGGCCGGAGGTCGAGGTCGTGTTCGTGGGCGGGCGCCGCGGCATCGAGGCGACCGCGGTTCCCGAAGCCGGCTTCCCGATCCGCTTCCTGCTGACGGCTGGATTCCCGCGCAAGCGCTGGTGGGTCTGGCCGTGGGCCGTGCTCGTCAACGTGGCCGGCCTGATGCAGGCGATCATGATCCTGCTCAGCGAGCGACCGGCTGCTGTGCTCGGCACCGGCGGCTATGTCAGCGGCCCGCTCTCGCTGGCCGCGAGGCTCACCGGCCGACCGCTCATCCTGCAGGAGCAGAACAGCATCCCGGGCCTCACCAACCGCTGGCTCGCCCGCATCGCCGACGAGGTCCATCTCTCGTTCCTCGAAGCGAGGAGCCACTTCCAGCGGCGCGACCACCTCAAGGTGACGGGCAACCCGGTGCGCTCGCATCTGCTGGCGGGCGACCGCGAACAGGCCATGCGCGAGTTCGCGCTGACGCCGGGCAAGCCCACCGTCTTCGTGTTCGGCGGCAGCCTCGGCGCCAAGCGGATCAACGACGCCGCGCTCGACGCCCTGCGGCGGCTCAAGGGCCGTCTCGACTTCCAGTGCATCCTCCAGACGGGGCGAGACGATCATGCGCGCGTGCTCGAGGCCGTATCGCGCGAGCAGCTCGCGGCGACCGTCCGGCCGTTCATCCGCGAGATGCACCTGGCCTACGCCGCAGCCGATCTCGTGGTCTGCCGCGCCGGTGCGATGACACTGGCCGAGATCGCCGTGTGCGGCCTGCCGGCGATCCTCGTGCCCTATCCGTTCGCCGCGCACGACCATCAGGCCGTCAACGCCGCGAACCTCGTCGATCGAGGTGCCGCGATCGTGGTTCCCGATGCCGAGCTCGATGGCGAGCGCCTGGCGCGAGAACTCGCCGTCCTGCTGGTGGATCGCCCGGCGCTGTCGCGCATGTCCTCGAACGCCCGCCTGTTCGCGCGGCCCGATGCCGCCAATCGGCTGGCTCGCGCGCTCGTGCACTGGGCAGAGGGGGAGGGGCCACTCAGCGACGAGGCCACCGCCCCGGAAGGCCACTAGATGTACGGACGCACCCATCGCATCCATCTGATCGGCATCGGCGGCAGCGGCATGTCCGGCATCGCCGAGGTGCTGCTCAACATGGGCTATACCGTGAGCGGCAGCGACCTGCGCTCGACCGAAGCGACGGACCGCCTCGTCGCGCTGGGCGGCCGAGTGTTCATCGGTCATGCCGCCCTCAACGTGGAGGGCGCGCAGGTCGTGGTCTACTCCTCCGCCGTGCGCCAGGACAATCCCGAACTCGCCGCGGCACGCGAGGCGGGGATCGCGATCATCGCGCGCGCCGACATGCTCGCCGAGCTCATGCGCATGAAATACGGCATCGCCGTCGGCGGTTCGCACGGCAAGACCACCACCACGTCGATGGTGGCGGCCGTGCTGTCGCACGGCGGGCTCGATCCCACGATCGTGGTCGGCGGGCGGCTCAAGTCGATCGGCGGCAACGCCCTGCTCGGTCACGGGCGATTCCTCGTGGCCGAGGCGGATGAGAGCGATGGCTCGTTCCTGCGTCTGTCGCCCGCGGTGACGGTGATCACCAACATCGACCGCGAGCACCTCGACCACTACGAGGACATCGAGGCGATCCGCAAGGCCTTCCTCTACTTCGCCAATCGAGTGCCGTTTTACGGCGTCAGCGTGATGTGCGCCGACGATCCACACGTGCGCAGCCTGCTGCCCGAGGTCCGCAAGCGCACGCTTCTCTACGGCACCCATGAGAGCGCCGAGATTCGCGGAACGGACGTCACGCTGACGCCGCGCGGCGTGCACTTCGAGGTGGTGGCAGCGGGCCGGGCGCTCGGAGCGATCGAGCTCCAGGTGCCCGGCCGCCACAATGCCCTCAACGCCCTCGCCGCGGTGGCGGTGGGACTCGAACTCCAGATCGCGTTCGGGCATATCGCCGAGGCGCTCGGCAGCTTCGGCGGGGTGGGAAGACGCTTCGAGATCCGAGGCGACGTCGAAGGCGTGCGCGTGGTGGACGACTATGGCCATCACCCCACTGAGATCGCTGCGACCTTGGCCGCGGCCCGCAGCGCCGGAGGGCGCGTTCTCGTGCTGTTCCAGCCGCACCGCTACTCGCGGACCGCGGCGCTGCGCGAGGAGTTCGGCACCTGCTTCACCGATGCCGATCGAGCCTGGGTGCTCGAGGTCTACTCGGCAGGCGAGTCCCCGTTGCCCGATTCCGATGCGGCCTCACTCGTCGCTTCGGCCCATCGTCATGGGGCGGCCCATGTGGCGCATGCCGCGTCGTCGGCCGATGCGATCGCGGCGATGGTGGCCGATGCCAAGCGCGGCGACACGCTGCTGACGCTCGGCGCCGGCGATGTCTGGAAGTTGGCGGATGAGTTGGTCGCTGGGCTGCGAGCGCGAGCGAGCGCGGGAGGGTTGTGATGGCGAACTACCAGGGACGTGCACTCGATCGAAGGCGGCGCGATGCGGGCCGGGGGCCCTCGCCGGGACTCCTCAAGCGACTCCTCCGGATCGCGGTCGTGCTCGCGATCATGGCCGGACTCGCCGTGGTCCCGTGGCAGGAATTGCGGCGGACCTATGCGGTGGTGACCGGCGTCGAGGTCGAGGGGGTGCGCTATCTGGATGTCGAGCGTGTCCGCCGGGCCGCTGCGGTCCAGGTGGGGGACGATCTGCTCGATCTCGACCTCGCGGCGATCCGTCAGCGTGTGATGCGCGTGCCCCGCATCCAGGACGCACGCGTGGCGCGCCAGGGTCTGCGCGGCATCCGCGTGCTCGTCCGCGAGCGCGTGCCGGCACTGGCCGTGCTGCACGGCGAACCGTGGGAAGTCGACACCTCCGGAGTGCTGCTCGAGCCGCTCCAGCGCGGTGTCGTGGCCGATGTTCCACTGCTCACGGGCTATGACGCCTCCCGTCATCCGCCGGGTGCCCAGTTGCGGACCGCGCCCGTGCAGAGAGGACTGGCGTGGACGGCCACTTTGAGTCACCATGCGCTCCGGTTGGCGGGTCGGGTCTCGGAGGTGGATGTCTCCCAGCCCCGCATCACGCGACTGGTGCTCATCGGAGGCACGCGGGTCGTGGGTCCTGCGTGGCCGGTGAGTGTGCGGCAACTGTCGGGCCTCCTCGCCACACTGGCCGACCTCGAGCAGAAGGGCACGAGGCCCGAAGAGGTCGACATCCGGTTCGAGGGGCAGTACATCGTACGGAATCCGCAACCGGTGGCGGTCGCCGGGAGCGAGCCGAGCCCATAGTCCAGGGACTGGACACGCAGCATCGCGGGAGGGATACCCCCATGGCCCAGGCGACACGGACGTTCGCCGGTCTCGACATCGGCACGACGAAGATCTCGTGCATCATCGCCGAGCAGACCTCGGACGGCCTACGCGTCGTCGGAGTGGGCATCGCCCCGAGTGAGGGCCTGCGGCGCGGCGCCGTCGTCGAACTCGAGAAACTGGTCACCTGCATCGAGCGCGCGGTCGAAGAGGCCGAGCGCATGGCGGGTGTCCCCGTGAAGGGCGTCTACGCCGGCATCGCGGGCGACCACATCCGCAGCATCAACTCGCGCGGAGTCGTCGCAGTCTCGCGCAAGGACAACGAGATCGCCCAGGCCGATGTCGACCGTGTGGTCGAGGCCGCCAAGGCGATCGCGATCCCGATGGACCGCGAGATCATCCATGTGATCCCGCAGGAGTTCATCGTCGACGATCAGGACGGCATCCAGAACCCCGTCGGCATGAGCGGCGTCCGGCTCGAGGCCGAGGTCCACATCATCACCGGCGCGGTGTCCTCGGCCAAGAACATCTGTCGTGCCATCCAGCGCGCGGGCCTCAAGGTGTACGACCTCGTGCTCGAGCCGCTCGCCTCCTCCCTCGCGGTGCTCGATGAGGACGAGAAGAAGCTGGGCGTCGTGCTGCTCGACATCGGCGGCGGCACCACCGACCTGGCCATCCACCTCGACAGCTCGATCCGTCACACCCACATCGTGCCGTTCGGCGGCGCGAACGTGACGAGCGACATCGCCATCGGACTCCGCACGCCGATCGACAAGGCCGAGACCATCAAGATCCAGCACGGCTCGGCGCTCGCCTCGATGGTGTCGGCCGAGTCCATGCTGCAGGTGCCGGGTGTCGGTGGCCGTGGCGATCGCGAGATCTCGCGTCACACGCTGGCCTCGATGATCGAGCCGCGCATGGAGGAGATCTTCCAACTCGCCAATCGCGAGGTGCGCAAGCAGCACTTCGCCGAGTTGCTGGGCGGCGGTGTCGTCGTGACCGGCGGCGCTTCGTTGATGCCCGGGATCACCGAACTGGCTGAGCAGGTGTTCGAGATGCCGGTCCGTCTCGGTTCGCCGCGCGGCTTGGGTGGGCTGTCCGAGAATGTCGCCGACCCGCGGCACGCGACCGGCGTCGGCCTCGTCCTGCAGGGCGTGCTGACCGAGGGCGGCCGCACGGGACTCTTCACCGACCACTCGGCCCAGGCTCCACGCAGCCGCTCCTTCGACATCCGCAACTGGTTCGCCAACCTGTTCTAGAATCCGACGGCCCGCTGCCAGGATGGCACGCGGGAGCATCCACCACTGGCACAAGGAGTCGTGCCCCATGTCCATGTTCGAACTCGACATCGATCGTACGTCCGCCGCTCGTCTCAAGGTCATCGGCTGCGGCGGCGCTGGCGGCAATGCCGTCAATCGCATGATCGGGGCGGGGCTTCGCGGCGTGGAGTTCATCGCCGCCAACACCGACCTCCAGGCGCTCGGGCAATCGCTTGCACCCGTGCGCATGCAGATCGGCATCCAGACCACTCGCGGCCTCGGTTCGGGCGGCGACCCCTCGCAGGGCAAGCGTTCCGCCGAGGAGGATGAGCAGGCGATCGCCGACATCCTCGCCGACACCGATATGGTGTTCATCACCGCCGGCATGGGTGGCGGCACGGGCACCGGCTCGGCTCCCGTGATCGCGCGAATCGCCAAGAAGCTCGGCGCGCTCACCGTGGCGGTGGTGACCAAGCCCTTCCTGTTCGAGGGCCGTCGCCGCATGCGTCAGGCGGAGGAGGGGTTGCAGGAGCTGCGGGCCGAGGTCGACACGCTGCTCGTGATCCCCAACGAACGTCTGCTCTCGGTCGTCGCGCGCAACACGCCGATGTCCGAGGCGTTCGGCGTCGCCGATGACGTGCTGCTCAAGGCCACCAAGGGCATCGCCGACCTCGTGACGGTGCCGGGCCTCGTCAACGTCGACTTCGCCGACGTCCGCAGCATCATGGCCTCCCGCGGCAACGCGCTCATGGGCACGGGCCGGGCTACGGGCGAGAACCGCGCGATGGAAGCGGCGTCCCAGGCCGTCTCGAGCCCCCTGCTCGAGGATGTCTCGATCATGGGCGCCGAGGGCGTGCTGCTCAACATCACAGGCGGTCGCGACCTCTCGCTGCACGAGGTCAACGAGGCCTCTCAGGTCGTCACTGCCGCGGTCGGAGAGGATGCGAACGTCATCTTCGGCGCCGTCATCGATCCGTCACTGGATGGGGAGATCGTGGTGACGGTCGTCGCGACCGGCTTCGGACGCTCCTCGATCCCCGAGCTCCGGCCCGAGGCGCGCCGCCCGGTGGCCGCTGCCGCCGCCGCGGGAGCCGCCGCAGCGGCGGGTGATGAGGGCGGCTACAGCCGCTATCAGTCGCCGGCCTGGAAGCGTCATCCCTCGCGCCCGCAGTGGGGCCGTGAGGCGGAGACCGATGGCTCCTCGCTCGAGGTGCCGGCCTTCCTCCGCCGACAGATGGACTGAGGCACGCGTGTCGTTCCTGTCCTCGCTGATCAAGTGGGGGCACACCAAGCGTTTCAACGAGGGCCTCCTCCACTTCAATCGCGGTGAGTTCGACCGCGCTGCGGAGTGCTTCGAGGAGGTCCTGCGCGAGGTGCGCGACCCCGATGACCCGGACTACTGCCTCGCGCTCACGCACGCGGCGGAGGCCCGGGCGCATCTGGGCCTTGCCGCGTTCCATGCCGGGCAGTTCGCTCGCGCCGAGGCCGAGTTCGACCGCGCGCTCGAGGAGAACCCCGACTTCCCGGACCTGCGCTACTTCCGCGCTCGCATCCGCGAGCGTTCGGGCCGGGTCGATGAGGCGATCGAGGACCTCCGCATCGCACTCGACGAGCACCCGCATTACCTCGAGGCTCAGCTGCTGCTGGCGGTCTGCCTCGGGCTGCGAGGCGATCGCGAGGCGAGCGCCGCGGCGCTCGAGGAGGCGCTCGCGCTGGGGCTCGATGCGCCGGAGTGGGTGAGTCCGGCGGTCGCGCGCGAGTGGACGCAGGAGCAGTGGCGGCGTCTCCTACCGGAGACGGGGCCGAACGGCGAGGCGCGCAGTCTCGACCGGGCGCTCGCCCATCACACCGCCGGCGATCTCGCCAGCGCGATCGACGAACTGACCCGCGCAGTGGCCGAGAAGCCCTCGTACGCGGATCTGCGTGCACGACTCGCCGGGCTGTTGCTCGAGGGTGGGCGCGCAGTCGAGGCTCTCGGCCATCTGCGTGTGGCGCTTGAGTTGAACCCACGCTATCTCGAAGCCCGTATGCTGGCGGCGCGCGCCGAACTCGAGCGCGGCCAGGCGAAGGACGCCGAAGCGCACATCATCGCGGCGATCGAGGCGAACCCGCTGTTCCCGGACCTGCACTTCTGGCACGGACTCATCCGGTTCCGGACCGGAGATCTCGCGAGCGCCGTGGAGCCGCTCGAGCGCGCCGTCGAGCTGAACCGCCAGTTCGCGAGAGCGCAGCGCCTGCTGGGGCTCGTCTACCACGCGATCGGCCGTCATGAGGACGCGCTCCGCGCCATCCGCCGCGGCATGAGCCGCGACCGCGAAGTGCCGAGGTTCTCGGTGCTCGACGCCCAGCTGCTCTACGACGCCGGGGACCTCGATGGCGCCGAGTCGGCGCTGCTGCGGCAGCTGGCGGTGCAGCCGGACTTCCCGGACCTGCACGTGCTGATGGGCCGCTTGCGCCGAGATCAGGGTCGACTCGAGGAATCCGCCGACAGTTACCAGCGCGCGCTCACGAGGGCTCCGGCCTACGCCGCCGCGAGCCTCGAACTGGCGGCCGTCTTCATGGAGGCCGGTCGTCTCGCGGCCGCCGAGGAGACGCTCGCCTCGCTCATCCAACAGCGTGCCGATTGGGCCGATGCCCAGGCGCTGCTCGGGCGCGTGCGCCTCATGAAGGGCGATCCCCCGGGCGCCGAGGCGCCGCTTCGCGCGGCGCTCGTGCTGCACCCGGGATTCGCCTCGGCGAGGGCCGATCTGGGTTGGTCGCTGCTGCGCTCGGGCCGCCCTGCCGAGGCCGATATCGAGTTCGCCCGCTCGCTGGAGCTCGACCCGCTGCAGGCGCTTCCTCGCCAACAGTTGGCGTGGCGCGAGTGGTTGAGCACCGGGCAGACGCAGCCGCGTTGAGTCGCTCAGCGCGACGTTGCGCCGGAAAAGACGAGAGCCCGACTCCCTTGCGGGGCCGGGCTCTCGTCTTGATGGACCGTGCGTGCGGTCAGATGGCGGCGGCGGCGGTCACCTTGCCGCGGACGGCCTTCTCGATCTTGTTCGAGCGCAGGCAGCGCGTGCACACCGAGATCTTCTTCGCGTGACCGTTCACGAGCGCGCGGACTTCCTGGATGTTCGGACGGAAGACGCGCTTCGTCTTGTTATTGGCGTGGCTGACGTTGTTCCCAGCCATGCGCTGCTTGCCGCAGACGCTGCACTTTGCCATGACGGATTCTCCTGGAAACTCGGCTCCGCGCCCGCGACCTGCGTGCGTCGCAGGGGTGCCGGAGCGCTGCTGACCCATTGGGATAGAACGGCCGAGCACTATATCGAGGCCCGGCAGACGTGTCCACCAAGCGGCCCGGGGCCGGTTTCGCGGGCACTCGCGCCCGTGACAATCGGCCCCCGGCCCGCGTAGCGTGCTCGGCACCATGCCGAACGAGCCCCACACGTCCCATCTGGAGCCGCGGACCCGCGTCCAGTTCCTACCCGGCGTGGGACCGCGCCGGGCCGAGGCCTTCGAGCGCCTCGGCTGCCCCACGATCTCCCATCTGCTGCGGCATTACCCGCGCGAATGGCTGGACGCGACGCGGTTCGTGCCGATCCGGGGCCTTCGGCCGGGGGAACTGCTGACCGTGACCGGGGTCATCCGCAACGCCGCTTCGATTCGCACCCGAGGTGGCCGCAGCGACCTCTCGCTCACGATCGCCGATGACACTGGCACGCTGAACGCCTACTTCTTCGGCCAGAGCTTCCTGGCGCGGACGCTCAAGCCCGGCTCGCGAGTGGTGGTGAGCGGCGAGTTCGACCCGTTCGACCGTCGCATGCTGAATCCTCTGTTCGAAGTGGTCGAGGGCGACCTGGAGACGCTGCTCCATGCCGGGCGGCTGGTGCCCGTCTATGCGCTGACCAAGGGACTGACGGCGCGCGGCCTGCGAGGCAGCATCCGCGCCGCCATCGAGGCCGTGGGCGCGCAGCTCGTCGATCCAGTGCCGCCCGAGGTGCTCGCCGCCCGATCACTCGGACCGCTTGCGGAGGCCCTGGAGCAGATCCACTTCCCGGACTCGCACGAGGCCTGTGCCAAGGCGAGGCATCGCCTGGCATTCGAGGAACTGTTCCTGCTCCAGATGGTGATGGAGATCCGCCGCGCCGCGCTGCGGGTGGAGGGCTCGGCCATCGCCCTGCCCGCGCCGGGCGAACTGTCCGCTCGCGTTCGGGCGGCGCTGCCGTTCACGCTGACGAACGATCAGGAGGGCGCGCTCGTCGACATTCACCAAGACCTCGCCTTGGCGCGTCCGATGCACCGACTCGTGATCGGCGATGTCGGCAGTGGCAAGACCGTCGTGGCGCTGCTCGCCGCGATGCAGGCCGTCGAGGCCGGCCATCAGGCGGCGCTGCTCGCTCCGACCGAGATCCTCGCGCGCCAGCACGGCGCCACGCTCGTGCGCATGATCTCGGGCACGGGTGCACAGGTGCTGGTGCTGACCGGCGCGACGCCCGCTGCGGAGCGGCGGCAGATCCAGACTCGCCTCGATGCGGGCGAGGCGCTGCTGCTGGTCGGCACGCACGCGCTGCTCGAGAAGAAAGTGCGCATGCCCAAGCTGGCGCTGGCGATCGTGGACGAGCAGCATCGATTCGGCGTGCGGCAGCGCGCCTCGCTGACCTCCAAGGCCCACTCCCCGCATCTGCTGGTGCTGACCGCGACGCCCATTCCGCGCACGCTGCAACTGGCATGGTTCGGAGACCTCGATCTCTCGGTGATCCGCTCTCGGCCCTCGGGCCGCGGCCGACTCGTGACGCGCGTGGTCGACGAGGGCAAGCGGCCGCAGGTTCTGGGATTCCTCGCCAAGGAACTCGCGGCCGGCCGCCAGGCCTACGTCGTGGTGCCCGCAGTCGAGGAGAGTCCGCGTGCCGAGTTGAAGGCCGCCGAGACGGAAGTCGAGTTGCTGCGCTCGCAGCCGGTGCTGCGCGCGTTCCGATTCGGCCTGCTGCACGGCCGCATGAAGCCCGAGGACAAGCAGTCGGTGATGGCGGCGTTCAAGGCCGGCGAACTGCACGTGCTGGTGGCGACCACGGTGGTGGAGGTCGGCGTCGATGTGCCCAATGCCACCGTGATGCTGGTCGAGAACGCCGAGCGATTCGGGCTGACGCAGCTGCATCAGCTGCGCGGCCGCGTCGGTCGAGGCGAGCACCGCTCGGTGTGCGTCTTCGCCCCGAGTCCGACGGCATCGGCGCAGGGCCGCGAACGCCTCGCTGTCATGGCCACGACCGAGGACGGGTTCGAGCTGGCCGAGGCCGATCTGAGGCTGCGAGGCCCCGGTGAGCTGTGGGGGACGCGCCAGTCGGGGCTGCCCCGGCTCAAGCTGGCCGACCTGTTCAAGGACGAGGCGCTGTTGCTCGAGGCGAGGGAGTCGGCGCGGGCCGTGGTGATGGCGGATCCGCAGCTGCTGGACCCGACGCATGCGGAGCTGCGAGCGACGCTGCGGCGCGAGTACACCGAGGCGCTGGAGATGGCGCTGGCGGGCTGAGCGGGCGAACCAGCCGCGGCATGCGCTCGGATTTCCTGTTGAGTCCTCGGGTACCGGCGTGTCAGACTGACCCACGCGGAGTCCCCTGCAGGAAAGCGTGACGCCATCCCCTACACCATGGGAGGAGCATCATGATGAATCACCCCCCCCCCCCCCGGCTGCACTCCCGCCACCCGTCCGGCCGGGCACCGCTTACGGGACCTCGCTTGCCTGACGACGGTGTTCGCGCTGAGTGCCTGCCTCGAACGTGAGGCCCACGGCAGCGGCACATCGGGCAACTGGCTGGGCCCTTTCGATTGGGACTCGGTGGCGACCGAGGACTGTGAGACCGCGACGCACATGATGGCTCTGCGTGGAGGCGGCGACACGACGATCGTGCTGCACCTGCACGGCACGAAGCAAGGGCCGCCGTGCCACAGGGCGTCGCCTCGCGTCATGGTCATCCCGCCCGGGTTGTCGTCGCCGCAGTGGGGCTCCCTGGCCACGAAGCACGTGCCGCCGCCGATCGGAGAGCCGGATCTCTTCTGCTGCGGCCATGCCGCGCTGGCCGACGGACGCATGCTGTTCGTCGGGGGCACGTCGTTGCGGAACAACGGCCACAAGGGCGTCCAGGTGTTCGACCCGAGACTCTGCCTGGTGGAGGAGGTCACGGTCGATGGCATGCAATTCAGGAACGGCTGGGCGGTGGTGGACACGATGCGACGTGACCGCTGGTATCCGACGACGACCCCGCTGCCCGACGGACGCGTCCTCGTCAGCTCGGGGCTGCGGCACTTCGAGATGATGAGCTTCGGCGGGATGAAGTCGGCCACCGAGGCCGTCGCGAAGAAACCCGACGTGCTCGCGCTGCCCAGGCACGCCTTCTGGAGCCGATACGGACAGCTTGGGAGTTCGAGCTATCGGGCCGAGCCCAGCGAACGGCGCGACCACACGATGGTCTACTCGGATCATAGCCGGATGCACGACAACGATGGCGGTGGAGTCGTGCTCGTACAGGGTGGCGTGGCCATGAGTGGAGCGGTCCTCGACGAGTTGTGGGTGGGCTGGCGCGTGGGCTTCGACGAGGCGGAGGCGTGGTCGTGGATCCAGCCGATCCGCACACAGTGGCCGGCCGCCTTCGTCGGGCGCTACGAGCACTCGGCGGTCGCGGTACCGGGAAGCCTCAACAACTCGACGGCGCTCTATTTGTTCGGCGGCCGCAAGGATGCGAGCACCGCCACCGATGAACTGTGGCGGCTGCAGTTCGCCGTCGTCCAAGAAGGCGATGCCGGGAACGACACGGTCGGCGCTCGGCTGATCCCCACCACCGGCCCCTCGCCAGGAGCGCGCTACGGCCACACAGCGATCCTCGATGAGAAGGATGAGATCGTGGGCCAGAACACCGTCAAGCGCAGGCGGATGCTCGTCTTCGGAGGACGCACGCAAGGCGGCGCGCTCGCGGACGACGCCGTCTACTCGCTCGACCTGGGTGCCAACCCGCCGACTTGGAACGTCGTGACGCCGGCTTCTCCTTCGGGCAGCGACAAGGCGCGCTACCGGCACGTGGCGGTCATGGACGGCCCCTCGACCTATCTCTTCGGCACCAAGCCGAGGCGGATGATCGTCCATGGCGGGCAGACCGCATCGGGGCTGAGCAACGAGACCCTCGTGCTGCGGCGCTGTGACACCACCGCCGCCTGCCTCGGGAGCTACCTGTGGGAGGCGTCGGCAGCGCAGACTTCAGCCACCCCGGCCCGCTATCAACATGCCGCAGTGTACGACGCACAGTGGCACCGGATGCTGGTGTTCGGTGGGCAGATGTCGCTGGCGGGCGGCGCATTCGACGGCAAGGTGTACGAACTGCCGCTCGAGAGTGCGGACACGCCACCCTACAACACGCCGCTCGCATGGTCCGAACTGGGAACGGATTCACTGGCTGCGGACATCGAACCGCGGGCGGGTCATGCGACGATCTGGAATCCGCGCTACGTCGTGGAGAAGTACGCCGAGGTGTTCGATCCGACGAAGCCGGCCGGGCAACAGTGGTCGGAGGTCCCCAACGCTCCCATCTACGACCAGTGGACGTATCCATTCTATTTCATGCTTCCCTCGGGGAGCATGTTCTACGCAGGGCGCAGCACGCGCTCGCCGGGCGGCGGTGGCACTTCGAACAATGACGCGGAGACGAGGCTGCTGTCGATGCCGGGCGCGGACCCGAACGGATGGGCGTGGGGCGCGGTCCGCCACAAGAGCTTCGTCGGCGGCAACGGCGCCGTGATGTTCGCTCCGGGCAAGGTGATGAAGTTCGGTCAGCCGCGCGTCAATCCGGCCCAGCCGCATGCCGACGTGAAACGGATCGAGTTCCTCGCGAACGACGCCACGACGGGTTGGGCGAGCGAGGCGCAGTCGCCATTTCCCGACTTCCGCCCACGGCCGCGCTTCGAGTCGAACCAGACCCTGCTCCCAGACGGCAACGTGCTGGTCTCGGGCGGTCGCGACCGGCACAAGGACGATGGCCTGGCGTTCTTGAGCCCGCAGATCTGGACCCCGGGCGCGGCCTCGGGCACGTGGAGCCGGTTCGATCTGCTCGACCCGGACCTCACGAGCCGCGGTTACCACTCGACCGCCATCCTCACGCCGGACGGCCGCGTGCTCTCGGCCGGCGGCAGTCGGCTCAACAACCCCAGCGCATCGGTCGGCCTCGACATGAGGGGCTGGCTCACCGTGTTCGAGCCGCCCTACCTGTACAACGCAGGCGGTTCCACGCTGGCGAGCCGGCCGGCGCTGAGCGCCGTGCCCGACACGATTCTCTACGGCAACTGCCACACGCTGCAGGTGGCGGCGATCCCGCTCGGCCTCTCCAAGCTGAGCCTGGTCCGGCCCGGGGCGACGACGCATGCGTTCAACATGGACCAGTACCACGTGACGCTCGCCTCCTCACACGACGGCCTGGGCGGCGTGACGTTCAACGCCCCGGTAGACGGCAACACCGCGCCGCCGGGCGAGGCGCTCGTGTTCGCGGTGGCCAACACGCCGCAGGGCACGCCATCGCTGGGCGAGTGGGTCACGGTCGGCCCGCGGCATGATGTGCTCGATCCGCTGGCGCCCTCGGCGGTGGGGGCGTTCTCGGTGATCCCCGATCACTGCGGTCAGTTCGTTCGTGCGTACTGGACCGAGCGGCCCGATGACAGCACGTTCGTCGCGACGGGGCGGGTGCGGCTGCACGACGTGCGCTGGTCCACGTCGGGCCTATCGGGCTGGTCGCAGTTCCAGTCCGCCGCCCAGATCGCCTGCGAGCCCGCGCCGCGCGGGCCCGGGGCCCAGCTCAGCGTGGCTGTCACGCTGGCGCCGGGCTCGTACTCGTTCCGCCACGTGAGTTGGGATGACCGTTGGCCGTACACGCGCTCCTCTGCGATGAGTGTGGAGCGGACGTTGACGCTCGACGGCTGTGGCGGCGGCGGGGGCGGCGGGCCGTTCATCGATGGCGACGGCGAGGGCGGCGGTCTCTCGGCGCGGCGCGCGGCGGAGGCGCACTCGGGTTCGCCGCTGGCCGCATCAGCCACCACGGTGTTGGGCGGTGGCGGGCACGGCGAGGTGGTCTCGGACGAACTGCGGCTCGATCGGCCGGTCCGCATCGCGCCCGATCGGGTGCGGGTGCGCGTGCATCGTGGCGAGGGCGGCTCGAGCCGCATCGTCTCGGCGGCGCTCACCGCGGTGGATCGCGGGGCGGGGGCCGAGGTGGCGCGGCTCGCGGGCGCATGGGCGGCGGTGACGCGGCTGCACGCCACGGCGGCCGCGCAGGCTGGCTCGCACGTGGGCGACCGGCTCGAGGGCCGGGCCGACCTGTTCTTGGTGGGGGACGCCGGGGACAGTGTCGCCGTGAGCCTGCCGACGCTGCCGGCGGGACTGGACTCATCCCTGGTGTACGTCGACGCCGTGGCGGCTCGCGCGGCGGGCCGTCCGTACGCGCGCCTCAAGCTGGGCGGTGACGGGGCCCCGCGCGTGCTCGCACCCCGCGGCCGCCGCGCGACGCAGACGGCGGGGATGTTCGGCGGGGGCGACCTGTCGCTGGTGTTCGAGGGCAATGCGGCGGTGCACGGGATCGGCCGGTTGGTGCCGACGGGCGAGTCGCTGGGCGTGGCCGTGGCGGCGCTGCTGACGGCGACTCACTCGCGCCTCGGGCCGGTGGATGCCGATTCTCTGGCCTCGGGAACCGACGTGCGCCTGCTCGCGGGCGACACGCTGAGCCTGGAGTTCGCCGAACCCCCGCTCGTCGAGGGCCGGGTGCGCGAGCTGTGGCTGAGCTTGCGCGGCTCGCAGGAGGGCGCTCCCGGCACGCTGGCCGGACGCTCGCGCGAGGTGCGGGAAGAGGGCGGGCATGTCGCGTTCGCCCTCCTGCCGGCGCGGCCCAACCCGGCGCGCGGTTCGGTCACGCTGCCGTTCGCCCTGCCGCGCGCCGGGCTGGTGCGGCTCGAGCTGTACGACCTGCAGGGGCGGCGCGTGCACGAGCACTCGCAGTGGCGGCCCGCGGGCCGCCACGAGCAGTCCTGGGACCTGCGCGATCGCGATGGCGGGCGCGTCGCTCCCGGTGTGTACTCCTTCCGACTGCTGATGGGCGCCGAGCGCGCCGAGCGTCGGCTGGTGGTGCTGCCGTGAGGCCGTTCGCGATGCTCGTGGCCTCGCTCGGGCTGGCGATCGCCGCGGACGCGCGGGCGCAGGCCATCATCGAGCCCGATCGGCACGTGCCGCTGAGCATCTGGGAGACATCCTCACAGCATGAGAAGGACCCGGTGGTGGCGTTCGATGGCGCGCGCGGGCTGATGATGTGGGATGAGGGTTCAGGAGGTTCGCTGACCAGCGTCACGCACCACCTCGCTTACACGTTGGATGCGGGGGAGACGTGGGTCTCGCTGCCTCCGCGGCCGTTCCCGCCCAACCGTATGGGCCCCCCCGCGTTGGTCGCCGCTGGCGGCGGCAGCTTTCACACGCTCTCGGTGGATGCCATCCTCTATCGTGAGATGGGCCTCATCCTCGACACGGGGACGCTGGCAAGCGGCTCGCTGGTGTGGACGCGGTCGCAGCGGCTGCCGTGGTCGCACACGGCGGTGCTGTACCCCGACATCGCCTGCGACCGCGCGAGCGGCGCGCTGCACATCACGTACACGCACTACGACGACATCGAGACGGGGTGGTTCTCGCCGTGCCGGGTGTACTACGCGCGCTCCCCCGATGGCGGCGTCACGTGGAGCACGCCCGTCATCCTCTCGGGCGAGGGCGGCGAGCGCTCGCGCGTGGCGCTGGGCCCCGAGGGCGAGGTGTACGTGGCGTGGGTGGACGCGGTGGGCGAGCGCGTGCAGTTGCGGAGATCGGACGACGCGGGCGCCACGTTCGGCGACGTGCGCGACGTGGCGGCCCACCTCGACAACCGCAACACCGGCGTCTACGAGTGGTGGGAGCCGACGTACACACCGCATCCGGTGTACACGGACGACATGGGGGTCTCCAATGCGCCGCGCCTGGTGGTGGACCACGGCACGGGGGCGACCAGGGGCCGGGTGCATCTGGCGTGGACCGACCATGCGAGCGGCGTGCGCGGCCCGCAGGGCGAGGCGCGCGGCGAGATCGAGCCCAACCAGACGCTGGAGACCGCGACGCTGGCCGCGATCGGCGACGACCTGTACGGCTCGGTGCCGAGCGCGGACGTGGGCGGCGACGGCGACGTGTGGGCGTTCGACGGCGTGGCGGGGCAGGTGATCGAGCTGACCGGCACGGTGAACTGGAAGCCGGACCCGCCCTACTGGGAAACGAGGTTCCAGCTGATGTTCTGCGAGGTGCCGGGCGGCGGGCTGGTGCAGTTGGCGAGGACGAACACGGTGAAGTTCGAGGCGAGCGGTCCGCCGGTGATCGCGCTGCGGCCGATGCTGGTGACGCTGCCGCGCACCGGGCGGTACTACCTCATCATGGGCGGGGCGGGACCGTACTGGATCGGCTACGGCGTGTTCCTGCGCGAGTGGCAGGTGGATGCGGGCTCGGTGGCGCGCGACCACCGCGACGTGGTGCTGGCGAGTTCGGCGGACCGCGGCGGGAGCTGGGGCGGCAAGGTGCGGGTGGGCGACGCGCCGCACCTCTACGACGAGTCGCACCCCGAGATGGTGGTGGACTCGCTCGGGCGGCTGCACGTGACGTGGCTCGACCGGCGGCACGAGCCGGGCTGTGGCGCGCTGACCGACCCGTACTGGGCGGTGTCGTTCGACGGCGGCGGCTCGTTCACGCCGGGCCAGCGGCTGAGCACGGCCTCGACGACGTGGTGGACGAGCCACATCATCCAGCAGTTCCCCGGGGAGCGTAACGCCCTGGCGGTGACGGGCGAGTGGGTGTGCGCGTACTGGACGGACCACCGCGACGCGGCGGTACCGGGCGCCGACATCTGGGGCACGCGCATGCAGGTGGGCGGACTGGTCTCGAGCGCGGTCGGGCGGTTCGTGGCGGAGCCGGGCGCGACGGGGGTGCGCATCGAGTGGCACATCGCGAACGCCAACGCTCTCCTGTCGGCGAAGCTGGAGCGCGAGGCCGCGACCGAGCCGGGCTATGCGGAACTGGCGGGGCAGTGGGGCGACGGCACGCGCGAGGGCGCGCACGTGGTGGTGGACGGCGGCGCCGTACCGGGCCGGACCTACCGCTACCGCCTGGCGCTGCGGTTCGCCGATGGCCGGCTGCTGCACCAGGGCCCGATCGAGGTGACGGCGGCGGCGCGGGTGCTGGCGCTGGCGTGGGAGCCGCCCAGCCCGAACCCGGGCGTGGGCCGGACGCGGCTGGCGCTCAGCATGCCGGGCGCGGGCGAGGCCGAGGTCGAGGTGTACGACGTGGCCGGCTCGCGGGTGCGGCGCGTGCACGCCGGCGCCCTCGCGGCCGGCCGGCACACCTGGGAGTGGCCGCGCCCGGGCGAGCCCCCGGCCGCCCCGGGCATCTATCTCATCCGGGCGGAGGCGAACGGACGCGCGGTCACGACGCGGATGGTGATCACGCGCTGAACCCGCGTGACGCTCGGCATGGCGAGTGGAGTGGCCAAGCGCTAGAGTCCGCGCATGACCGGGTTCACGATCGGCTGTCCCTCCTGCAAGCGCGAGTACCTGCTGCCCCAGAGTCTCATGGGGATGCGCGGGGCCCGCGTGCGTTGTCCCGTCTGCTCGAAGCGATTCGATGTCGATGCCGACGGGCAGGTGTGCGAGGCGGCCGAGGAGTCGACACCGCAGGAGATCGCGACCACGGCGCCGCTCGAGCGCTCCCTGGGTGGCACCCAGACGGCGGCCACGAGTCCGGCCGAGGCTCACGCGCGCGCCGCGCTCGATGCCCTGGTGGCGAAGGTGGGCCCTGGGCTGTTCGAGGCGGCGAGCCAGCAGCGCCTGTTCCGAGAGCACGGCCCGGCTCTGCTCGAGGCGTTCGATGACTACCGGCGCCGCGCGGGCAGCGGAGCGCCGCCCGAGGCGTTCGGGGCGGAACTGCGCGAGCGATTCGGCATCGACCTGCTGCCGGCCGCCGAGGCCCGCTGAGCGACCGGCTCAGCTGCGCATCAACTCCGGGAATCGCCGGCCCCAGGCCAGCGACAGCACGCCGGCCACGGCGATGACGCCGGCGGCCACGACCATCGTGCTCGGGGTGCCGAGGAGCGGTGTGAGGAAGGCCGCGATCAGGATGGCGACCTGGAACGCCAGCCGCATCGCGAAGTCGCGCATCGCGAACACGCGCCCTCGCTGATGCACCTCGGTGCCCTCCTGAAGCAGCGTCTCCGTGAGTACGAACGTCGGTGCGATGCAGACGCCGATCAGGAAGCCGGCAAGCGCGAAGACGGCGAACAGCGAACTCATCGCGAAGCCGAGCATCCACACCGACGTCATCACGAGACCGAAGCCGAGCAGGAGAGGCCGTGCCACGCGCCGACCCTGCGTGTTGACCCACCACGTCCCGAGTGCGGCGCCGAGCCCCAGCACCGCCATCAGGATGCCGATCCGCTCCATGCCCGGCAGGCTCGCCGCGTTCTGGATGTGCTGGTTGCCCGCCACGTGCAGGAACCCCCCGCCCAACCAGATGGCCGCGAGCGCCGTCAGTGCGAGTCCGACGGCCGCGGATCGCCGCACGATCTGCACGCCCTCACCGATTTCGCGCAGGTAGCTGCGGAGCGTCACCGAGGGCAGGCTCTCACGGGGCTTCCCCTGATAACGGATCAGTGCGAGCGTGCCGACCGATACGAGATAGGTCACCGCATCGATCCACATCGCGGTCGACCAACCCCAGTGGTCCACGATCCAGCCCCCGAGCAGCGCGCCGACCGCCGTCGCGATGATCCCCGCGATCGACAGCAGCGTGTTCGCCGCGAGCAGCTGAGAGGGCGGCACCAGCTCGGGCGTCATCGCGCTCTTGGCGGGCAGGAAGAACACGTTGCAGGTGAACATCAGGAACACGAGCGCGAACGTGATGCCGATGTGCTCGGTCAGCGCGTAGGAGATCGGGATCGCCACCACGAGCGCGGTGCGGGCCAGGTCGCTCACGATGAGTGTCGTGCGCAGATTCCAGCGATCGACCCAAGGGCCGGCGAACGGCGCGAACAGCAGCACCGGCGCCAGCATGACGTTACCGAGGATTCCGAGCAGGATGCTGCTCTGGGTGAGATCCGCGAACCGTCCGGTGTGCTGCAGCAGCAGGCCGCCCAGCGCGAGGTAGTTGAGGCGGTCGCCCAGCAGCGAGATCAGCTGGCCCCACCACAGCGCCGCGAAGTCGCGCTGCTGGAGCAATGGACGCGTGTCGGGCGCCCCGGTCATGGACGCATCAGGCGACGTGGTGCCCCGCCAGCACGGCCTTGTGATGCCCCACCGCCTCGCGGTAGGAGGCTTCGATGCGATCGACCACGCGCGGCCAGGCGAACTCGAGCGCTCGCTGCCGGCCCGCCTCGGCGAGGCGGCCGCGGCGCGCGGGATCCTCGACCAGCTGGGCGATCGTCCGGGCGATGGCGCGCACGTCGCCGGGAGGGAAGCAGGCGGCGTCGCGGCCCGGCGTGACCACGGTGCGATAGCCGGGGATGTCCGAGCACGCGACCGCGCGTCCCGCGGCCATCGCCTCGACGAGCACGATCCCGAAGCTCTCGTTTCCGGTCGCGGGCGAGCAGAAGATATCGCCGGTCGCATACCAGCGCGGCAGATCGGCGCTCGGGACATGACCGAGGAAGTGCACGTGCCCCTTGGCGGCGCCGGGGACCTCGGCCTCGACCTGAGGGCGCAGATAGGAATCGCCGACGACGAGCAGGCGCGCGCGACCATCGGTGCGCTCGATCAGCTCGGGCATCGCGTTGATCAGGTCCTGAACGCCCTTGCGCGGATCGAGCCGGCCGACGAACAGCAGGTTGATCTTGTCCGGATCGCGCCATTCGGGGAATGGCATGACGAGCGGGTGGAATCGCTCGATGTCGACACCGTTCGGGATGACCTCATAGGGGCCCGGGTAGTAGATCGAGGCGGTCTGCTCAGCCGTGGTGCTGACGGCGATCTTCGCATCGAGCCCGGCCATGAGCGGCCCGACCATCGGCTGGAAGATGTCCTGCAGCGCCGTGCGGCCACCCGTCGAGTGGAACGTGCCGACGGTGGGGCGGTCGCTGACCTGCACCGCGAACACCGGAAGGGTGGGTGCCGAAGGGCAGTGCACGTGCACGACATCCAGGTCGAGTTCGCGGATCGCGCGCTTGAGCTGGCCCTTGAGTCCCCAGCCGATCGTGCAGTCGACGAAAGCGCGATTGAATGGGATCAGGATGTTGTACCCGATCCTCCGCACGCCCTGCTGCTCGCCCATCTCGCCCTGCCGGAAGCGACTGGTGATGATGGTCACCTCGTGCCCACGGCGCCGCAGCTCCATCGCCAGGGCATGCACGTGCTCGGTGACACCGCCGTAGCGGGGATAGTAGGACTGCGTGACGATCCCGATCCTCACGCGTCCACGCTGCGCGGCTGGCCGGCCAACTCGGGCGCCTCAACGGGCGCGGGCTTGAACATCGGGCGGAAGATGCACCACTGGTCGAGGTGTTCTCGGATGTGGCGCTCGACGGTGTGTGCGACGGCCTGATTCAGATCAGCCGTCGAGGCGAACTGGGTCGGCTCGAGCGCCGGTTCGATGACGATGCGGAACCGACCCGGCCCGACGCGCTCGCAGTAGCCGCAGATGATCGGCGTGCCCAGACGCTGGGCGAGGACGCCGGGCCCGGCGGGGAACTGATAGGGCCGACCGAACAACTCGACCTCGGTGCCATGCCGGTAGATGTCGCCATCGACGACTAACGCCACCGGGTCGTTGTGCTCGAGCGCACGGATCAGCTTGCGAAAGCCGTCCTCGGGGCTGATCGTCACGATCGACAGTTCGCTCTTGGTGTCGCGCACCGCGCCCGAGAGCCAGCGGCCCAACTGAACGCCGGCGACGGCATGCAGGGCGTAGCCCCATTGCGCCACCATCACCGCGGCCAGCTCCCAGTTGCCGATGTGGGTGGAGGCGATGATGCAGCCGCGTCCGCGCTCGAGCGCCTTGTCGAGGTGCTCTTTGCCGACGACCTCGACCGAGGCGAGCAGTTCGGGGCGCGAGAGGTGGGGCAGGCGGAAGAACTCGAACATCATGCGGTTGTACGACCGCATCATCTTGCGCGCGATGGCGACCCGATCGCGCCTCGAGGCGCGCGGCATGATGACCGCCAGGTTGGCCAGCGCCGCGTGCCGACGCGACGGGAAGCAGCGGTAATGCACCTCGGAGAAAGCGTCGGCCAGCAGATAGCCGAGCCACATGGGCATGCCGGCGATCAAGGTGGTGAGCCAGCCGTAGACGAGTCGGGACATGCTTCTCCTCAGGGCTCGCGGCGCCCCTCATGGGCGCGCTTCGCGGTGGGGCCTTCCGACCGGCTGGGACCGGTTCGCGGAGGACCGTAGAAGTCGCCGCGGGGGGGTGTCAAGGGGTGCTGGGGCCCGGTCCCAAGACGAGACTTGCCATGGCGATAGCGGCCCGGCCGCGCTACGATGCGGCCGCACAGGGAAGTGGAGCCCCGCAGCCCCTCGGACGAGCGGCGGCGGACTTCCACCGCAGGGGAGGGGTCGACGCATGTCCAGCCAGAAGCTCATCCGTTGTGCGCTGCGCAAGCGCGGGTCCACAGGCAAGCCACAAGTTCGCTTCGTGCCCATCGAGATCTTCGGGCTGTGGGAGCACCTGATGGCGTCGCGCCACGACTTCGAGATCAGCACGCCTCGCGCCTCGCTCTGGCTCGACATGGAGGATTCGCCCGAGGCCGCGTACTCGCAGGACCAGTTCGAGCGCGTGACCGAGGTCACGGCGTTCGTGTACTCGGACCGCGACGAGATGTTCACGCGCCAGCGCCGCTACTTCCCGAGCGACGAGGCGGCGGACCTCAAGCGGATCTTCCTGTCGCACTATTCGCCCGATGAGGGCCGCATCCAGACCCAGTTGCACGAGCGACCGGGCATCTGGATCGTCCGCGACAAGGCCCCCGTGCCCGCCTGATCGTTCGACAGCCTCCCGCTCGTGCGCCGCGCCGTCCCCGCAAGGACTGCGCGGCGCAATGTGTTACGGGCCCGTAACGGCGCCAGGCGAGAACCGCTGAGAAACCCTTCAAGCCCGTGCGATACGGCGCCGATAGCATTCCCAGTCTGGAGTCGTCACCGGTCCGAACCCGAGGTGCGCATCCCGCTGGGGTGCGACTGCCGATCGGGCCCTGAACCAGTGTGGCGACCCCATCCGGCTCGCATCGAGAGATGTGGGCACTCGAGGTCCCTGTGGAGAAAGGGCGGCAAGGGGCTCCATGGGAATCGCCTCGCGAACGGGTGGGGTCACTACAAGGAGGAATTGAACCGTGGTCGTCGTGAGCTATTCGGGCAAGGAAATCAACGCCAAGCTGGTCTATTACGGCGCAGGCTTGAGCGGTAAGACGACGAACCTCGAAGCCATCTACGAGGCCGTGCCCGATACGAGCCGCGGCAAGATGGTGAGCATGAAGACGCAGTCCGATCGGACGCTCTTCTTCGATCTGCTCCCCCTCGATCTCGGTGAGATCATGGGGTTCAAGACCCGCTTCCTCCTCTATACGGTTCCGGGCCAGGTCTTCTACAACGCAACCCGCAAGCTGGTGCTCAAGGGCGCCGACGCGATCGTGTTCGTGGCCGACTCGGAAGTCGGGAAGATGGAGGAGAACAAGGAGTCGCTCGGCAACCTGCGCGCGAACCTCACGGAGTACGGGATCCAGTTGGATTCGATTCCGTGGGTCCTGCAGTACAACAAGCGCGACCTTCCGAACGTCTACACGGTCGAGGAGTTGAACGCCGAGTTGAACCCGGGCAATCGCGTGCCGAGCTTCGAAGCCTGTGCTCGCGACGGCAAGGGCGTCTTCGAGACGTTCCGCGGCATCTCGCATCTGCTGATGGAGAAGGTCACCAAGGACCTCCGTCGCACGCCGACCACCGCGTCGAGACCGGCCGCCAATATCGAGCCCGCGTCGGGGATGCTCCCGCGCGAGACCGTGCGCAGCACGGCCCCGCCGATCGCTCCCGCTCAGACCATCGCCCACGAGGCGGCCACGACGGCCGCTCCCGAGGTGGAGGGTGAGCCGCTCGACTACGGCCGTGAGATCGAGCTTCCGGGTATGGCACCGGCACCGCTCATCAACCGGATCGTCGAGCCGACACCGGTCGCGGTGACGGCAGCCGCTCCGGCAGCTGCCGCTCAGCCTCAGCCGGTCGTGATGAAGATCGCGGCGGCACCCGTGGCGGCGGTCGCAACGCCGGCACCCGTCGTCCGCATCGACACCGGCGCTCCTGCCGGCTCGAACGTCACGCCGCTCGTCGTGCCCGTGCGCCTCGCGCCCGGTGCCACGTACGAGATCGTGCTTCGCATCGAGGTCGACAAGGCCGCCTGATCGTTCGACAGCCGCTTCAGAATCGAACCGCCTCGCGCCGGGACTCGGCGCGAGGCGGTTTCGTTGGATGAACGGCTGTCTGACTGGGACCGCCCCTCGCGCTACCTCGACACCGCGACGCGGCGCACCAGCGTGCGG
>JAYWEM010000178.1:0-15750 GCA_043779265.1 bacterium | reverse complement strand
GCGGGGGGGGGAATGGTTCTGAAAATCTCAGCTCAGAGGGGGGGAATGATTCTGCAAAGCTGGCCCTGCGGGGGTCCCATCATTCTGCAAACTGACAGGAATTTCGTCGCCTCCCACATGTCTATGCTGCCATGACCGTAGAAGATGTCGAATCCCTGAGGCCCAACGTCGGTCGCGCTTCTACGGAGAACCTCCCCAGCGTCCTCTGCTGTGAGATCCGGCATCACGTGCAATAGCCAAGCGGCTGCCCCGGAGACCACTGGTGCGGCGGCCGACGTGCCGCCGAATCCGGATATATTCGAATTGGGGTAGGACAGACACAGATTGCAGCCCAGCTGAACGGGTACCAATTCCTGATTACTCCCGCTGCCTGAAGGAGCGTGTACCGCAACTCCGCCTGGGGCCATGAGGTCCAGCCAGGGACCAGAGCTGCTCCCATGAATCGGAAACGGAACCACTGAGCAATGGGGCTGCAAGGTGGACGAGTTCAGCCATCGGCTGTTATTCCAGTCGACCGCCCCCACTGCGACGACCAGATCAGAAAGTGCCGCCGGGAACTTGGCGACTGTTGCCCCGTCGTTTCCAATGGCTGCCACAATCAGAGATCCGCCCAGAAACGCGCGCCGGAGCGTGGAGGCCAGCAGTGCTCGCTCAGTTGGACTCGGCGTATTGAACCCGAGACTGACGTTCGCGACTCTGATCAGATTGGAGTGTTGAACAACCGCGTCTAGCGCTTCAGCCATTCCAACAATTGTCGCGCCGTTGGTGAAGTAGCACTTCAGCGACACGGGCAACCCGTAACGAGAAGCGCTGGCGGTACCGACTCCAGGGCTGTACGGCTCTTCGAAGCCTGTCACGCCCGCAGCGATGCCAGCCACTGGCGTTCCGTGTCCGCCTGTGTTGAGAGGCGCTGCCGAGTCCAGCAACGGGTACGGATCGATTGCGGCATTGAAGCCTGGAGTCAGGGTGGACCGCATATGCGGAAGTCCGGAAAGCACTCCGAAGAAGTCCTCATGGTTGCCGTTGATGCCCGAGTCAACCACGCCGATGCCCACGGGTGGGCCATTGGCTGGATAGTCCCATGCGAGATTGGCGTTGACCGAGCCGCCGGAGACTAGCGGAGGCATGGGGCCATTGATTGTGCCGTTGCAGTATGGCAACGCGCTCGTGCGAAGCGTCCACTGATATTTCCAGCGCGGGTCAGTTGGAGTAGATAGGAGCTGCCCCTCTGTGAGTGAGTCAGCGGACGCTACCCCTGGTTGGGCACGCACTCGGTTCAAAAGTTCGGGAATGGTGGCCGCAGCAGATGGGTTGACCAGTGCAAAATCTGGGTATCGCTCTTCATTCCTCGCTTGACCGACTCGGCTGTGTGGAACAGTCCAACCCACCGACTTCACATCGTCGGCGAGGTCTTTCAGGGCCCCTAGGGACGTGACGGTGTACCCCTCGCGCAATCGCGCCAGCACCTGATTCTTCACTGGAGGATGCACCTCGGCACGAGTATCGCAGGGCTCGACCGAACCACGCCCAGCAGAGTCCCTGACCTGCACGAAACGAACTCGCATTGCGACATCGTTGGCGAGCCAGAATCGAAGACTTCCCGTCTCAGTTCTGGACCAATCGGGAACAATCACATTCATGTCAGTCGTCAGCAGCCTCAGGTCCCTTACCGTGCCAAGCATGGCACCCGAAACCTCGACCTCAACTCCCCCGTCGGCCCGTACTGGCCGAACTGCCGTCACAGCGGGCGCAAAGGGCCCCTCCACGCCGCCGTTGATAGCCACGATGCGTGTCGCCCGCTCGGCCAGGCTGACCGGCATCCCGTCACGCACCGCGACAGCCCAGACCGTGAATGCGGAGCCGCTCATGACCCTGAGATGGTACGGAATCGTACTCGCGCTGCTAGGCCCATTGAGATCGATACTGGTGCGCTCGCTCGATGCATCTGAGAAAGCTTCGGGACTCAACGGCGACCCGTCACTGCGGGGTTCGGTCAGCACGCCGACCGGCGAACGGACTTCTAGCTTTCCGTCACCAATCCAAAGCAAATAGACGCCGTCAATCGGCCCATTTGCTTCCTCCTTCACTACCTCGAGAGTGAGAGCAAGGCTTGAATCTGGCGACACGAGTATGTCGTTTCCGAACACCCTCGCCCCCCCCAACGAAGTTGGACGGCTGCAGCTGGTGTCGCGGCCAACACGATTAGTGCGACCGCGAGCGCATCACGACGAAGCTCGGACATGGTCAGCCCCCTCAGCGAATGCTTGACGAGAACCACTTCGCGGAGGCTGCGCTTCGCGATGTGTTTGCGTCAAGGCATTTCACTTGATGTATGCCATCGCAATACGGTGGCGGATTGGTCCACTGAGATGCCCTGGGAGATCCGTGCCGGCGGGCTCTCGCCCTCTTGACGCTCGCGCGACTCGGTCAACGACCATGCGGCTACGAGTTCATCGCCTGGAGGAACTTGCGATTGATCTTGGTCTTTCCCATGCGCGAGGTGAGGAACTTCAACGCCTCCATGGGACTCAGTTCGTTCAGGGATTTCCGCAGGATCTACATGCGCACCAGCATTTCGGCGCTAAGAGCACTTCCTCTTTGCGCGTCCCCGAGCGACTGAGCTTGATCGCGGGGATTTGCCCTTCTCGGCGGACCCGCGGTCGAGCACGACCCCACAACTGCCGGTGCCCTTCACTTCTCGAAGGTCACTTCGTCCATGCGCGAGCCCGTCTAAATCAGCGCCGTGGAGATGATTGTCAGTGAGCCTCCGACTTCGATGCTGCGAGCCGAGCCTCCGAGGCCGCTCTCAGCCCGATTCACCGCCTCAGATCGGGCCACTCCCCGTCGCGGATCCTCGCCAAGAGCGGCGTCAGGATTCGCTCGCTCGCACCCCATAGCCGGTGCGCGCCGATGGCGTAGTAGGGCAGCGGGATGCCGGCCCAGGGCGGCGGCGCGAGGTCATCGGCGAAGTGCCTCGCATCGGGCTCGAACCACGGATCGATCGGCGGCTCGAACACTTCGGCCACCTCGGCCGAGGCGAGCCGCCACTCGCTCGGACGCTCGATGCGAGCGAGTACCGGCGCGATCAGGAACCCGGTGGTGTGCGTGCCGACCGGCGGCAACTCGGCGAGCGTGGTCACCGAGGAGCGCAGCAGACCGATCTCCTCCTCGGCCTCTCTCAACGCGGTCTCGATCGTCGAACCATCTCGCGGCTCGCACACGCCACCGGGGAACGCCAACTGCCCGCTGTGTGCGCCGCCCTCGGTGCGCCGCACGACCACCAGCCGCCAGGCGCCGTCGGCATCGCGCCACAGCGGCACCAGCACCGCCGAGGCGCGAGCGCCCGGTCGAAGCTCGCTCATGCCAGCGAGTGCTCCACCCAGACGTTCGGCTCCACGTAGACGGCGTGGTTGTGTTCGAGCGACACCGTCACCGGATTGAGCGCACCCGGCACCTCGACGGAGCCGCTGGCATCGAATGGCAGGCCGGTCCAGTGGCGCCACTGTTCGAGCGAGCCCGGCACGATGAAGCTGGTGGTGGCCACTTTCACGATCTTGCCGCCGACTCTCGCGTGCACGCGCAGCCAACCGTCGGCCGGAAGACCGTCGGCACGGGTACGCAACGCGTATTCCTGCATGCTCGTGTGCGGCTCCAGGTGCTTGCCATTGGGGCGCACGGGCGCCACGAACCGGCTCGCGCCGCGCTTCCGCGCGTTCTCGCGCATCGCGTCGAACATGCGGTACGAGAGGCCCTCGCTGCGGCGATCGGGGCGCACCAGGATCTCGAGCGCCGACACGGCATTGGTCGCAGCGCCGTCCAAGAGGTCGGCATGCGCCCAGCGCACGATGGTGTCCCAGCCGCCCTCGGGCAGCGTCTCGCGCCCGGGCCCGCCGAGGGCCACCGGCGTGCTGAATGCGCGCGCCACCAGCCGTTCGGGCTCGGCCTCCTCGTAGGCGGCGAACATGTATCCGTGCCGCTTGGCGAGCACGCCGTCGGCGAAGAAGTAACTGGCCGACGGGTCATGGTGCATGAACTCGGGCCACACGGTCCGGAGCGACTCGTCCCACAGCGCGGGTTCCAGATGCGGCGCCTCTTCCAATGTCACGATTCGCAGCGCCACGCGGGCCCCCTAGTGGTTCATCGACTCCAGGAACTTGCGATTGGTCTTGGTCTCGCCCATGCGTGACGTGAGGAACTCCAGCGCCTCCACGGGATTCAGCTCGTTCAGGAACTTCCGCAGGATCCACATGCGCGCCAGCATGTCGGGCGTGACGAGCAGTTCCTCTTTGCGCGTGCCCGAGCGATTGATGTCGATCGCGGGGAAGATACGCTTCTCGGCGAGCTTGCGGTCCAGGATGATCTCACTGTTCCCGGTGCCCTTGAACTCCTCGAAGATCACCTCGTCCATGCGCGAGCCCGTCTCGATCAGCGCGGTGGCGATGATCGTGAGCGAGCCGCCATCCTCGATGTTGCGGGCCGAGCCGAAGAACCGCTTGGGGCGCTGCAGGGCATTGGAGTCGACACCGCCCGAGAGGATCTTGCCCGAGTGGGGCACGACCGCATTGTGCGCGCGTGCCAATCGCGTGATCGAATCGAGCAGGATGACCACGTCGCGCTTGTGCTCGACTAATCGCTTGGCCTTCTCGATCACCATCTCGGCCACCTGCACATGGCGCTCGGCGGGCTCATCGAACGTGCTCGAGATGACCTCGGCCTGGATCGAGTTCTGCATGTCGGTCACCTCCTCGGGGCGCTCGTCGATCAACAGAACGATGAGCACGACCTCGGGGTGGTTCTCGGAGATGGCGTTGGCGAGCTTCTGGAGCAGCATCGTCTTGCCGGCGCGAGGCGGCGCGGTGATCAGCGCCCGCTGCCCCTTCCCGATCGGCGCGAGCAGATCGATGATCCGCGTCTCCATGCAGCGTTCGCGGCTCTCGAGGTTCAGCTTCTCGCTCGGGTAGAGCGGCGTCAGGTTGTCGAACAGGATCTTGCCCTTGGTGGTCTCGGGGCTCTCGAAGTTGATCGCCTCGACCCTCAGCAGCGCGAAGAAACGCTCGCCCTCCTTGGGAGGACGCACCTGACCCGAGACCGAGTCGCCGGTGTGGAGATCGAAGCGCTTGATCTGCGAGGGCGACACGTAGATGTCGTCGGGGCCCGGCAGGTAGTTGTACGCCGGCGATCGCAGGAAGCCGTAGCCCTCCGGCAGGATCTCGAGCACGCCCTCGGCGAACACGTTGCCGTTCTTCTCCGTCTGCGCCTCGAGGAGCTTGAAGATCAGTTCCTGCTTGCGCAGGCCACTCGTCCCCACCACCTCGAGCGAGGTGGCGATGGCGAGTAGCTCGATCATCGTCTTGGCCTTCAGTTGCTGCAGCTCGAGGGTGTCGGCGGCCTGCGACTCCATGGAACGGACCTCGGAGGGCTGAGGGGAACGCGGACCGGGCGCCGTGGGCGCTCGGAGGCGAAAGGGGCCGGTGGGTCGGACATCGTGGTCCGGTGGCCGTATGGGAGTAGGAATTCGGTGAGCCGGACGCGAGACGTCCAGCAGGTGCTTGGGGCCTCGATGGAACTGGCGAGATGCAGTGTCCGGGGCCGGGCGGCCGCAGGGCTGCGGAGCCCGGCACGAGCAGTGAGGAACCGCTCGCGTGGAGAGAATCTTGAGTCTCGGCGCGGGGCGGTGTCAACCCCTTGTTGCGCCGGGGCCGAGCCTCACCGCGCTCGTGATCCCACCCCCTCGGGCTGCAACCTTCTCGGGGCTCGAGCCGTCATACTGACCAGAACGCGATTCTGGTCACTCATCACCCGACGAGGCTCCCCAGCCATGGCTCGCCCGAAGGACCTCACCGTACGCCCCCGGTTGCTCGACGCCGCGGATCGACTGCTGTCGCGGATCGGCTTCCGCCGCATGACGATCGCCCAGGTCGCCGAGGAGGCCGGCGTCGGCAAGGGCTCGGTCTACCTCCACTTCCCGAGCAAGGATGAGGTGGCACTCGCCTGCATCGATCGCATGGCCGAGGACGTGCTCGCGCATCTGCGCATCATCGCCGCCGGAAGTGGCAGCGCACCCGAGCGCCTGAGCGACGCGCTGCGCGCACGCGTGCTCATGCGCTTCGACTACGCGAGAGAGCACGCGAACAGCATCGACGAGAAGCTCGCCGCCATGCGCCAGCCGATGCTCGAGCGCCGAGCGGCGCAGTTCCGCGCCGAGGCCTCGGTGCTCAAGGTGATCCTCGCTCAGGGGGCCAACGCCGGGAAGCTGCGGCCGGGCGGCAGCGCCGAGGCCGCCTCGCTCGTCACCGCCACCAACTCGCTCCTTCCCTACAGCCTCAGCGTCCGAGAACTCGGGCGCCGAAGCGAGATCGTCCGCCGTACCGATTCTCTGGTGGCCCTGCTCCTCGCGGGGCTGCGGCCGACCCGAACCCCCGGCACACGCCGGAAGCCCCATCCCCGGAGGACCAACCGATGAGACCGATGCTTCTCACGCTGCCGCTGCTCGCGGGCAGCCTGTTGTTCGCCGCGTCGTCGCTGCACGCTCAGGCCGGCATGGGCTCCTCGCTCGACTCCGACACGCCGGTCGATGCCGCCTACTCGCGGGCGGTCGTCGAGTCGCTGATGGTGCAGGTGCAGGCGCGCTACGTGTTCGCCGACAAGGGCGCGACGCTCGCCAAGGCGCTGCGCAAGCGGCTGCAGGCCCGCGAGTACGACAACATCACCAGCGGCCGGGTGCTCGCCGACTCGCTGACGGCGCACATGCAGGCGGTGACGTTCGACGGCCACATGCGCGTGCACTACCGCCAGGAGCCGTTCCCGGCACAGCTCGATGATGACGCGCCGCCCGAGGAGGTCGCCCGCCAGCTCGAGGAGATGCGCATGCGCAACTTCGGGTTCGAGCAGGTGCGCCGACTGCCCGGCAACGTCGGCTATCTGGACCTGCGCATGTTCTCGGGCGCGCCCGAGGCGCAGCCGGTCGCGGTCGCGGCGATGCAGTTCCTCTCCCACTGCGACGCTCTGATCGTCGACCTGAGGCGCAACGGCGGCGGCAGCCCCGACATGATCCAGACGCTCACCACGTATCTCGTCGCCGATGGCGACCGCCTGCACTTGAACGACTTCTACGAGCGTGAGGGCGATCGCACCATCCAGTTCCACACCGCATCGCAGGTGCCCGGCAAGCGCCTCGCGGGCAAGCCCGTCTACGTGCTCACCAGCAGCCTGACGGGCTCGGCCGCCGAGGAGTTCGCCTACAACGTGAAGTCGCACAAGCTCGGCACGGTGGTCGGGATCACGTCCGCGGGTGCGGCGCATCCGGGCGGCCTGTTCCGGCTCGCCCCGCACCACACCGCGTTCATCGCCACCGGCCGCGCCATCAACCCCGTCACCAAGACCAACTGGGAGGGCGTCGGGGTGAAGCCGGACATCGAGTCCCCGGCGCACGAGGCCCTGCAGCGGGCCCATCTCCTGGCGCTCGACAATCTGAAGGCCGACGCCAAGGACGCGGGACGCAGCGCGCTGCTCGAGCGCAGCATCGAAGCCGCCAAGGCGATGCCGATCGATAAGCCCGAGGACTTCGAACGCCGCCGCCGCCGCAACTGAACCTGGCGAGGCGGAGCGGGCCGGGTCCGAGAACTACCGGGCGGACCTCGGCAGCTTCACCACGGCCGTCACGACGAGCGGCTCGACGCTGCACCACTGGGGCAGATGCTCCGGGCCCACCTCGGCCGAGACGCTGTCGCGCCGGCCATCCACGCGGATCGCGCTCATCCGAAGCGAATCGATCCCTGCGAGCACACCAGCGGGTCCCGTCACGCGAACAAGATACGGCGCCGACGTCCACGCTCCGGCGTACTCGAAGCCCGCCGCGGGCTCGCCCAGCACGATCATCGCCACCGGGATCTCACGCGTCACGCGATGATCGAGGGTCAGCTCCAGCATGAGCGGACCCATCAGCTTCTCGACCACCACCTTCGAGTCCTCGGGCAGCGGCAGGTCGCTCACACCGATCGCCCGGTCGAATCGTCCGGCGTGTACGCCCTCGAGCGAGACCGTCAGACGCGGCTCACGAACACGGATGGCGATCAACTGCTTGCCGGTGCCGCGCAACTCGGCCTCGACCACGCTCGGCGCCGGACCCGAGAGGGTCAGCGAGTCGGCGAGTCCCTTGTAGTCGATGGGGAACGACACGACGAGCGTCGCGGGCCGGTCGGTGAACACGTTCAAGTAGACGAGCACCGCCAGCAGCAGTGCCGTGAACTTGAGTCCGAGGTTGTCGAACAGCCAGCCGCGCAGGAAGTGCATGGGGCCAGACTACCTCAGGCGCGCAGCCCCGCTCCAACTCAGGCGTCGGGCCCGTCGTCGGCCGCGTCGTCCTCGCCTGCTTCGCCCGGGCGGCGCAGGCCATGCTTCTCCATGCGCGAGTAGAGTGTGCGGCGCGTCAGGCCGAGGAGCCGTGCGGCGAGGCTCTTGTTGCCAGCGGATCGCTCGAGCGCCTGCACGATCAACGCGCGTTCGAGGGCCTCGAGCGAGAGCCCGTCGGCCGGGATGGTCGGAACCCACGACTCCTCGCGCGCCAGGCCGGGCTGGGCGAACGCCAGGTGCTCGGTGCCGATCGGCTCATCGCCCGCCAGGATCAGAGCCCGCTCCAGCGTGTGCTCGAGCTCTCGGATGTTGCCGGGGAACGGGTAGCCCTCGAGTGCACGCATCGCCTCGGGCCGCAGTTGTTCGAGCGAGGAGCCGTGGCGGAGCAGAACGTGCTCGACGAGCCGCGGCACGTCGCCGGGGCGCTCGCGAAGCGGTGGCAGCGTGATCGGGAACACGTTCAGTCGGAAGAACAGGTCCTCGCGGAACGTGCGCTCGCGCACCATCTCCTCGAGCGGCCGATTCGTGGCGGCGACGATGCGGACATCGACGGTGATCGGTGAATTGCCGCCGACCCGCGTGAACGTCTTCTCCTCGATCACCTGCAGCAGCTTGACCTGGAGCGCCAGCGGCAGTTCGCCGACCTCATCCAGGAACAATGTGCCGGTGGCGGCGTCCTCGAATCGTCCCGGCTTCTGGCGCACGGCTCCCGTGAAGGCGCCCTTCTCGTGGCCGAACAGCTCGGACTCGAGCAGTGCCTCGGGGAGCGCGCCGCAGTTGACCTTGACCCACGGCTGCGAGGCACGCCGGCTCATCAGATGGATGCTGCGCGCGAACAGGTCCTTGCCGGTGCCGCTCTCACCTCGCAGCAGTACGCTCGAATCCGTGACCGCCACCTTGCGGGTCAGTTCGAGCACGCGCTGGGTCGCGGGGGCTCCGCCCACGATCGGCAGCGCGCCCTCGCGGATCGATTCGACGGTCTTGCTCAATCGCGTGTTCTCGCGCTGGAGCGCCTGTCGCTCACCGGCCTCCCGCAGCGAGATCGCCAGCACGTCGGCGAAGTCGCCTTCCTTCTCGACGTAGTCATGCGCACCCATCTTGAGTGCCTGGCGCGCCGTTTCCATCGCGGCATAAGCGGTCATCAGGATCACGATCGTCTCGGGCCAGCGCTTGCGCACCTCGGCCAGCAGTGCGAGCCCATCGGGCGGGGCCATGCGCAGATCGGTCACGACAGCGTCGAATCGAGCCTGCTCGAGCATGCGGAGCGCCTCGGCGCCGCCACTCACCCACTGCGTCTCGAAACCGGCATCCGCCAACTCGGCCGCGGTGAGTTCGGCGTTCTTCACTTCGTCATCGACGATCAGAACGCGCACGCGACTCCCTCGTTCAGCGGCAGATGGTGATGAGGCCGAGCGGCTCGGTCGTCTCCAGCCATGCGCCGCCCTCGATGCGGATCCTCAGGTAGCCGTTGAGGGTCTGCTTCTGCACGGTCACGCAGTCGAACGACCCGGTGACCTGGTAGCTCTTGTCACCGCACTCGGCGATGCGCGCCTGGCGGTCGACATAGCCATCCCAGCACGTGTCGGACTGCACCTCGAACCGGCTGCGCTTGGAGCAGCCGCTGATCGAGGCGAGGGTGACGGCGAACAGCAGGAGCAACCGGATGCGTCGGGGCACGGCGAGACCTCCCATGGGGACTGTAGCCGTCATCGGCCGCCCGGCGCATCCGATGCAGTGTCGAGCGGGAGGCTGACCCGGACGGTGGCCCCTGCACCGGGCGGGCTCTCGGCCGTCAGCCGGCCACCCGCGGCCTCGATCAGCCGTCGGCACAGGAACAGCCCCAGGCCGCTTCCCTGCGCCTTGGTCGTCTGGAAGGGCTCGCCCAGTCGTCGCAGGACCTCGGCCGGGAAGCCCGGGCCATCGTCCTGCACGCTGGCCTCGAGCAGGGGGCCCGAGAGCGCGATCCGAACGCGCACCGTGCCGCCCGCCGGCACGGCCTCGAGTGCGTTGAGCACGAGATTGAGCCACACCTGCTTGAGCGCCTCGTTGTCCATGCGCACGAACGCGGGCGGTTCGACCAGCTCGCGAACGAGCCTGGCCTGACGCGAGCCGAACTCGCCCTCGAGCAGGTCGAGCGTCTGGCGCATCGTCAGCGCGGCATCGCCGCCTCGGCCCACCGACTCGCCGACGCGCGCGAACTGCAGGTAGCGACTCACCGTGCTGGTCAGGCGGTCGACCTCCTCGATCACCGAGTCCGTCATGCGCTGCGCCTCGGGCTCCAGCTTGCCCAAACGCTTGGCCGATCCGCGGATGATGGCGAGCGGGTTCTTGATCTCATGTGCGAGCGTCGCGGTCAGGCGCCCCATCGCCGCGAGATTCTCCGAGCGCGACAGGCGGTGCTCGAGCGAGAGTTGCGAGCCGATCGCCCGGACCAACAACGCCGCGAGCGCGGCCACCGCCAGCATGCCGAGCAGCGCCACCAGCGCGAGTCTCTGGGACAATCGCTGCAGCTCTCGGTCCCACGTGGGCTGAGCCTCGGCGACCAGCACGCCCACCGCAAAGGCCCCGTCTCGCACCGGCATCAGCGCCGCGCGCGTGGCGCGACCCGAGACACGGTAGATGCCCGAGACGACGGCGCGGCCCGCGATCGCGGTATCGAGCAGAGCGCTGGCCACCGTGTCCATCCGACTCGGCGTGCCATGGCGCTCCTCGGGCTCTCGGACATCGAACAGCACGCGCCGATCGAGGTCGACCACCGAGACATCGAACAGATCGGTGCTCGAGCGCAGCGACTCGAACTGGACCTGGAGCGCGAGCCAGCCGGTGCTCTCGGGGCCGGCCCGCCGCACGTCCTCGAGATCCTCGGGGCCCACCTGCGAGGCGGCGAGTTCAGCGAGGTCCGACAACCGGCGCGTGAATTCGCGCTCGAAGCTGTCCCGCACACCGATGTAGGTGACCACCGCGGAGGCGGCGATCAGGGCCATCGCCGCGGCGGCGAAGCCCAGCGTGTACTTCTGAGTGCGATGCACGCCTCGGTCCGCGCCTCCGCAGGGGGGTGAGCAGGCTCCAGAGCAGGCGCCGCTCGATGCCGCCGCACGATGGGCGTGACGAGAATGGCCTGTCAACCGCGGCGTCTCGCACTCCGCAATGCCCGCGGACACGCATCGCGCATTTCGCACTCAAGTCCGGCTAAGTGCCGTCCGATGCATGGGGTGTCGCCGGATTCCAGGCGACGCGAACTGGAAGGAAGCAAGCAGGGCCGCGACACCCTTCGTCGCGGCGCTCACGCGCACGGCCACCCCTCGGACGCTCGCGTTGGCGCTGCTGTCGGGATCCCCCCGGATCCGGCGAGAGGCATCGCGTCCCACGGACCGACTCCCGTGCATCGGGAGGCCGCATGCCGCTATCGGCGATGCGGTGATCCGTGACCGCCTGAGCGCAGGCGGCACCGAGGGGCCTTTCGTGACGCATGGCACTTTGTTCGGGCGCACCATCCGCCTGACGTTCTCGCTGCTCGTCGCCGTGACCCTGCCGGCGCTGGGCCAGAGTCTGGGAGCCGGTGCTCCCTCCGACCGCGAGATCGAGGCCGCGATGCGCGCGAATGGCATGGACCCTCGCGAGGTGCGCGAACGCATGCGCGGCACGGAACCCGAGGCCGCGTCCACGAACGCTGCCGCATCGCGGCCCTTCGTTCCGCGGCTCGAGCCGGCGATCGTGCCCGACACATTGGCGCGCGTGACGCGTCCTGCTCCTGTGGCAGGCGAGCCGCTCGGCTTCGAGATCTTCCGCTGGGCCCCCACGACGTTCGAACCCCTCACCTATGGCCCGGTCGGCGAGGACTACCCGCTCGGCCCCGGCGATGAGCTGACGCTGACACTGTGGGGAGATGCGCAGCTCGCGCTGAGCCTCACGGTGACGCGCGAGGGTTCGGTCACGCTGCCGGATGTCGGGCAGGTGGCGGTCAGTGGCCTGCCGCTGGGTGCCGCTCGTGAGCGCATCCGCGCGGCTCTGGCGCGCGTCTACTCCGGGCTGCGCGGCACGAACGGGCGTTCGACCACGTCGCTATCGCTATCGCTCGGCAAGCTGCGCAGCATCCAGGTGTTCCTGCTCGGTGATGTCGTTCGCCCGGGCGGCTACACGCTGAGCGCCGTCTCTCGCGCACTCAACGCCCTCTATGCGGCCGGCGGTCCGACGCTGGATGGCTCGCTGCGCGACGTCCGCATCCTGCGAGGCGGACAGGTCGTGGCGCATATCGATCTCTACGATGTGATCCTGAAGGGCGCCGGACAGGAGATGACCCGGCTCGAGAACGGCGACGTCGTGTTCGTGCCGCCGGCGACGCGCAGAGTCTCGGTGTCGGGACCGCTGCGTCGCTCGGGCCGAATCGAGCTCAAGGACGGCGAGGAGCTGCGCGACCTGCTGCGCATCGCGGGCGGCGTGCTGCCCGAGGCGGATGTGACGCGCGCGCAGATCGATCGGATCGTGCCGGCCGAGATGCGCGAGCACTTGGCCGGACAGGGCCGCATCGCCATCGACGTGCCGCTGGCACAGGTCCTCTCGGGTCAGCTTCCCGATGTGGCTCTGCGCGACTCGGACTCGCTGCGCGTGTTCGAACTGCCGCAGCGCCGAACCAATACCGTGAACCTGACCGGCCGCGGCGTTCTGCGCCCGGGCGTCTACCAGTACCGAGACGGCATGAAGGTCTCGGAGCTGATCGCGCTGGCGGGCGGCGTGACTCCGGATGCCTATCTCGACCGGGCCCAGGTGGTGCGGACCCTGCGCGATTCGACGCGGGCCTCGCTGCGATTCGTTCCTTCGCTCGCGCTGAGCGGCGATGCGGTCGAGGACTTCGCGCTGATGGCACTCGATGACGTCTCGATCCGCTCGAAGTGGGACCTCGAGGAGCGCCAGCTCGTCACCGTCCATGGGCTCGTGCGCTCCCCGGGCCGCTACGAACTGCTCGACGGGATGACGCTCACCGACCTGCTGATGCGCGCCGGTGGATTCACCGATGATGCCTACGCGGTGCGAGCCGAACTGACACGCGTCGCCACGGGCAAGCGGCTCGCCGACACGCTGCAGGTGCCGCTGCAGCGCGATCTGACGCGGTGTGTCGAGGCCTCCTCGTTCGCGCTGCAGGCGCACGACGCCGTGTTCATCCGCCGCAACCCCGAGTACCGCGAGCCCGAGTTCGTGGTGCTGGATGGCGAGGTCCGCTTCCCCGGCACCTACACGCTCACGCGCCGCAATGAGCGCCTGAGTGACCTGATGAAGCGCGCGGGCGGCCTGACTCCCGAGGCCTATGCCCAAGGCGCACGCTTCTCGCGTCTGAGTGGAGCCCGGCTGGCGATCGAACTGCCCCGGGCGATGCGTCAGAACGCCAGCCGCCATGACCTGATCCTGATGCCGGGCGACACGCTGATCGTGCCGCGCCACACGCCCACCGTCATGATCGAGGGTGCCGTGCTCAACCCGGTCACCGCGCTGTATCAGCCCGGCGCGAGCGTGGCTCACTACATCACGCAGGCAAGCGGCTTCCGGGCCGATGCGAATCGGCGCGGCGTCGTCGTGATGTCGCCGTCCGGACGCGTTCGCAAGGGCGGACGGCCGGAGCCCGGTAGCCGCATCCTCGTGCCCGCTCGTTTGGCCGAGGAGAAGAGTGACGGCCTCAAGGACATCGCGACCGTGATGAGCATCGTGGCGAGCGCCGCGACCACCTACTTCCTCGTCAGTCAGGGTGGCAAGTGAGTCGTCACGAGCCCTCCGAGCAGCACGTGCGGATCGCGCACACGTTCGCCGTGCCTCCGCCGGCCGATGGCAGCCCGAGCTGGGCCGAACGGGTGCGATCGCTGTGGCCGCATCGTCGGCGTCTGTTGATCGGCACGATCGCGGGAGCAATCGTGGGAGCAGCACTCGCCTTCGTGCTGCCGCGCACCTACATCGCCACCGCCTCGCTGCTCGAGGCGCCGCGCAACGGCGGCTCGGCACTCGATCAACTCAGTCTCTCCGCGGAGGCCCTCGGGCTCCCTTCGCGCGGCAGTTCGAGCAATGCCCTGACCTATCCGGACATCCTGCGCAGCCGGCGTCTACTCGGCGCGCTGCTGGAGAAGCCGTTTCCTGACGCACGAGGGGAGTCACGCCCACTCCGGGTGTGGCTTGTGCCGGGAACGGCGACTCCGCAGCGCACCGAGCAGGCGCTCGTGGCATTGCGTGAGCGCTTCGACATCGCGCTCGACCGCAGGACGAATCTGCTGCGCATCGGCTACCAGGACGGCGATCCCGTCCGCGCCGCGGCCGTTGCCAATGCCGCCTGCAGCGAACTCCAGCATGTCCTCGTGAACAGCATGACGACGCAGGCCGGGGCACAACGTCGGTTCATCGAGGAGCGATTGACCGAGGCGCAGCATCGGTTGGTGCGTGCCGAGGAGTCCCTGCGTGGCTTTCGGGAGTCCAATCTTCGCGGCAGCAATCCGCGGCTCGCACTCGAAGCCGCGCGGCTCGCGCGAGAGGCTCGCACGCAGGAGGAGATCGTCCTGGCGTTGACGCGCCAGCACGAGCTGGCGCGTGTCGATGAGCAGCGCGACGTCCCAGTTCTGAACGTGCTCGACGCGGCCGTGACGCCCGCGTTCGCGAGCGCACCTCGCAAAGCGGTCATCGTCGCTGCAGGCATCGCACTCGGACTGCTCGCTGCCCTCGGCAGCCTGTGGACGGGTCTTCGCGCTTCGTCGATGGCTTCGGAGACGGCCGAGCCCGAGGCGCAGGCGGCGTGAGCGCTCCCGCACTCGGTGCGCCCGTCGCGGGCTGCAGCTGGCGACGTCAACTCGCGGACCGTGTGGCGTGGAATCTCGTCGCGGACGGATTCGCACGCGGAGGATCCCTCGCACTGGCGCTGGTCTCGGCGCGCTGGCTCGGTGTCGAGGAGTACGGCCGCTTCGCGCTGGCGCTGAGCGTGGCGCAATACGTCTGGCTGATCGCGGACGCGTCGGCCAACTCGGGATTCGCGACGCGTGAACTGCTCTCGGCCAGGCGCGATCGGCCCGACGATGCCCCCGGCATCACGACGTCGCTGCTCTTCGCTCGCATGCGCGCGGCAGGCTGGCTCTCGGTGGTCGCGCTGCCTGCACTCGCGCTCGTGCCCGAGCCGATGCGGATGCCGCTCGCGGCAGCGGGCCTGAGTTTCGCGACGATCGGACTGCTTCCGGATTGGGCGCTGCGCGGCTACGAGGACTTCCGCACACTGGCGTTGGCCCAAGCGGGCGCCGGGATCGTGCTCCTGGTGGCGCTCTTCTTCGTGCTGCCGCATTCGCCGTCGGCTGCGACGGCGGCGGCGGCATGGGCGTTGTCGTTCGGTGCCGCTGCGCTCATCGCGTGGGTGGCGATGTCGCGGGACGGCCGCCT
>JAYWEM010000177.1:0-15824 GCA_043779265.1 bacterium | reverse complement strand
GATCGCCGCCGTCAGCGTCGTCTTGCCATGGTCCACGTGGCCGATCGTCCCCACGTTCACGTGCGGCTTGTTCCGCTCGAACTTCGCCTTCGCCATCTTCAGTACTCCTTCTCACTCAATTCCGGTGGACACCACACACGGGGCGCTCGTGGCGCCTCCCTATCCGATCAGCTCTTCGCCTTCGCGATGATCTCCTCAGCCACGGCCAGAGGCAGCGCCTCGTACCGTGAGAACTGCATGGAGTAGACAGCACGGCCCTGCGAGATCGAACGCATCCGCGTGGCGTAGCCGAACATCTCCGCCAGTGGCACCGACGCCGCGATGACGCGCGCCGAGCTCCGCTGGAACATGCCGCCGATACGGCCACGGCGTGACGACAGGTCGCCGATGATGTCGCCCATGTACTCCTCGGGCGTCACCACCTCGACATCCATGACCGGCTCGAGCAGACGCGGCTTGGCCTTGGCGCAGGCTTCCTTGAACGCAATCGAACCGGCGATTTTGAACGCCATTTCCGAGGAGTCGACGTCGTGATACGAGCCGTCCACGAGGTCCACCTGGAGATCCACCATTGGATAACCGGCGACGATGCCGCTCTTGAGCGCTTCCTCGATGCCCTTCTCGACCGCCGGGATGTACTCCTTGGGAATCGAGCCGCCGACGATCTTGTTCTCGAATTGGAAGCCGGAACCGGCCTCGAGCGGCATGATCTCGATGGTGACATCGCCGAACATACCCTTGCCACCCGTCTGCCGGATGAACCGGTGACGCTGCTTGGCGGACTGGGTGATCGTCTCGCGATAGGCGACCTGCGGCTTGCCGACGTTGGCGTCGACTGTGAACTCGCGCTTCATGCGATCGACGATGATCTCGAGGTGGAGCTCGCCCATCCCGGAGATGACCGTCTGGGACGTCTCTTCGTCGGTGCGCACGCGGAACGTCGGATCCTCTTCGGCCAGACGCTGCAGCGCGGTCGACATCTTCTCCTCGTCGAGCTTTGACTTCGGCTCGATCGCCACGTCGACGACCGGCTCGGGGAACGTCATGGCCTCGAGCACGATCGGGTGGTCCTGCGAGCAGAGCGTGTGGCCGGTGGTGACCTTCTTGAAGCCGATGCCGGCCGCGATGTCACCGGTGAGCACCTCGGTGATCTCCTCGCGCTTGTTCGCGTGCATCTGCACCATTCGACCGATGCGCTCACGATTACCCGTCGTCGAGTTCAGGACGCCGTCGCCCGTCGTGCACATGCCCGAGTAAACACGGAAGAACGTCAGGCGCCCGACATACGGGTCCGTCATGATCTTGAACGCGAGTGCCGAGAATGGCGACTTGTCGTCGGGCAAGCGTTCGATGTGCTCGAACGTCGTCGAGTCGTGGCCCTTGATGGGCGGCTTGTCGAGCGGCGACGGCAGGTAGTCGACGACCGCATCGAGCAGACGCTGGACGCCCTTGTTCTTGAACGCGGAGCCGCATAGCACCGGGTTGATCGCGCCCGCCAGCGTGCCCTTGCGGATGGCGCGCATGAGGTCGTCGGAGGTGTAGGGCTTCTCGTTGAGGTAGTCATCGAGCAACTGCTCGTCGTACTCGGCGACCGCCTCGAGCAGGTGGAAACGCGCCTCGTTGGCCATCTCGGCCAGATCGCGCGGGATATCACCCTCGATGATCGTGGTTCCCTGGCTCGACTCGTCGTACGTGATCGAGATCATCTGCACGAGGTCGATGGTGCCGGTGAACGTGTCGCCCGCGAACATGGGGACATGCAGCGGCACCGCCTTGGAACCCAGGCGATCGCGCATCATTCCGACGACGTTGTCGAAGTCCGCGCCGACGCGATCCATCTTGTTGACGAACGCGATGCGCGGGACGTTGTACTTGTCCGCCTGGCGCCACACGGTCTCGGACTGCGGCTCGACACCGCCAACGGCGCAGAACACAGCGACCGCGCCGTCCAGAACGCGCAGGGAGCGCTCGACCTCGACGGTGAAGTCCACGTGGCCGGGCGTATCGATGATATTGACGCGGTGGTCGCGCCAGAGGCAGGTGGTCGCGGCGGAGGTGATCGTGATACCGCGCTCTCGTTCCTGCTCCATCCAGTCCATCGTGGCGGCGCCTTCGTGCACTTCGCCCACGCGGTGGATGCGGCCCGTATAGAAAAGCACGCGCTCGGTCAAGGTGGTCTTGCCGGCGTCGATATGGGCCATGATCCCGATGTTGCGGTACCGCGAAAGCACAGTCTGCCGAGGCATCGAACGATGATCCTTCGTTTCAGAGCGATCAGGACTTCTGGAGCACCACCTGCCTTTCCCGAAGAGAAAGCGGTGATGAGGCATGAGTTCCGGTGGACGGGGGAGGCGGGCGCTGTCGGGCGCATCACCCAGGTCGGCGCGGGGCCGACCTTGGTCACATCGGGGTTACCAGCGGTAGTGCGCGAAGGCCTTGTTGGCCTCAGCCATCTTGTGCGTGTCCTCGCGCTTCTTGGCAGCTCCACCTTCGTTGCGAGCGGCGGCCATGATCTCGTTCGCGAACTTCTCCGCGAATGTCTGGTCGTTCCGCTGACGGGCGTAGGTGATGACCCAGCGCGTAGCGAGCGCATTGCGGCGCTCGGGACGAACTTCGACCGGGACCTGGTAGTTGGCACCGCCGACTCGGCGGGACTTCACTTCCAGGACCGGCTTCACATTGTTCATCGCCAGCTTGAGAACGGCCATCGCCTCCTGACCGGTCTTCTGCTCGACCATGGTCATGGCGCCGTAGAAGTGACGCTCGGCAACCGAGCGCTTCCCACCGTTCATGATGCTGTTGATGAAACGCGTCACCAGGACGCTGTCGTACTTGGGATCCGCCACGGATTCTCGACGGAACACCCCACCCTTGCGAGGCATGATCTTTCCTCTCGTGATCTCGCGCCCTCAACAGGGCGGCGACGAAACGCACGCGCGCCGACCTTCATGGCCGTCGCGCGTGCGAAGCTTCCTTACTTCGACTTGGTGCCGTATTTGGAACGGCTCTTCTTACGGCCGCTCACTCCGCTGGTATCGAGGGTGCCGCGCACGATGTGATAACGCACGCCGGGCAGATCCTTCACACGGCCCCCGCGAATGAGCACGATGCTGTGCTCCTGCAGGTTATGGCCCTCGCCAGGGATGTATGCAGTCACTTCGATTCCATTCACGAGCCGGACGCGCGCCACCTTGCGCAGCGCGGAGTTCGGCTTCTTGGGCGTGGTGGTGTACACGCGAGTGCACACGCCACGCTTCTGCGGGCTGGCCTTGAGAGCAGGCGCACCCGTCTTGGTCTTCTGTGGCCGCCGTCCTTTTCGGACAAGCTGGCTCAAAGTCGGCACAGTGAAACCCCCGGAATCAAATCAATATGGAATCTTCGGGATCGCGCGGCTGTGGGCACGGCATCATGTAGTACGACTCCCGCCGTGAACGCGCAGACCGGGCAATCTACGTGAACATAACTTCTCTTGTCAAGCGGTCTTCGCGCCCTCGTCCTCCACCGGGAGGGCGAGCGGAGCGACCTCTCTCTCGGCCTCGAGACGGACTCGGCGGTAGGACTGCAGACCCGTCCCGGCGGGCACCAGATGCCCGATGATGACGTTCTCCTTGAGTCCCCGGAGGACGTCCACCTTGCCGTGAATGGCCGCTTCGGTCAGAACGCGGGTGGTCTCCTGGAAGGAGGCCGCCGAGATGAAGCTCTCGGTGGAGAGCGACGCCTTGGTGATACCCAGCAGGAGCGGCTGGAAAGTAGCCGGCTGCTGACCCTCGGCGTTCATCCGCTCGTTCTCCTCCATGACGACGAACCGGTCGACCGGCTCGTTCTCGAGGAAGGAGGTGTTGCCCGGATCCTCGATCCGCACCTTCTGGAGCATCTGGCGGACGATGACCTCGATGTGCTTGTCGTCGATACGCACACCCTGGAGTCGGTAGACCTCCTGGATCTCGTTGACCAGGTACTCCTGAACCGCTTCCTTGCCACGAACCTTGAGGATGTCGTGCGGGTTGATCGGTCCCTCGGTCAGTCGATCGCCGGCCCGGACGACGCTGCCGTCCTGGACGTAGATGTGACGACCCTGCGGGATGAGGACCTCCTGCACGTCGAGATCCACTTCAACCGGCCGGACCACGAACTTGCGCATGCCTCGCGTGACTCCGATGTACTCCATCGTGCCGTCGATCTCGGCCACGATGGCGGCATCCTTCGGCCGACGGGCCTCGAACAGCTCGGCGACGCGCGGCAGACCGCCCGTGATGTCTCGGGTCTTGGACGCCTCACGACGGGTCTTGACGAGCACCTCGCCGGCGGCGACCCGCTGACCATCGAGGACCTCGAGCCGTGCACCGGCCGGCAGCGGATAGTGCGCCAGCTTGTGCCCCTTGCCGTCGATGATGTCGATGGCGGGCTGCAGTTCCTTGTTACGGTCCTCCATGATGACCAGCAGCTTCTTACCCGACGTGTCGTCCACTTCCTCGCGGACGGTGACCTTCTCCTTCACGTCGATGAAGCGAACCACGCCCGAATGCTCGTTGACGATCGGGTTGTTGTAGAGGTCCCACTCGAACAGCAGCGTGTCGGCCTTGACCGAGTCGCCATCCTGCACCGGCAACTGGGCGCCGTACGGCACCTGGTAGCGCTGCCGCAGCCGTCCATCAGCGTCGGTGATGTGGATCTCGCCCGAGCGGGTGACGCACACCCACGAGGGCCGCGCCGACTCGCCCTCGAAGCGGACGACCTCGAGGCCCTCGAAGCGGAGCGTGCCCGCCTCCTTCGCCTCGGTGCGCGACTGCTCGACGATACGGCTGGCCGTACCGCCGATGTGGAACGTGCGCAGCGTCAGCTGCGTACCCGGCTCGCCGATCGACTGCGCAGCGATGACACCCACCGCCTCGCCGAGATCGGAGCTGCGCCCGGTCGCCAGGTTGCGACCGTAGCAACGCGCGCACGTGCCGTGCCGTGCATCACAGGTCAGCACCGAGCGAATGCGCATGAGCAGCAGTCCGGCCTTCTCAGCCTCCGCGATCGCCTTCTGGCAGACCTCGTCGATGAGCTGGCCGTTCTCGACGATCAACTCGTTCGTCAGCGGGTGGACGATATCACTCGCCGCAACGCGACCAAGCACGCGGTCGGCCAACGGCTCGATGACGTCCTCACCATCCTTGAGAGCCTTGATCTCGAGCGAACGGATCGTGCCGCAATCCTCTTCGTTGATGATGACGTCCTGCGCCACATCGACGAGTCGTCGGGTCAAGTAACCGGCATCGGCCGTCTTGAGCGCCGTGTCGGCCAGCCCCTTACGCGCACCGTGCGTCGAGATGAAGTACTCGAGCACCGTGAGGCCTTCCTTGAAGTTGTGGACGACCGGCGACTCGATGATCTCGCCGATGCCGCCGGTGACCTTCTTCTGCGGCTTGGCCATCAGTCCGCGCATACCGGCCAGCTGACGGATCTGTTCGCGATTACCACGCGATCCGGAGTCGGCCATCATGAAGATCGGGTTGAACCCGTCGTTCTCGCTGCGAAGACCCTCGAACGTGACGTGCTCGACCTGCGTCGTGGCGTGCGTCCACGTATCGATGACCTTGTTATAGCGCTCACCTTCGGTGATGGCGCCGTCGCGATAGGCCTTGTTGATCTTCTCGACCTCGGTGCGGGCCCCGGCGATGATGTCGTCCTTCTCCTTGGGGATACGCACGTCGTCGATGCCCACGGTGAAGGCGCCCTGGGTCGCGTACTTGAACCCGAGGTCCTTCAGCGCGTCGAGCAGGTCGGACGTGACCTCGCTGCCCAGACGGGAGAAGCACTCGCCTACGATGGCCTCGAGCGTCTTCTTGGTCATCGTCTTATTGATGAACCCGAGGTCGTCCGGAATGACCTCATTGAAGATCACACGGCCCGCGGTGGTCACTTCCCAACCGCTCGGGTGGGCCTTGCTGACCGGGACGCTCTTGGACTTGAGCGCGATGCGCGCATGCAGCAAAACCTCGCGATTGTCGAACGCCGCGCGCACTTCCAGCGGGCTGTAGAACGTGCGCAACCGGCGCGGATCCTCGGCATCGAGCTTCGCCTCGGCCGCACGCGGGTTCAGCGCGTCGCCACGATCCTTGGTCAGGTAGTGGCAACCGAGCACGATGTCCTGGTGCGGCGTCGCGAGCGGACGCCCGCTGGCCGGCGACAGGATGTTCTGCGTGCTCAGCATGAGCAGGCTGGTCTCGATCTGCGCCTCGAACGACAGCGGCACATGCACGGCCATCTGGTCGCCATCGAAGTCGGCGTTGAAGGCCTGGCAGACCATCGGATGGATCTTGATGGCCTTTCCTTCGACCAGCACCGGCTCGAAGCCCTGGATGCCGAGGCGGTGCAGCGTGGGCGCGCGGTTGAGGAGCACCGGATGGTTCTCGATGATCTCACCCAGGATGTCCCACACCTCGGGCTTCTCACGCTCAACGAGACGCTTGGCACTCTTGACCGTCTGGACGTAGCCGCGGTCCTCGAGCTTGCGGATGATGAACGGCTTGAACAGTTCGAGCGCCATGTTCTTGGGCAGACCGCACTGGTTGAGCTTGAGCTCCGGCCCGACCACGATCACGGAACGACCCGAGTAGTCCACGCGCTTGCCGAGCAGGTTCTGACGGAACCGGCCCCTGCTTGCCCTTGAGCATGTCGGACAGCGACTTGAGCGGGCGGTTGCCCTGACCGCGCACGGCGCGGCTGCGGCGACCGTTGTCGAACAGTGCGTCGACGGCCTCCTGGAGCATGCGCTTCTCGTTACGGAGGATGACCTCGGGCGCCTTGATGTCCATGAGCTTCTTCAACCGGTTGTTGCGGTTGATGACGCGGCGGTAGAGGTCGTTCAGATCCGACGTGGCGAAGCGTCCACCCTCGAGCGGCACCAGCGGGCGCAGGTCCGGCGGCAGCACCGGAACGCACTCGAGGATCATCCACTCCGGACGGTTGCCGCTGTGGCGGAAGGCCTCGACGATGCGCAGGCGCTTGAGCAGGTCCTTCTTGCGCTGCGCCGACGTCTCCATCTTGGACTGCGCGCGCAGCTCGGTCGAAAGGTCATCGAGGTCGAGCTCACCGAGCATGTCACGAATGGCCTCGGCGCCCATCTTGGCCTTGAAGCCCGACTCGGGCTGCTCCTCCATCGTCTCGGCGTACAGGTCCTCGGTGATGATCTCCTTCTTCTTGAATCCGGTCTTGCCCGGATCGATCACCACGTACGACTCGTAGTAGAGGATGCGCTCGAGGTCACGGATGCTCATGTCGAGCAGGTGCCCGATGCGCGACGGAACGCCCTTGAAGAACCAGATGTGCGAGACCGGCACCGCCAGCTCGATGTGTCCGAGCCGCTCGCGGCGCACCTTCGCCTGCGTCACCTCGACACCGCAACGGTCGCAGACGACCCCGCGGTAGCGAATGCGCTTGTACTTACCGCAGTTGCACTCCCAGTCTTTGACCGGTCCGAAGATCTTCTCGCAGAAGAGACCGTCCTTCTCCGGCTTGAACGAGCGGTAGTTGATCGTCTCGGGCTTCGTGACCTCGCCATGCGACCAACTGCGGATCACGTCCGGCGAAGCCAGACGAATGCGGATCTGGTTGAAGCTCAGCTTGCGGCGCTGGTCCCGGTCCTCGAAGCGACCGAAACCGAGCTTGCCGGCAGCCGAATTCAGCGTCCGCTGGAGATCGGTGTCCTGGATCATGAATGCTCTCCTTCCGGCCTCTCCCTCGGCGCCCGATCGGGGCTCCCGGGATTCAGGCCTGGCCTGCGCAGCCGGTCGGTCAGTGGACCTCTTCGAATTGGACTTCGAGGCAGAGGCTCTGCAGTTCCTTCACAAGCACGTTGAACGACTCCGGCGTGCCGGGCTCGGGCGGGTTCTCGCCCTTCACGATCGCCTCGTAGATGCGCGACCGGCCGGCGACGTCGTCGCTCTTGACCGTGAGCAACTCCTGCAGCGTGTAGGCCGCGCCGTATGCCTCGAGCGCCCACACCTCCATCTCGCCGAATCGCTGACCACCGAACTGCGCCTTGCCGCCCAACGGCTGCTGCGTGACGAGCGAGTACGGACCCGTCGAGCGCGCGTGGATCTTGTCATCCACGAGATGGCTCAGCTTCAGCATGTACATGTAGCCCACCGTGACCGGCTGATCGAATCCGTCACCGGAACGGCCATCACGCAGTTCGGTCTTGCCGGTCTCCGGCAGGCCCGCCTCGCGCAACTGGCCCTTGATCTCGTCGAGCGTGGCGCCTGCGAACACCGGCGTCGCGCACGTGTAGCCAAGGTGATGCGCGGCCCAGCCGAGATGCGTCTCGAGGATCTGCCCGATGTTCATTCGCGAGGGCACGCCGAGCGGATTGAGGACGATCTCGACCACCTGCCCGTCGGGCAGGTAGGGCAGGTCCTCGACAGGCACGATGCGCGCGACGACACCCTTGTTGCCGTGTCGGCCGGCCATCTTGTCGCCCACCGAGAGCTTGCGCTTCTTGGCGATGTAGACCTTGACGAGCTTGACCACGCCCGGCGGCAATTCGTCGCCACGCGTGACCTTCTCGATCTCCTTCTCCAGCTCCTTCTCGCAACGGGTGAACGCGTGCTGTGCACCGTCCATCGCCGCCCAGAAGCGCTCATTGACCTTCTCGTCCTCGGTGACCGGAGTCCCCCAGGCGAGGTCGTCGAGATCGATCTCATCGATGAAGTCCGCGGCGTACTTGCGTCCCTTCTTGGCGAGCGGGTCGCCAGTCGAGGCGCTCTTCAGCACGTTCACGAACAGACCGTCGAGCGTCTCGCGGATCGTCGCCACGCGCACATCGGCCACACGCTCGCGCTCCTTCTTGGACTCGCGGCGCAGCTTCTCGATCTTCTTCTTCTCCTGCTGCTTGGTGGTCTCGTCCTTCTCGCGGCGCGAGAAGACCTTGATGTCGATGACGATGCCATCCATGCCGGGAGGCGCCTTGAGCGAAGCGTCACGGACGTCGCCGGCCTTGTCGCCGAAGATCGCCTTGAGCAGGCGCTCCTCCGGGCTCAGCTCCTGCTCGCCCTTCGGCGTCACCTTGCCCACGAGGATGTCGCCCTGACGGACCTTGGCACCGATGCGGATGATGCCCTCCTCGTCGAGGTGCTTGACCGCTTCCTCGGAGACGTTCGGGATCTCGCGCGTGATCTCCTCGACCCCGCGCTTGGTGTCGCGTACCTGCAGCTCGAACTCCTCGATGTGGATCGAGGTGAAGACGTCGTTCTGGATGAGCTTCTCGCTCACCAGGATGGCGTCCTCGTAGTTGTAGCCGGCCCACGGCATGAACGCCGAGAGCACGTTGCGCCCGAGTGCCAGCTCCCCGTCACGGGTGGCTGGACCGTCGGCGATGACCTGACCCTTCTTGAGCTTCTGACCCTCGATCACCACCGGGCGCTGGTTCAGGCACGTGTCCTGATTCGAGCGGCGGAACTTGGTGAGGCGATAGAGGTCGAGGTTCTGGTGCTCGCTATAGTCCACCGGCGGCTCGTTCTCGTCGCGCTCGTAGCGCACGGCGATCATCTCGCCCGAGACGAACTCGACGACGCCCTTGCGACGCGCCAACACGAGCGCACCCGAGTCCTGCGCCACCTTGTCCTCGAGGCCGGTCCCGACGAGCGGAGCCTCCGTCACCAGGAGCGGCACCGCCTGACGCTGCATGTTCGAGCCCATCAACGCACGGTTGGCGTCGTCGTGCTCGAGGAACGGGATGAGCGCCGCGGCCGGTGAGACCAGCTGGATCGGCGACACGTCCATGTACTCGACTTCGTTCTGGTCGACGGTCGGGTACTCACCGCGATACCGCACGGTGAGCATCGGCTCGCCCAGCTTGCCCGAGGACTTGTCGAACGGCGTGTTGGCCGGCGCGATGCGCGCACGGTCCTCGACGTCGGCCGCGAGGAACTCGGGACGCTTGCGATCGACCTGCCCCTTCTGGACACGGAAGTACGGCGTCTCGAGGAAGCCGAACTCGTTGACCTTGGCGTACGTCGAGAGCGACGAGATCAGACCGATGTTCGGACCTTCCGGCGTCTCGATCGGGCAGACACGGCCGTAGTGCGTGTAGTGAACGTCACGCACCTCGAAGCCGGCCCGGTCGCGCGTGAGGCCGCCCGGTCCGAGCGCCGAGAGGCGGCGCTTGTTCGTCAGCTCCGCCAGCGGGTTCGTCTGATCCATGAACTGCGACAACTGGCTCGATCCGAAGAAGCTCTGGATCACGGCCGAGATGGTGCGCGAGTTCACGAGGTCCGTCGGTGTGATCTGCTCCTGATCCTGGAGCGACATGCGCTCACGGATGATGCGGGCCATGCGCGCCAGTCCGATGTTGAACTGGTTCGCCAGCAGCTCGCCCACCGAGCGCACGCGACGGTTACCGAGGTGATCGATATCGTCCGTGATCGCCGGCTCGTCGCCGCGGCCGGTGACGAGAGCGCCACCGGTGCGCAGGAGCAGCAGGTACTTCACGATGACGATGAAGTCCTCACGGCACAGCGTCGTGTGCTCGAGACCGGGGATGCCGAGGCCGAGGCGCTTGCGGAAGTCACGATCCGGCAGCAGCGCATCGTGCGGCAGCTTCTGGTTGAGCTTGTAGCGGCCGACGCGCGCCAAGTCGTAGCGCTTGGGGTTGAAGAACAGCTTGTTGAGGATCTCGCGCGCCGAGTCGGCCCGCGGCGGCTCGCCCGGACGCAGCAGGTTGTAGATGCGGTGCAGCGCATCCTCCTGCGTCTTCGTCTGATCCTTGCGCAGCGTGTTGCGGACGACGTCGGCATCGTCCTGGTGCGGGATCACGAACACCTGCAGCTGCGCGAGTCCGCCCTTCTTGAGCATCTCGACCTTCTCGGCCGTGATCTCCTCGTTGGCCTCGAGCAGGATCTCGCCCGTCGACTCGTCCATCAGGTCCTGGGCGCACACGCGGCCGAGGGCGGTCTCCGCCTTCTTGCCGCGCACGTCGATCCCCTCCTCCTCGTAGAAGAGGCGCAGGATCTCGCCGTCACCCACGAAGCCGAGGGCGCGCAGCAGCACCGTGACCGGGAGCTTGCGCTTGCGGTCGATGTGCACATACATGATGTCGTTGACGTCGAGGCTGAACTCCACCCAGGAGCCGCGGTACGGGATGATGCGCGCGGTGTAGAGCTGCTTGCCGTTCGGGTGCGTGAGTTCGTCGAAGAACACGCCAGGCGAACGGTGGAGCTGCGAGACGATGACGCGCTCCGCTCCATTGATGATGAATGTGCCGCTCTCGGTGATGAGCGGCAGTTCGCCCAGGTACACCTCCTGCTCGATCACGTCCTTGTCGCGCTTGACGCCATCGACCTCCTCGCGGGAGATCAGGCGGAGGCGCGCCTTGAGGGGCGCCGAGAACGAGAGGTCACGTTCGATGCACTCCTGCATCGTGTACTTGGGGTCGCCGATCTCGTAGGCGACGTACTCGAGCGAGAAGAGCCCGCGCGTGTCGTCGATCGGGAACACTCCATGGAACACCTCCTGGAGGCCTTCCATGCGGCGGCGGATCGGATCCGCCTCCAGCTGGAGGAAGTCCCGGAAGCTCTTGAGCTGGACTTCCAGCAGATTCGGGATCTCGAGGTCCCACTCCTGATTGATCTTCGAGAAGCTCTTCCGCTCTTTGCGGCGTGCTGTCTTCAAAGCCGTTCCGCCTTTCTGCGAGCGCGCTCACCGATGAGGCGCGCTTGGACTGCGTGGGCTCTACGTGACCTCGATCGCACCGTGGGTGGACGGTGCGGCTGCTCGGTACACGGGGGTCACCGCGGCTGCGGGCCCCGCCGCTCTGCGAAGGACCGACGACGATCGGTCCCGGAGATCCGTTCCCGCCTCCGACGCCGCGACCCCGGCTCCCTCGTGGGGACCCGGGTTCGCGACGACAGTGAGGTCAGGAGACAAATCGGATCACTTGATCTCGACGCTGGCGCCCTGCTCCTCGAGCGAGGCCTTCATCTTGGCAGCATCATCCTTGCTGACGCCTTCCTTCACGTTCTTCGGCGCGCCGTCCACCAGGTCCTTCGCCTCCTTGAGGCCCAGACCCGTCAACTCGCGGACGACCTTGATGACCTGGATCTTCTTGTCGCCGGCAGCCAAGAGGACGACCGTGAACTCCGTCTGCTCCTCAACCGCGGCAGCGCCGCCGCCGCCGCCCATGGGCATCGCCATCATCGGGGCAGCAGCCGTGACACCGAACTTGTCCTCGAACTTCGTCTTCAGCTCAGAGAGCTCGAGCACCGTCATGTTGCCGATGAGGTCGAGCACCTGATCGATCGTGGTCGACATGGTGGTGATTCTCCTTATTCAATCGCCGTTTCCGGCGGGGTAGGGACATCGAGGGCGGGCCCGAGGGCCCGGGAAGTCAGGTTCAGGAGGACTTGGATCGTTCGCGATGCAGCGCGTCCGCCATGTTGGCGGGCGTCGCCAGCGTCGCGTTGACCAATGCGAGGAACTGGGTCATCGGCGCGATGAACGTGGCCAGCACCTGCGACAGCAGCACTTCGCGACTCGGGAGCGAGGCCAGCACCTTGATCGCCTTGTCGTCGAAGAACTTGCCATCGACGATCGCGGCCTTGATACGGGGCCTCTCGTGCTCCTTGGCGAAGTCGGCCAGCACCTTCGCCGGGGACGTCGCACTCGCCGCGCTGAACACCACACCCGTCGGTCCGACGAGATGGTCATCCAGAGCCGTGATGCCGTTGCTGTTGAAGGCGCGCTTCAGCAGCGTGTTCTTGATGACATGGAACTGGATCCCCTGTTCGCGGCAGCGCGTGCGCAGCAGCGACAGCTTCTCCACCGTCATACCGGTGAAGTCCGCGAGGTAGATCCCGGTCACGCCATCCAGCCGCTTCTGCGCGGCCTGGATCGTCAGTTCTTTCTCTGGGGTCGGCATCGTGGTTCTCCTCCTAGACCAGGTCGGCCGTGGCGGCCGTCGGGTCGAGGGTGATGGCCGGCCCCATCGTCGAACTGATGGTCAGGCTCTTCATGTAGGCGCCCTTGGCCGCGGACGGCCTCGAACGCATCAGCTCACGCAGGTAGGCGCGCGCATTCTCGAGGAGCTTGTCCTCGGAGAAAGACGCTTTGCCGACCGGCGCATGCACATTGGCGCCCTTGTCCACGCGGAACTCGATCTTGCCGGCCTTGAGCTCGGTCACGGCCTTCACGACATCGAAGGTGACCGTTCCGCTCTTCGGATTCGGCATGAGACCGCGCGGTCCCAGAACTCGACCCAGTTTGCCGACCTCGCCCATCATGTCGGGCGTGGCGACGATGGCATCGATGTCGAGCCACCCTTCCTGGATCTTCTTGACGAAGTCCTCAGCTCCCGCGAAGTCGGCGCCGGCGTCCAGAGCCTCCTTCACCTTGTCACCCTTCGCGAGCACCAGCACGCGCAGGCTCTTGCCTGTGCCGTGCGGCAGAACGACCGTGCCACGAACCAACTGATCCGCGTGGCGAGGGTCGACGCCGAGGTGCGACGAGATCACGATCGTCTCGTCGAACTTCGCGCGAGCGGTCTCCTTCACGAGCTTGATGGCGTCAGCCAACTGCTTGACGACACCCGCTTTGCTCGCGAGTTCGAACGCGGCGCGATACCGCTTCCCGTTCTTCGGCATGCATCCTCCCGTGGTTCCAACGTGGCGGGTTCGCCGCCACTCCCACGTGCTGTTCCCATGGTGTCCATACCCGGAGGGAATCCCCTCCAGCGGCGCGCGTGACACCTTGATGCGTGCGCCTGTGCTGCAGACGGCAGAGGCCTAAGCGCCCTCTTCTTCGACTGCCTCGAGCTCCTCAGCCGTGGCGAAACCATTCGCCACGACCCAGTCGAGCGTCTCGAACAGATCGTTGATCTTGGCATCCGGGGCCTTCTCGATCATCGCGCGCACGAAGTCATAGATCTCGCGCGGTGACTTCCCGGCAAACGCCTTCTCCGCCGACTCCTTGTCCATTCGGACCATCGCGGTTCCTTCCTCCTGGTGCCGGGTCACCCCGGTACCCGGCTCGGGCTTCATCGGCGTCTCGCGCCGTTGCCGCCTTTCGCCTTCGTGTGCAGACAAACCAGCGGCCTGCGCGCGCATCGCCTCAGTCGGCGATTTCGATACCCATGCTCCGAGCCGTGCCCATCACCATGCGTTCAGCTGCTTCGACCGTGGCCGAGTTGAGATCCGGCGCCTTGAGCGTCGCGATCTCACGCACCTGCACACGCGTGACCTTGCCCACCTTGTTGCGGTTGGGCACACCCGAAGCCTTCTCGAGCCCCGCGGCCTTCTTGAGAAGGATCGCGGCAGGCGGCGTCTTGGTGATGAACGTGAATGAACGGTCGCTATAGACCGTGATGACGACCGGAATCACCAGGCCACGCTGCGCCTCGGTGCGGGCGTTGAACTGCTTGCAGAAGTCCATGATGTTGATGCCGTGCTGGCCGAGGGCAGGACCCACGGGCGGCGCCGGCGTCGCGGCGCCAGCGTTGCACTGCAACTTCACCAAGGCGGTGACTGGCTTTGCCATCTTGCTCTCCTCGCGGCCGGTTCACCCGGCCGGACTCTCAGACCGACTGGACCTGAAGGAAGTCCAGCTCGACGGGCGTCGCACGGCCGAAGATGCTGACCATGACCTTCACCTTGCCACGCTCGTTGTTCACTTCATCCACCACACCCGTGAAAGCGCTGAACGGGCCATCGGTGATCCGGACATGCTCACCGATCGAGAACGTCACCTCCGGAGCCGCCTTGGTCTTACCGACCTCGGACTGACCCAGGAGACGCTTGACCTCGTTCTCCTTGAGCGGCGTCTCACGAGTTCCCGATCCCACGAATCGCGTCACCCCGGGCACGTTCTGAACGAGCGACCGCGTTTCGGGGTTGAGATTCATCTCGACCACGACATAGGACGGGAACGTCTTCTTGCGCGTCGTCTTGCGCTTGCCGTCCTTCATCTCGACCACGTCCTCGGTCATCACCAGGATCTGCCCGAAGGAGTCCTGGAGATCCGCCGTGGAGATGGCCTTCTCGAGATTCGTCTTCACTTTGTTCTCGTGACCCGAATACGTGTGGATCACGTACCACTTCATCTCGCTCATGGGAGCTTTCGAGAGCGGGTCGCCAGCGAGGGCGCCACGCGACTGAGCATCGATCTCGCTCATCCGAAGAGGAGGCGAACCGCGAAGTCGAAGATCCGGTCCACGATCGCGATGAAGCCCATGATGAGGAGACACATCACGATCACCACGACGGTGGAGTCGCGGAGCTCCTCGCGAGTGGGCCAGCTGACCTTGGCCGACTCGGCGCGGACGTCCTTCATGTACTCGCGGAACTGCTCCATGGCTGACATGCATTCACCTTCTGGCCCGCTAGGGCCGTTCCGAAAGCGGGACTCCCGAGGGAGCCGCCATCGGAAGGATGGCACGCCCGGAGGGACTCGAACCCCCAACCCCCGGTTTTGGAGACCGGTGCTCTACCAATTGAGCCACGGGCGTAACGGTCTTCTGGAGCCCAGCCGAAGCCGGGTGCAGCAGGACAGGGCCTACCGCGTCTCCTTGTGCGGCGTGTGCTTCCGGCAGGTGGGGCAGAATTTCTTGAACTCCGCCCGGTCCGGGTGCAGACGCTTGTTCTTGGTCTTGATGTAGTTGCGCCGCTTGCAGTCGTTGCAGGCGAGAGTGATCTGGTCGCGCATCATGATTCTCCGGCGGCTCGATGGCCGCCCGAACGGGCCTTGTTACCTACTCCACGATCTCGGTGACGACGCCGGCACCGACGGTGCGGCCGCCCTCACGGATGGCGAAGCGCAGTTCCTTCTCCATCGCGATCGACGCGATCAGC
>JAYWEM010000176.1:0-6700 GCA_043779265.1 bacterium | reverse complement strand
TTCTCCCTCGCCCACGCGCTCCGGGGCGGATTGCCTTCCGATCGCCGTGACGATCGCCTCGGCGGCGGCCTTCACGTGTCCCTGGAGGTCGGAGGCGGTGCGCAGCACGATGATCCCGAGTGACACCACGGCGACAGCCAGCACCGCCAAGCCGACCAGCGGGGGCATGAACGGCTGAACGACCGCCGCGAGCGCGGCGCCCGCCACCAGCAGGATCGTCACCTGGATCGTGGTCACGAATGCCCGCCTCGGCGCGGCAGCGAGGTCCAGGCGGCCCGGTTCGGGGTCGGGGAACGACCGCCTCGAGATGGCGAGTCCGAACGCGCGCCCAGTGCGCAGCAGTCCGATGAAGAACGGGATGCACAGCACGAGCGCGCCGATCACCACAATCGCCTGCGTGTGAATGAGCGGCTGACCGGTCCGCGCGCTGATCGATGCACCGACTGGCGTGGCCGAGATGATGCCGGCGATGCAGAGCCCCGCGATGCAAAGCGCATCGATGGAAAGGACCCGCAACGTGTGATTGACCTCGGCGCGCTGAGCCGTCGTCTCCGGACGCGCGCGCATCGTCTCGATCCACGAACCGTAGAGCGCGACGAACGTCTGCAACGGCCTCGGGAGATTGCCATCGATCCGAGCTGCGAGCGCCGGTGCGGAACGGATGAACCACGGAGTCGTGAGCGTGGTGATGGCGGAGACCGCGACGATGATGGGATAGAGCGAAGTGGAGGTGGCGCCGGAGGCCAGCCCGACGCCGGCGATGATGAATGAGAACTCACCGATCTGGGCGAGGCTCATGCCGACTTGCGCTGAGGTCCGCGTTCCGGCTCCTGTGAGGAACGCACTCAAAGTGACCGCGAGGATCTTGCCTCCCATCACGATGAGACTGAACACGACGACGGCGCCGGCGTGGTCCCGAACGACCCAGGGGTCGATGAGCATGCCCACGGAGACGAAGAACATGGCGGCGAACATGTCGCGCAGCGGTTCCACCAACCGTTGGATCCGCTCGCCCTCCCCCGACTCCGTCACGAGTGATCCGGCGAGGAACGCGCCGAGCGCGACGGAGTAGCCGATCCAGTGCGCGAGGTAGGCGCAGCCGAAGCAGATCCCGATGCAGGCCACGAGCGTCGTCTCGGGTCGTTCGAGCCGGACGACGAACCGCACCAGCCGTGGGACGACAAGGAGCCCGACACCGATCAGAACGACTAGGAACACGCTCAGTCGGACGACCGCCACGCCCCACTCCCCGGGCTGGAGTGCCTGTCCCGATGCGGCGGGAGTCAGGAACGCCAGCAGGAGGATGGCGATGAGATCCTCGATGATGAGGATGCCGAACACGAGGTCGGCGACCTTGCCCTTCACACCCTGCTCAGCGAAGGCCTTGACGATGATGGTGCTGGAGGAGATGGCCACGGCGGCTCCCGCGAACGCGCTCTCCAGCAAACCCCATCCGAACAACTGGGCCGCGACGAACCCGAGCCAGAGCATGAAGCTCGTCTCGAGGACCGCCACCATGACGACCGGCAACCCCGCTCGGACGAGTCGCCTCAGGCTGAACTCGAGTCCGAGGGAGAACATGAGCAGGATGACGCCCAGTTCGGAGAGCGTTCGGATCACGTCCGGGTTTGCGGCCACCGGAACGAACAAGTGGGGGCCGACGATGAGACCGGCCACCAGATAGCCGAAGACGACCGGCTGCCGGAGCCGCCTGAACACGATCGTGGTCAGCGCCGCGACTCCGAGCACCAGCGCCAGATTCCTGAGGAACTCGTGAGCGTCGTGCATGCACCGGCCACGATAGACGAGCGCACCTCACACTGCATCCGGGGCGTATCATCCGATGGGCTCTTGAAGTACTGTTCGACCCCTTCCGGATGCCCAGACGGACTCGATCAATGGGGGTGCTCGATGAGACGACTCGCCTTGGGATGCTTGTTGGGGACGCTGCTCTCGATCACCTCGCCCGTCAGCGCGGAACCCGATCACGAACTCGCTCGACTCGCATGGATGGAGGGGACGTGGGCGGGCACGATGGGCCGATCGGCGATCGAGGAGACCTGGAGTTCGCCCTCGGGTGGTGCGATGGTCGGGATGCAGAAGGCCACACGGGAAGGGCGACTCGTGTCGTTCGACTTCATGCGCATCGTCGCCGCGGACTCGGGTCGAGTGGCCTTCCTGGCCAGTCCCAACGGCGCCGCAGTGACTCGGTTCGTCTCGATCGAGCTGACCGACCAGCGCGTGGTGTTCGAGAACCCAACCCATGACTTCCCGCAGCGCGTCCTCTACTGGATCCCCGAGGACGGCCGCCTGCACGCCCGGATCGAAGGCTCGATGAACGGCGTACCGCGCGCGATCGACTGGGTCTGGACCAAGCGGACGCCAGCCGCGGCGGACGCGCCCCCGAAAGGCCCCTGAACCGCCACTTCATTCCAACTGCTCAGCTGCCGATGCCTCCCGGTGTCCATCCTCACCGGGAGGCCCTCATGTCGGAATCGCCTGATTCGCGTTCGGTATCGCCGCTGTGGTTCCTCGCACTGATTCCCGTCGCGCTTGGCGCGGTGTGGTTGATCGGTCGACTCCCCGAACCTGCGGCCAAGTCATCGGTCGAGACGATCGGCACGCAAACGGACGTCGGTGCCCCGGAGACACGCGGAGCGGTTCAGCCCGTCGATGCGACCTTCGGCATGGGCTCACCGAGCACGGAGCCGGCACCCGCGGAGTCCGAGCCGCGTGAGATCCAGTCGGCGTGGACGACGCCCGAGCAGGCGATGTCGCAGTCGCAGGGCAACGGCAAGGCGATCTTGCTCGAGTTCACAGCCGAGTGGAGCCCCGAGGGTACGCAACTGCGCAGCGAGGTCTTCAGCAGTTCGATCCTCGGCCGGTCAGTCCAATTGGCGGTGATCCCCGTGGCCGTGATCGATCGCGAGCGAGAGGACGGCGAGAACTCCCCTGCCGTCGCCGCTCTCAAGGAGCAGTTCAAGGTCTCATCGATCCCGACGCTGGTGGTGTTCTCCCCGCACACGGGCCGCGTGGTCAGCTCCAAGGGCTTCCATGGTGCGGACGAGACCGTGCGATGGATCCGCCAGGCCGCGGCCGAGGTGCGCTGAGCGGCGCTCTCGCGACCCGTTCTCGCAGTTGACGCTGTGCCTCGCTGCAGTGCCTCATTCGGGCGGACACGCATTCCATCCGCCGCCCGGAGGACTCCCGCATGATCCCGCTGCTCTCCAGCCTGCTTGTGGCCGTCACGCTGTCGGCCGTCACGCCGTCGCCCGATGCGAGCCTCCTGCGGACCTTGCTCGACGAGTTCCTTGCCGGCGCGTCGCGCAACGAGCTCAGCGTCCACGAGCGCTTCTGGGCGGAGGACCTGATCTACACCGGCTCCTCGGGCCGTCGTGTCGGCAAGGCCGACATCCTCCGGGACGTCGCCGCCTCACCCGCTCCCTCGGCAACCGACCCTCAGGTGAGGTTCGCGGCGGAGGAGGTCCGGATCCAGGTCTACGGAACCTCTGCGCTCGTGGCCTTCCGCCTGGTGGCGACGACGGTGAGCCCGGAGAGCACTCAGGTGGCGAGCTACCTGAACAGCGGGATGTTCCTGAAGCGCAAGGGCCGCTGGCAGGTCGTGGGTTGGCAGGCCACGAAGAAGCCCTGAAACGTGCCCGTGGGAAACGTGCCCGTGGGAATCGTGCCCGTGGGATTGAGCGAGTGGCTTCGCACCGTGTAGGCTCTCCCATTCCTCTCCAGCGTTCGGGGCCCTCATCGGGTCCTCGCCGCCACCCCGACTCAGCGAGAATGTTCCGATGACGCACGATCCCCACGATTCCCACATGCGCGAGGCCATCCGACTCTCCATCAACAGTGTCGAGAGTGGTCGCGGTGGTCCGTTCGGTGCCGTGGTCGTGCGGCAGGGCGTGATCATCGCGCGGGGTGCGAATCAGGTGACTGAGACGAACGACCCCACCGCGCATGCGGAGATCGTCGCCATCCGGCTCGCCTGTGAGGTGCTCGGCTCTCACCAACTCGCCGGCTGCGAGGTCTACTGCAGTTGCGAGCCGTGTCCGATGTGCCTCGGAGCGCTCTACTGGGCGAGACCTGATGCCATCTGGTTCGCCGCCACCAAGGAAGATGCGGCCACCATCTCGTTCGATGACGCGTTCATCTACGAGGAGATCGCCCGGCCGATCAGCGAGCGCCGACTCTCGACGAAGCAGGTGCTTCGAGGCGAAGCGCTCGTGGCGTTCGAGAAGTGGAAGTCCAGCACGAGCCGGGCGGAGTACTGAGGGTGGTGACGTTCCTGCTCAACGATCTGCAGGTCGAGAGCGATGCGCCGACCGGGACGGTGGCGCTCGATGTCATTCGCTATGCGAATGGACTCCCCGGCACCAAGATCGGCTGCCGCGAGGGGGATTGCGGCGCCTGCACCGTCCTCGTGGGTGAGTTCCGCGACGGCCGTCTCGAGTACCGCTCGATGACTTCGTGCCTGCTCGCGCTCGCGAGTCTGCACGGCAAGCACGTGGTGACGGTGGAGGGGCTCTCGCTTCCCGGCCTCTCGCCGGTCCAGCACGCGATGATCGAGGCACACGGCACGCAGTGCGGATTCTGCACGCCGGGATTCGTCGTGTCCTTGAGCGGTTGCTGCCTGTCCCGACAGGCGATGACCCCGGAACTCGCCGTGCGCGCGATCGACGGCAACATCTGCCGATGCACGGGCTACAAGTCGATCGAGCGAGCCGCCCATACGATCGCCGTCCGGCTGAAGGACAAGGACCTGGCCGATCCTCTCGCCTGGTCCGTCGCCCAGGGGTTCCTGCCTGACTGGTTCCTGGGCATCGCTGACCGGCTCCGCGCGATCCCGACGATCGCGCAGGACGCGGGGATCTCAGCCACGCATCTGGGGGGCGGCACCGACCTCTACGTGCAGCGGCACGATGGCATGACTCGCGCCGCGATCTCGCCCCTCGCCGACAGCGGCGAGTTGCGCGGCATCCGTATGGAGGGAGGGCAGTGCGTGATCGGCGGAGCCGCTGTCGTCACGGACCTGCTCGAATCGCCCGCACTGCTGAAGCGACTTCCCCGACTCGAGTCCCAGCTCCTGCTCGTATCCTCGACCCCGATTCGCAACATGGGGACGTTGGCCGGAAACTTCGTCAACGCATCGCCCATCGGCGACCTGACCGCGTTGTTCCTCGCTCTCGGTGGCGTGTTGTCGCTTCGGTCGCCAGCGGGGAACACGCGGGAACTGCCACTCGACCAGTTCTACACGGCATACAAGACTCTCTCGAAGTCAGCCGAAGAGGTGGTCCGCTCGGTCCGGTTCCAGCTTCCCGATGCCGCCACGCAGATCGGCTTCGAGAAGGTGAGCAAGCGCACCTACCTCGACATCGCCAGCGTGAACTCCGCGGCGAGGATCGAGGTCGTCGATGGCGTGATCCGTTCGGCGCGGATCAGCGCCGGCGGCGTCGCACCGATCCCGCTGCTGCTCAGGCGGACGATGGAGGCACTCGTCGGGCGCCTGCTCGAGCCCGCGACCGTCTCGGCCGCTCTGGCCATCGCCCAGGAGGAGATCGCCCCGATCGACGACGCACGCGGGTCGGCCGAGTACAAGCGCCTCCTGCTGCACCAACTCCTCATCGCCCACTTCCTGACCTTGTTCCCCGAACACTTCACGCCGGAGCAACTCGCGTGAGGAACATCGACGCCGAAGGGCATGTCACCGGGCGATCGCTCTACCTCGACGATCTCGTCGTCCAGCAGGGGACCCTGTTCGCCCTGCCGTGCGATGCCCCCGTGGCGCACGCACACCTGCGGTCCGTCGACGTGTCTCGCGCCGAGGCACTGCCTGGAGTCGTGCGTGTCCTCACCGCGCGCGACATCCCGGGCGAGAACCAGATCGGCGGCATCGTCCCCGATGAGCCGCTGCTTGCCGAAGACACGATCCACTTCTGGGGCATGCCGGTCGTGATCGTCGTGGCCATCTCCGAGGAGATCGCTCGCGAGGCCAGATCCCTCCTGACGTACGAGTTCGAATCGCTCGAGGTGATCACCGACCCGCGCGTGGCGAGAGCCAAGGGTCACTGGATCGTGCCGCCCCGGATGTTCGAGATGGGCGACCCCGACGGCGCATGGGCGCAGTGCACGCACATCTTCGAGGGGCGCGCGGACACCAACGGTCAGGAGCATCTCTACATCGAGACCCAAGGCGCGTACGCCTACCCGACCGAGCACGGCAGCCTGCGCATCGCGTCCTCGACTCAGGGCCCGACCGCCGTCCAGCGCACGATCGCACGGGTGCTCGGGATCCCGATGCACCGAGTCGAAGTCGATGTGACTCGTCTGGGCGGTGGCTTCGGCGGCAAGGAGGATCAGGCCAACGCGTGGGCGGCGATCGTCGCGCTCGCGAGTCATGTGCTGCAGAAGCCGGTCAAGATGAGCATGCACCGGATGGACGACATGCGGATGACCGGCAAGCGTCACCCCTACTCGAGCGACTTCCGCATCGGCCTGACCGCCGACCTCCGCATCCTCGCGTACGAGGCGACGTTCCATCAGAACGCCGGTGCAGCAGCGGATCTCTCCCCTGCGGTACTCGAGCGCACGCTGTTCCACGCGACGAACAGCTACTTCGTTCCCAACGTGCGAGCGACGGCCCACTCCTGCCGAACCCACCTCCCCCCCAACACCGCCTTCCGCGGTTTCGGTG